>METI01000201.1:5808-24085 GCA_001771285.1 candidate division NC10 bacterium RIFCSPLOWO2_12_FULL_66_18
GGCACGGTGTTACCCGGGCTGAGACCTCTGCGATCCCGGATGCCTTGCATGACCGGCAGACACGTGACGACAACCGAAGGAAGACTACAGGCGCAAGAGCAGGCACTGCGGTGGGGCCGGAACTTCCGGCGCTGCCACGAGGTCTAAGGATGCAGCGGCCCGCTGCGCCGGCAATGGGTTCGACGGTGCCGCTGGCCGCGGCCGCAGCGGACGAGGACCGCGGGTTGGTGGACCGGGCGCAGGCCGGGGATGCCGGGGCCTTCGAGACGCTCGTCCGCCGCTATCAGGGGTGGGTGTTCACGCTGGTCCTCCGCATGCTTGGGGACCGGGCGGAGGCCGAGGACCTGGCCCAGGAGATCTTCCTGAAGGCCTACCGGGGCCTGAAGGGGTTCAAGGGGGCCTCCCGGTTCTCCACCTGGCTGTACAGCATCACCAGCCACCACTGCCTGAACCACCTGAAGGCCCGCCGGCGGCAGTTGCACCATCTCGGACTGGGAGGCGACCGACCGGGCGCGGTCGGCAACGACCCCCCGGCTCCTGTGGACCGACTGGCGGACGAGGCCCCGCGCGCCGATGTCCTCCTGGAACGGGCGGACCGGGCACGGATCGTCCAGGCCGAGTTGGCGCACCTCTCGGAGGCACACCGGCTGATCCTGGTCCTGCGGGATATCCAGGGGCTGTCCTACGAGGAGATTGCCCAGACGCTGCGGCTGGAGCTGGGCACCGTCCGCTCGCGACTGCATCGTGCCCGGATGGAGATGAAGGCCCGGTTGACCCCATATCTGTGAGATGAGCGACCCATGACGTGTGACGAAGCCCGTGAGGCCTTCTCGGACCTGTACGACGAGACCCTCTCCGGTCCTCCCCTGGTTACGATTACCCAGCACCTGGCCAGCTGTACCGCGTGCCGGGCAGAGTGGGCCGCGTTCCAAAAGGCGATGCGCGCCGTATCGGGTCTGGGCGGGGCCGAGCCGTCTCCGGGGTTCGCGGCGCGGGTCCGCCAGGGGATCGAGGCCCCCACCCGGTGGCAGCGGGCCGTCCACTGGCTCTTCTTCCCCCTCCGCGTGAAGGTGCCTATCCAGGCCTTGGCCCTGGTCCTTGTCGCGTTCGCAGGCTTGCTCATCTATCAGCGCTCGCCGGAACTCCGCCGAGCGGCCGAACCGCAACCGGCCGCGCCACCTCCCGTCACCCGCGAGGCGCCGGCCCCGGCGGCGCCTCCGGGCCTCAAGACTCCGGATATCTCCGGAGCAGGCAGTGAGCCATCCCAGAGGACCGAGGGCACCCGCCCCCTGGCAGAGACTCCAAAGGCGGAGAGAGCTGAACTCCCCGCGGCTCCGGCCGATGCGATCGGTTCCCCGCCTCAGGCCGGCCTGGAAGCCGAGAAGGATCGCGCGACGTCGGCCCTCCGCGATGAGGCAAAGGAGTTGGGAAAGACGACCGCTCCGTCGGAATCCCCGAAGACGGCGAAACCATCCAGGGATGCCCGCCCCAGGGCCCCAGAGTCCGGCACGGCCGGAAGGAGCCTTCAGCAATCCGCTCCAGCCCCCGCGCAACCACCGACTCGGGCAAAGGAGGGTTCGGTCTCCTCGATCCCCACCAAGTCGGCGGACGAGCTGTACGCTGCCGCGCGGACGGACATGGACAGCCAGCGTTACGATCTGGCCATTGAGGGTCTCCGCGCCTTCATCACGCAGAACCCGCGCGATGCCCGCATCGCCGACGCGCACCTGCGCCTGGGGGATGCCTACGTCGCCCAGCGCCGCTACACCGAGGCCATTTCCGAATATGAGGCACTGGTCCGCGAGTTTCCTGACAGTCCCCTCATCCCCACTGCCCTCTACCGTGAGGCTCAAGCCCGCCTGGCCCTGGGCGACCGGGCCGGATGCCGGATGCTTCGGGATGTCGCCGACCGGTACGCGCAGACGCCCGAAGCGGCCCTGGCCCGCGAGACCCTCTCCACCCGCTGCCGCTAACTCCTGCCTTCGGCTAGGAAGCTGGGAAGCTAGAACGCTCTAGGCCCCTCTGCCCCTCTGCCCCCGTGGTCCTCAGCATCCACGCCTCCTCGCCTCCAAGCCGCCCAGCCACGTTGATGGAACTTTTCCTGCCGGCGCCTGTCTTACCCTCCAAACGGACGATGTGGCGGCCCCAGGGCCGTCAAGGAGGGAGACAGATGCGAAAGATAAAGTTATTCAGCCTGGTAATGTCGGTGGGATTGGCTGCGGGCTTCCTGTGCGTGAGTGCGGTCCCGGCCGCGTCCGGGGTGAGCCGCGCCGCGGTGACGCAGGAGAACCAGAAGGAAGTCGCCATCACCATCTACAACGGGAACCTGGGCCTGGTGAAGGATGTCCGGGACCTGGTGCTCGGCCCCGGGATTCATGAGGTCAAGTTCATGGACGTGGCGGCCCAGATCGATCCCACCACGGTCCACCTCAAGTCCCTGACGGACGCGGCCGGCGTGCGCATCCTCGAGCAGAATTACGAGTACGACCTCCTGAACCCGCAGAAGCTCCTGGACAAGTTCGTGGGCAAGACGGTGAAGCTGATGGTCGGGGACGGGAGCCTGATTGACGCCGTCCTGCTCAGCAACAACAACGGGCCGATCTACAAGATCAACGGGCAGATCCACCTGGGACACCACGGCCGCGTGATCCTCCCCGACCTGCCGGATAACCTGATCCCCAAGCCCACCCTGGTCTGGCTCCTCCAGAATCGCACCGGGCGGCCGCAACGCGTGGAGGCCTCGTACCTGACGGGGGGCATCACCTGGAAGGCGGACTACGTGGTGGTGCTCAACGCGAAGGACAACGGCGGCGATCTCTCGGGGTGGGTGACCATTGACAACAAGAGCGGCGCCACCTATCCCGACGCCGCCCTGAAGCTCGTCGCCGGCGACGTCAACCGCGCCGTGGGCCGGCGGGAGCTGCGGGACGGACTGGAACTCGCCAGCAAGGTCGGGGCGGCCGAGACCCCGCGGCAGTTCCAGCAGGAATCCTTCTTCGAGTACCATCTCTATTCTCTGGATGGCCGCACCACCATCAAGCAGAACCAGACCAAGCAGATCAGCCTGCTGGACGTGGCCGAGATCCCCATCAAGAAGGAGCTCCGGTTCTACGGCGCCAGCCAGTACTACCGGGGCCAGCTGGGCACGCCCATCTCGAACCAGAAGGTGAGCGTGTTCCTGGAGATCGCCAACAAGGAGCAGCACCGGCTGGGCATGCCCCTGCCCAAGGGGATCGTCCGCGTCTACAAGGCCGCGTCCGACCGGAGCCTCCAGTTCATCGGCGAGGACGTGATTGACCACACGCCCAAGGACGAGAAGGTGAAGATCAAGATGGGCGAGGCCTTCGACGTGGTGGGCGAGCGCACCCAGCGGGACTGGCGCAAGATCGCCCCGGGCCTCTACGAGACCGAGTGGGACGTCCAGGTCCGGAACCACAAGAAGGAAGACGTGCAGGTGACGATCATCGAGCCCGTCCCGGGCGACTGGGACGTGATCAAGACCAGCCACCCCTACGAGAAGGCCGAGGCCCACACCCTGAAGTACACGGTGAACGTGCCCAAGGACGGGAAGACGACCGTGAACTATCGGGTTCGGATGCGGTGGTAGGCAGTGCCAGCAGGAGCGCTAACGGCCCGGGCCAGCCGGCTCGGGCCGTTTTCACCTTCCAGGTACGTGCTCGAAACAACCGTCATGCCGGTCGGGTTCTAACTTCCACCCCTCCCGCGCGGCCGATGATGACCTGGTGGGCGATGCCCAGGAAGAGGCCCGTCTCGACCACGCCGGCCCGGCTGCGCAATTGCGCCTGCAAACCCGTCGGATCCGGGATCCCGTCGAAATGGCAGTGCAGGACGTAGTTCCCCTCGTCCGTGACGAAGGGGCGACCGTCAGCGTTGGTCCGCAACTCCGGCTTTCCCCCCAGCGATTCCACGAACGGGATGTGGGTCCGCCAGCCGAACGGGATCACCTCCACCGGCAGCGGGGCCTTGGTCCCCAGGCGATCCACGAGCTTGGATTCGTCCACCAGGATCACGACCCGCTTGGAGGCGACCGCCACGATCTTTTCCCAGAGGAGCGCCCCGCCCAGCCCTTTGATGAGATCCAGGTTCGGATCCACCTCGTCGGCCCCATCCAGGTCCAGGTCCAGGACGGGATGCTCGTCCAGCGTCGTGAGGGGCACGCCCGACTCCCGAGCCACGGCAGTAATGGCGCTGGACGACGGCACCCCGACGACGTTGCGCAGGCTCCCCTCGCGAAGCCGCCGACCGATCGCCTGGACCACCAGCGTGGCGGTCGTCCCGCTCCCCAGCCCCAGCACCATCCCGGACCCCACCAGGCTCGCCCCACGCTCCGCCGCCATCTCTTTCGGATTCATGATTCCGACCTTTCCTCTCTATCCGAATGAATCTGCGCAATCTGCGAAATCTGTGGTTAAAATGAGTCCCGGTCCTCGTCGTTGTGTCCGTATCAATCTGCGTAATCTGACCCGCTGAGCGGGATCTCGCCAGATCGTTTGATTGATAGTTGCGACGGGTCAACTCAGGGCTCGACGTAATCTGCGAAATCTGCGTAATCTGCGGATAAGAAGAGTCGGCCCTTTCCTCATCTGCGGTTCAGCGCACTTCCCTTACTGCCTCCAGCACCCGCCGCAATCCCGCCTCGATTCCGCCCGTGATGTGGATGCGTAGCGCCCGGCGCTTCCGACTCTGCAACGACTGGAGGTCACCCAGGGCCTGGGCCGCCTTCATCACGCCGAAGCTGTGCGGCTCGCCCGGGATGGGGAGGCCCACCGGGTCGTCCACCGTGAACTGAAGAAAGACCCCGTTGTCCCCCCCGCCCTTGTGCAGTTGCCCGGTGGAGTGAAGGAACCGCGGCCCATATCCCAGCGTGGTCGCCACGCGGAACCGATCCCGGATATGAAACCGGATCGCCGCCAGGGCCTCCGCGTGGGCGGACGTCGCCTGCAGGTAGGCGGTCAGCGCGACGTAGTCGTGCGGCCGGATCCGCGCCAGGTGTGCCTTCAGGACATCCGCAAGCGTCTTCGCATTCCGGAGGCCCGCGGCGCTTGCGGCATCTCCGTAGAGCCGGATCGGACCCTCGCTGAAGATCGACTCCCCCTCGGGGAGCCGGCCCTTCGCCTTGAACTCGGCGAGCAGCCGCGTGGTGTTGTCCTTGCTCTCCTGGACGTTCGGCTGGTCGAAGGGATTGACACCCAGCACCGCGCAGACCACCGCGGTGGCGAACTCCCAGCGGAAGAATTCGGCGCCGAGGTCGTACAGATCCTGCAGGCCGATCGTCACGATCGGATGCCCCGCCCGTTCCAGCGCGTTCACCTTCCCGTCGAGTTCCCGGTCCATCGAGTCGTGGAGCCTGAGATGCACGAAGACCCGATCGTCCCCGTACACGCCGGCATCCCCCAGTGCCTCTCCCTCCACCGGCAGGATGCCCGTCCCGTCCTTCCCCGTGCTCTCGGCGATGAGCTGCTCCACCCAGTAACCGAAGGAAACGATCTCCGGCGAGCAGACGAACGTCAGCTTATCCCGCCCCAACCTGGCGAGAGCGCCCAGGATCGTCCCTAGCCACACGCCGGGATTCTCCCGGGCTGGCACGCTGGCCCGGCAGGTGTGCGCCATCCGCTCGACCCGCTCCAGCAGCCGCAGCACGTCCAATCCTATCAGCGTCGCCGGCACCATCCCGAAGAACGAGAGGGCCGAGTAGCGGCCGCCGATGTCGGAGGGATTGAGGAAGACGCGGCGGAACATCGCCTCGGCGCCGGTCCGCTCCAATGGCGTCCCGGCATCGGTGATGGCGATGAACTGCTCCCCGGCCCGCTCACCCTTGAGCGCCCGGACCTTCGCGAAGAAGTACTGGTAGAAGGCCGTGATCTCCGGCGTCGTTCCCGACTTGCTGGCCACGATGAAAAGCGTCCGCGGCAGGTCCACAGTCTGCTCGAACGCCTGCACGCTGGCCGGATCCGTGGTGTCCAGGACCGCCAGCGTGGGAAACCCGGCGGCCCCGCCGAACGTCAGACGGAGGACATCAGGACACAGGCTGCTTCCACCCATGCCCAGAAGGAGCACATGAGTAAATCCGGCCTGTCCGACCTCGACGGCAAACCCGGCGAGATTCGCGGCACGCTGCCGGATCGTGGTCGTGACGGTCAGCCAGCCCAGGCTGTTCCGGATAATTTTCTGATGGTCGGGGTCGGCCTTCCAGAGCGCGGGGTCCCTGGCCCAGATCCTGGCGGCTGCGTTCCGCTGCGCCAGATCGGCAAAGGCCGCCTCTACTGCCGAGGCATACGGACCCAGCCCACCGACCTGACAGCCCGGCAGACGCAGGCGCGCCATCTCGTCCCTCCCCGCTTGGAGGTTTGAATTTCCCCATCCAGGGCTTCGCCGGCCATCGCCCCCGAAGGACCGGGGGGTGTTCGAGTGTTCGGGCGTCCGGTGGTTCGGTGGTTCGAGGAACACCCGAACATCCGAATCCGCCACAGGCGGAAACAGCCGGTCGCAGTTGAGCTGCTTCTACTGCCCCAGGACAGCCAGGGCCCGCGCGGCCACGTTCTCGGGTGTGAAGCCGAACTTCTCGAAGTTGACCTTCCCCGGCGCCGAAGCGCCGAAGCGGGTTATGCCCACGATCTCCCCGCTCGTCCCTACGTACTTGTACCAGCCCAGGGGACTTCCCGCCTCCACCGCGACTCGTGCCGTGATCAAGGGCGGCAGGACGCTCGCACGGTACTCCGGTGGCTGTCGCTCGAAAATCTCCCACGACGGCATGCTGACCACGCGGGCGGCGACGCCCTTCTCCGCCAGAAGTTTCTGCGCGCCCACTGCCACCGACACCTCCGAGCCGGTGGCGATCAGGATCACCTGCGGCTTCCCAGTTGGCGGATCCGACAGGACGTAGGCGCCACGCTCCACCCCGCCCCCTGCCTGCATACCGGCCCGGTCCAAAACCGGCAGGTTCTGCCGGGTCAGGACCAGGCAGGTCGGGCCCTGCTCTGCGAGGGCCGCGCGCCAGGCCTCGACCGTCTCGTTCGCGTCTGCCGGCCGGATCACCGTGAGATGCGGAATCGCCCGCAGGGCCATCAAGTGCTCGATGGGCTGGTGCGTCGGCCCATCCTCGCCCAGGCCGATGCTGTCGTGGGTGAAGATGAAGACCACAGGAACCCCCATCAGCGCCGCCAGGCGCACGGCCGGCCGCATGTAGTCGGAGAAGATCAAGAACGTCGCCGTGAACGGCCGGACCCCTCCGTGCAGCGCCATGCCGTTACTGATGGAACCCATGGCATGCTCGCGGACACCGAACCGCAGGTTGCGTCCCCCGTACGACCCTGCCTGAAATTCCCCGTACTCCTTGATGTAGGTGTTGGTGGACGGCGCCAGGTCGGCCGACCCGCCGATCATGTTGGGGATCCTCGAGAAGAGAGCCTGCAGGACCTTGCCCGAGGCCGCCCGCGTCGCCATGGCCGGATCGCTCGGTGCAAAGGCGGGGAGATCGGCATCCCAGTCGTCCGGAAGCTTCCCATCCATGAGCCGGTCCCAGCGCGCCGCCTCCTGGGGATGCGCGGCAGCGTATTCGCTCAGGCGCTGGCGCCACTCCGCCTCCCATGCGCGCCCCCGATCCAGGGCCTTGCGGAACTCCTGCCGCGCCTCCTCCGGGATGAGAAACGCCGGCTCCAGCGGCCAGCCCAGCTTCTGCTTGGTGAGCTTCACCTCGTCCTCGCCCAGCGGCTCCCCGTGTGCCTTGTGGGAATCCTGCTTGTTCGGACTGCCGTACCCGATGTGCGTCCGGGCGATGATGAGCGATGGGCGCGACGTCTCGGCCCGCGCCGCCCGGATGGCCGCCTCGACCACGGCCAGGTCGTTGCCGTCGGCCACCCGCTGCACGTGCCACCCGTAGGCCTCGAACCGGCGGCCGACATCTTCCGTGAACGCCAGATCCGTGCTCCCTTCGATGGAGATACGGTTGTCATCGTACAGGTAGATCAGCTTGCCGAGCTTCAGGTGTCCGGCCAGGGACGTTGCCTCGGACGCCACGCCCTCCATCAGGTCCCCGTCGCTCACGATGGCGTAGGTGGTGTGGTCCACGACGGTGTGCCCCGGCCGGTTGAACTGCGTCGCCAGCCAGCGCTCTGCGATGGCCATCCCGATCCCGTTCCCCACACCCTGGCCGAGGGGGCCCGTGCTGGTTTCCACGCCGGGGGTGAGGCCGTGTTCCGGGTGGCCGGGGGTCTTGCTTTCCCACTGGCGGAAGTTCTGGAGGTCCTCCAGGCTCAGGCCGTAGCCGGTCAGGTGCAGCAGCGCGTACTGAAGCATGCAGCCGTGTCCCGCGGATAACACGAAACGATCCCGATCCGGCCACTTGGGGTTCGCGGGATTGTGTTTCAGGAAGCGCGTCCACAGGACGTAGGCCATGGCCGCTGCCCCCATGGGCATGCCCGGATGGCCCGACTTCGCCTTCTGGACGGCGTCGGCCGCCAGCATCCGGATGGTGTTGATGCAGAGCTGGTCCAGTCGGTCCTGGTGTGTCATCTCCTCGCTCCCTCAGGAATCAACGGGTGCCCAAGCCGGTAATGGGTGATTCTGGACGGTGGCGTCTGCGTACCCTAGCACAGCAGCGCATGCGGTGTCAGTCAGAACCCGGCCCGCGGTATTCGAAGGGATACGAGCCCCCGTACCGGTTCCGGAAGATCTTCCGCCGGAAGTTCGGCTCTTTCTCCACGGGGGACAGCTTGACGTGGTTGATGTGCCCGATGGGCAGATGGTTTGGACCCGCCCGGGCAGGGCCAGGAGGCGGGAGCGCAGCGGCTCGGGCCGGGCCTGGATCCATTGCTCGTTGTACGGCTCGCAGAGGCCCTCAGTTCTTCTCCAGGCCCCCGTTCCCGGCAGTTCTCCTCGCCCGCCCGCACCCCTCCGCTTCGAAGCTCCGGTTTGTGCGGCAGTCAGGCAACTGGCGGCCGCGTCATCGGCCATCCCTACCTGCACTACACCGTGAGACCACTTTCTCCTACCTTCTCCCGGCGGAGGCGCTCGACGATCCACATTCGCATGAGGGTCTGATACGGAACCCCGAGTTCCTGAGCCAGCGTCTTGATCTCCTGAACACGCGAGGGTTCCATGCGAAGGGTCAGATTCTCCTTGCGCTCCGTGACGCGCCGGCGGATGCGTCGAGAGACCTGGACGCGCTCGGGCAGCATCCCACCTGCGTAGTCCCCAGGCCGGTGGTTCTCCCAAAAGGCCCGCTCTTCCGCATCGGTGCGAAACGCGGGCAGCCGGGTGCGCCTTGTAGTTGCCTTCGCCATGCTTCTACCTCCTGTGGCGCTCATAGTAGCGCCTGGCCTTCTCGTCCATGTCCAGTGCCGTTACACATCTGGCCCGGCCAAGCTCTCTTGGGGAGAGGACGATGAAGAGATACCGTCCGGCCTGCGTCTGTCCGAAGGCGTACGCGCTCTTTCGCTTGGTCTCCAGGTGCGTGCACCCTCGCCGCCAGACAGGACGGGATGCAAGGACTTCTTCCACCTCCTCCGGCGTCACACCGTGCCGGGTCAGGTGGGCTACATCCCTCTCCGTCCAGATGATCTCTGAGATGCGCACACGACACCCCTGCCGAGCCTAGAGAAATGCATTGGCATTGTCAATGCGGAATTGAACCGGCACCCTGTGCCAACACGGCTCTCCTCGCCCGCCACCTGACCTCTTCCAGGCCTCGCCAAGTACCGACGACCACCGTTGGGCGTTTCCGGCGACGGTCGGAATTCCTCAAGAGTATTGGAGACCTGCTCGCTGGCTACGACGCGCGTCTTCACAGGAAATAGGGACGAATAGGGCGGTCCAGATCTTCTTGACTTTCAAATCTGCCGTTGGTACTGTGCCCCGCCTTGGGCAGGATTCGGGCGCGCATTCCCCAGGAGAGACCCTCCGCCGGTTTCCCGACCGCCGTTGCCAGTGGCTCTCTTCACCCGACCGCCCACCGACCCGTTTCCATGATAGCTATGCGTATGAAGTGCAGCCCAGCTCCACGTTGCTCGAACACTCGCCACCGGTTCCCTCCGGAGGAGGATTGGCCATGCCGCCAGTAGTCGTCGCCGGATCCCCGAACTCCTTCGAATTCGTCGTCGTCGATTTCGCCAACACGTCAAGTCCGACTCGCGTCCTGCGCGATCCGGGTTTCAACGCGAACTGCGTTGTCGACTGCGACGGCGTGACCGCGGTCGTCGGCGCCTACTTGGGCTCCCGGGTGCAGCGCTTCGACATCTCGAACCCGGCCGCCCCGGTAGCGCTCCCTCCGACGGTGGACCTGCCGGGGTTCGGAGGGATCGGAGCGGTCGCCATCCGCGGCTCGCTCGTCGTCGCCGCCGAGCTGAACGGGTTCCGGGTCGCCCTCATCGACTTTTCGCAGACGCCCCCCGGGGTCGTGACGGCGTCGACGAGTCAGGGTGGTTTCGCGTGGCTGGCGTTCACCGCCGCCCGCAGGGTGGTCGGGTCCGGGTTAAATGCGCCCCCGGTCTTCACGGAAGTGGAGTTCCCGGTTTCGGGTACTCCGGTGGTGACGCCGTTCTTCACCGCCACGTCGCCGTTCAATCTCAACTTCTCCTCCGTCTGCCTCGACGCCGACCCGGCCGCGAACGTCATCGCGGTGGGGAACATCAATGGGATGGAGGTCGCGCTCCTCGACGCAACCACCAAGGCCCAGATCGGCCGGACCGCAGTCACGAGCCTCGGCTCCGTCCAGTCGGTCGCCGTCTCGGGCCGGCGCGTCCTAGCCGGGAGCCCGAATTCCTTCGACCTGGCCTGGATCTCCAACTTCGAGTCGAACCCGCCCACGGTGACGTCGGTCAATACGGGTTACGCCGTCGGAGAGGGGGGCGGCGTGACGGCGCTCCAGGGCACGACCGGGGCGGCCGGCTTTATCGTCGCCACCGGCGTGGTCACTCCGGTCAAACTCCTCAACCTCGCACAGGCCACGCCCCAGGTCACCGGCACCGCTGACGGAGTGCCCTCGGCGTCGACCGTGGCGCTCGGGCCCCTGGCGGGAGCGCCGCCGGTGGCCCAGCCCCGGATCGAGGTGACGCCGACGGACGTCGCCGCCTTTCCTGCGACCCGGGTCAACACGACGAGCCCCACGATCCGGCAAATCACGATCCGGAACACGGGGACGGCAGCGCTCAACGTCACGGGCATCCAGGTCTCGAACACGGTGTTTACCGTCACGCCGGCCACGCTCCCCGCGATCCAACCGAACCAGACGCGGACGCTCGAGGTCGGGTTCCGCCCGACCGTGGAAGGTCTGGCCTCGGCGAGACTCACGATTACGAGCAACGACCCGAGCCAGCCGACGGTGACGGTCGCCCTCTCGGGAACCGGGGCCCAGCCGCACCTTCGCGTCTCGCCCTCCCCCCTCGACTTCGACGGTGTCCCGGTGTGCCTCTCGGCGGACCTGGCCCTCACCCTCGAGAACCCGGGCGGCCTCGACCTGACGATCAGCTCCATCGCCGCTCCCGCCCCATACCGGGTCAACACGCCGAGCGCGGTGATCACTCCAGGCGGCTCGCGCACCGTCCTGGTCACGTTCGAGCCGACCGACCCGCCCCGACAGCAAGACGGGACGCTCACCATCACCTCGGACGACCCCGCAGACGCGCCGAGTAGCGGCCGGCGGACGGTGAACCTGATCGGCAGGGGCCTGCCCACGCCGCCTCCGGCCATCTCGGTCACTCCCATGAGCCTCGACTTCGGCGCGGTACCGCGCCAGTTCTTCGCCGGCATGCGGCTGACGGTGGCGAACACGAGCCCATGCCAGGGCCTCTCGGTCACGCTGGAGGTGACACCACTGACGTCGCCCTTCTTCGTCACCGTCGGCGACCCGACCACCGTCCCGATGACGAGGCAGCACGGGCCCGTAACGGTCGGTCCCACCCAGTCAGCGCGGTTCGCCGTGGTGTTCGCGCCGACCGACCTCGGCGCCGCCCCTGCCGGCAGGCTCAGGATCACGCACAACGACCCGAGCCGCGGGCCGGTGGAGGTCACGCTCCAAGGGCGGGGTGTGGAGGTGGCCCCGGCTGCGCTCGAGCTGGTCCTCGACCGGTCGGGCAGCATGGCCGCTCCGGCGCCGGGCGGGACGCAGATGGACGCGCTGAAGACAGCGGTGAAGCTCTTCGCCGATCTCGTCATCCCCGGCCAGGGCGACGAGATGGGCGCCGTCGAGTTTGACGACCAAGTCGCGGTCCTGACGCCCCGCGGCACCTACGACTCCACGAAGCAGGGGGCGATCAAGCAGGACGTCGACGGCTTGCAGCCGCGCGGCTGGACGTCGATCGGTGGCGGGCTCCAGCTCGGCCGGGCCCAGCTCGACGGCTCGACGGTGGCGCGCAAGGTCATCCTCGTGTTCACCGACGGGCGGCAGAACACGCCGCCGGAGATCGCCGAGGTGGAGCCGGGGGTTCTCGCGGCGGGCATGGAGGTCTACGCGGTGGGCCTCGGGCGGCCGGAGTTCATCTCGAGCGAGGCCCTGAGCGAGCTGGCGGCCAGCTCCAACGGCCGGTTCTTCCTCGCCGACGACCCGCTGATCCTCCGCAAGCACTTCGCCCACGTCCTGGCCGACGCTTTCCGACAGCAGATGGCTTTCGATCCCGTGATGACCCTCACCCAGGCCCAGGTGGTCACG
This sequence comes from candidate division NC10 bacterium RIFCSPLOWO2_12_FULL_66_18, assembly GCA_001771285.1. Lineage (GTDB taxonomy): Bacteria > Methylomirabilota > Methylomirabilia > Methylomirabilales > 2-02-FULL-66-22 > 2-02-FULL-66-22. The sequence continues at coordinate 18,473 of METI01000201.1, forward strand.
GTCCCGGTGTGGATCACCGACTGCGAGCGCCGGATCAGCTTCGTCCTGAACTGGGACGATCCGGCGTCGGATCTGGCGCTTGAGGTCGAGGCGCCGGACGGGACGCGCTTCGGGCCGACCTCGCCGAACGGGAACCAGCTCGTCCGCTACGGCCAGCCCCCGGGCTACCGTTACTGCCAAATCGCCCTGCCGCCGCTGGATCCAGGGTCGGGGCGGGTGATCGGCCCCCAGCGCCTGGGCCGATGGCTGATGCGGATCACCGCCACCCGGATCAAGGAGGCCCGCCAGCGCTGCACCACGAGCGTCCTCGTCGAGAGCGACCTCGAGATGAAGGTCTCGGTCGAGGCGACCGGCTCCGGCCACCCCCTGCGCGTGGCCGCCAGGATCCTGCGCGGCGGGTCCCCGGTCAAAGACGCGAGCATCACGGCCAGGGTCACCGCCCCGACCAAGACCCTCGCCGACCTCCTCACTCCCGCGCTCGTGAAGTCAGTCCTCAAGACCCTCGGGGGAAAGCCGGTCGACGACAGGAGCGGGGTTGACCTTCTGGACCGCGTGATCAAGACCCTCAGCGCCACGGGCAAGCGTGTCATTCCCACCCGCACGACGAAGCACACGCTCAAGCCCGAGGGGAAGGGGCTGTTCGTGCTGGAGCTGGCGCCCCCCCTCGTCGAGGGCGCCTACCAGTTCGAGCTGGAGGCCGTCGGCCAGGCGTGCGGGGGTACCTTCCAGCGCTACACGACGTTCACACACTGGGTGGGCCGCAAGGCCGATCGCGGCAAGACCAAGGCGACGGTGGCGTCTGCGGGGGTAAACGCGGCGGTGATCACCGTCGTCCCGCGCGACAGCCGCGGGCGGACCCTCGGCCCTGGCCTCGGGCGTGCCATTGGCGGCGCCGTCCCCGGAGGGCAGGTCGTCGGCGTGGTGGACAACCTCGACGGCTCCTACACCCTCCGGGTCGCCTGGTCGCGGCGGGCGCGCAAGCCGAAGCTCGCCCTCGCGGTCGGTGACGCGCGCTTGACAGTCCCGCTGACAAGGCGAAGCAGCACGAAGCGCGCCAAGTCCTCGTAGTCCCGCGCGAAGGAACCACGCGCGGGAGCCGTCATGGTCGAACCGCGTGATCGCGGCGAGGTGCCGTCGTTTGCCCTCGTCAATCGGGTGACGCTGGCGTTTCCCCGCGGCGGTCGCGCGACCTGCCGGTTGAAAAACGAAAGCGGAAACGTGGGGTACTTATCTGCTTGGACAGCGCCAGCCGTGGGTAGGACGTGGACATGTCCCACTAACGCAACGGCCGTGAACCGGACCGCTTGAGAAGCTCAGGGCGAACCCCCTGCCCCCCTGATTCGGCCCACCGGCGCTTTCCAAGTTCCTGATGTGAGGGGTTCCCATCTGGGTTCGAAGCGACGACTGTAGGGAAATGCCTTAAGGATAAAGCGGGATGGGCGGTATGGCTGGTCGAAGGGCATCCATCCGCCCGCCACCTTGCCGACGGGCCTGGGCGGCCGACGCCTGTCTGAAGGACCCCCTGGCATTGGGCCAGGATGCCTCCCGGGCCGAAATTTACCTTGACTGCCTGTGGGTCCCGCTGGTACGGTGCCCCGCCGTGGGCAGGATTTGGGCTCCGCTTTCCCTGGAGAGGCCCTGAGCCAGCCTCCGGGCCCCAGTGGCCGGCCGTTTTCCGGCCCCCACCTGCGGGTTTTCAAGTTCCTTTTGGGCAGCCCTTTCCCCCCTGTCCCGACGGAAGGGGCTTCGGTCTGCCTGCTGACAGAGGAGAATGCGCTTCTCGGCGCGCATCCTACCGAGAGACAGGTCCTGACGCCTCCTCGCCAGCCATCCGGCTGATTTCCTTTCGATTCCATTCAGCGGGGAGGGACGAGGCTGCCGCCGCAAATTGGTGACCTCATTTGGAGGAATGTCATGCCCTTCGATTACAGGTCAGGATACTATGTCCCGCCACACCCCGAAGTGCCCTTTGAGAAGCGCCTAGCCGCTCTAGAGCGCTTGACCGCGGGTGAACAGTCCTACATAAAGCGACTGGGGAAAGAGGCCGCAAAGGCGGAACGGATAGTGGAGGAGCATGCGAACCAGGTCAAGGGGTTGATGGGAGCAAAGCGATTTCAAGAATACCGGTCCCATTTGGAGAGAGAGCGGGAGGCGCAGCTTCGGCAGTGGGTTTCCGCGAAGCGATCGGCGGAAGCGAGCGAGCAATTAAGACGCTATCGCAGGGAGCGCTATAAGCACTCGTGGGAGCTTCTCAAGAAGATGGGAGTAAACCTGCGCCAACTCCACGCACTGAGGAATCGCACGGCCACTCGGCTCGAAACATTGGGCACCCCGGCTGCCGCTCGGAACGGCAAGCGCGGGAGGCTGCTTCGCCCCGAAGAACTTCCTCGTGCGGTCCGCGAGCGCCGGTCTAATCCGCCGACCTGGTATGGTCCGAATGAAGCTAGACCCTTCCAGGGGTGGCATTGGAGCTGGTTTTGGTGGAAGTGGTATTCCGCCCCCCCCGCCTATGCCGGGATCGTATATCATGCGGCAGATCCTGGCCAGACTTCTGAACTGCCGTTTAGCGCAGATCCCGGATTGGGCGAGTTGATCAATCGGAACGTCATATCCGACTATGCAGGCTTGGGTTTAGAATTCCGACAGCTCGGTTACTGCTCAGTAGGCTTTTACTATACTCCTGAGAAAAACGCTCCCCTGATATTCTATGTGAACACGGTGCCCCTCCAATCCAGCCACACGCTCTTGTGGACCGATGTCACAGGTCCGTCCGATCTGAGGGTGAGACAAACGGCCGAAATAACCCTGTATATTTCAGAGACATACCCTACCGAGGAGGTGGATCGCGCCCTGGAGGTCCACGATTATATCGAGGCCTATGGTGACGCTGGAGAGGAGTCAGAGCTGCCACCGGGCGTTTTCACAATCCAGCAACTCCTACCTGACAGTACCCAAACGGCCGGCGAGTTCGGCATGTCCACGGGAGAACCCGTCTATGTAGAGTTCATCTCGGATCGCGTCTTCCGAAGGGGCACTCCCCCCGTGTGGGTGCAGATCGGCTGTCGGACCACAAACCACGTCTTCGCCGACGCCCTGTATTTCGAGAGTGCCGTCAATTACAGATGGTTCATCCCGCGGGTCGGAGTGGATTCGTACGTTCCGTAATTGGGACTCGTCCCGAGGCATTAGCGCTTCTGTTATCCTTCTTCTCGAAATCAGGAAAGGCGACCGTTTACTTATTGCTACCGCTGGCGCATGGTGAAGTCGAAAAAGACTCCGTTGCCTTCCCGCGATCATGGTGATCCGGCTCGTGTCCCCCATGCACCCCGCATTGATCCCCCCTGCCCTCCTGGTTTGGGTATCCGTAGGATCAGTTTTCTTGCCTCCAGCGTAGTGGCACTACGACGATCTCGCCTGGCCGAGCCCGGCGTAGGCCCCTCGCCTGCCACCACCTCGAGGGAGCAGGAGGGCTGAGGTGTGCCCGGAGACATCCCCTGGCACGGAACCAAAACGTCCCCTGGCCCCCAATCCCCCTTGACTTCCCTGTCCCGCCGCTGGTACGGTGCCCCGCCGTAGGCAGTATACGGGCTGCGGTTCCCCCACTGAGGCCTCCCGCCGGTCTCCCAGCCCCGCTCACGGCGTGTGTCTCTCGCCCGCCTGCCCACTATGCCCGTTTCCAAGTTTCGCTTCGGCCCCGCCGCCTTCCGCCTTCTGCGGACCTACCGTGTTCGCCTGCGCAGCAGTTCGCGATTGTACGCCCGCAACAGGTGGAGCCTTGAGATAATCCCCACGAGCTTGCGCGGGTTCCCCGGCTCCACCACTGGAAGGTGGCCCAGGTCCCGCACGCCGAAGCGTCGGACCACCTCGTGCAGGCTGTCCAGGGGAGTCACTGACACGATGTCTTGCGTCATGTACTTCGCCATGACCGCATCCTCTTCGCCATGGTCCAAAGCGCGGGCCGCATCCTGCGCGGTGATGATTCCGACGAGTGTCCCGTCTCCGTCCTCCACCGGGAACCACTCGTGCTGCTGTCGCTCCAGCTCACGCCGGAAATCCCGAATCCGCATGTCCGGACGTACCCAGAGTAGCCGGTGTGTCATGGCGGAGGCAACCCGCGTCGAAGCCAAGATGTCCAGGTCGTGCCCGGCGGCGAAGGTTAGCCCGAGGCGCTTGAGCCTCAGGGTGTAGAAGGGCTCCCGATTCACAGCTCTGTAGAGGAGCGTACTCAGGATCGTCGCCAGCATGAGGGGCAGGATGATGCGGCAATCATTGGTCATCTCGAACAGCAACAGGATCCCCGTAAGGGGCGCCTGAGCGGCTGCACCGAAGGTCGCACCCATTCCCGCCAAGGCGTAGGCCGCGGATAACGCGGTCAAGCTGAGAAAGAGATGGTGGACTAGCGTCCCCCAAGCCCCCCGATCATGCTCCCGATGAAGAGGCTGGGGGCGAAGACGCCGCCGGAGCCGAGGGTCAGGGACGTCCCCAGGATCTTGGCCGGCCCCAGGAGCACCAAGAGGAAAATGGGAAGGCGGACCTCCAAGGCAGCCTCCATGACGTGAAAACCTGTACCATAGACTTGGGGGAGGGCGTAGCCCAGTACCACCACTAGGAGCCCGCCTACCACCGGCTTCAAAGCCTCTGGACATTGCCAGCCGGTGAAGCGGTCCTCCAGAGAGCGTACAGGATTCGGACGAAAGCTGTGGCGCCGCCGGCCGCCAGCGCTCCCAGGCCCGCATAAAAGAGCGACTTCCTCTCGCTGATCAGATCGTATGAGGGGATCCCGAAGGAAGGGAAGTTCCCCAGCACGGCGCGGGAGATTACGGAAGAACTGACCGCGGCCAGGAAAACCAGGGCGAAGATGGCCCCAGCGATGGGGGCATCCAGGGTCGCCGCCAAGCTGCCTGCCGCCCCACAGGCCACGAACGTCCGAATGCGGGTGTCCGATGCTTTACAGGACCTGTCCCACAACCGAACCGAGCCCGGCCCCGATCTGGACCATGGACCCCACGGTTCCGGCGGAACCCCCCGAGCCCACCGTGATGGCCGAGGCCAACAGTTTCGCTGGGGCCACCCGGCCCCTCATTCGTCCTCCTCGAAGGAGTATGGTCCTCATGATCTGCGGGACCCCGCTACCCCTGGCCTCCTGCGCGAACCGGGAGACGAGGGCGCCGACTAGCAGCCCGCCGACGGCTGGCAGGAGGATGACGTAGTATGGTCCCTGGAAGCCAAGAACCCGCCGGCCGCCATCGAGGCTCAACCAGGTGATCAGTTGCAGCAGCCGAAGGAACCCGATGAAAGCCAACCCGGTCACCACCCCGATGAGCACCGCCAGGGTGACCAGCGAAACCTTCTCTGGAATGCGCAGATGGGCCGTGGCCCGCAGGAAGGCAAGCTAGAGGGGGCGCCCCAGTCGCCGGCTCCGAGTGCGCCGTTCGGTTGTCGGTCGGCGCATATTCTCAGCCCTCTGAAGCGGGGGGTCCCGACCCGTTGCGCCACCGGAAACGTTACTCGTCCTGCACATGCACGTTGAGGCCGAAGGTCTCCGCCCGTGTTCCGCCGACCTCCACCGAGCCCCGGACCATCACGTTCACCACAACGGCCGTCTTGCCGGCA
>METI01000202.1 GCA_001771285.1 candidate division NC10 bacterium RIFCSPLOWO2_12_FULL_66_18
CAAACTCCCGGATGAGCCCCTCAGCCAGTGGGAACGAGAAGCCGAGCTTGAGGAAGGAAGCATCCGGGAACGCTTCGCGCGCATAGACGTAGGCGGGACCGCTGGCAATGATGCCGATCTCCCGATCGCCCCACTCGATGGCGTTCAGCGGACTCTCATTCGCCATCTCAGCCAGATCTTTCATCCGTTGAAGAACCTTCGGGTGCTTCTTGCGCGCGTGCGCCGGCAGGATCACGTACTTGGCCGGATCCTTGGAAAAGCCCAGGAACGGCGGGGCCGGCCGCTCTCCCAGCTCCACCAATCCCTTCACGTGGCTGATGCGCATCGTCAGGCGCATGATCACCGGGGTGTCCATCTGTTCGCTGAGGCGGAGCGCCTCGCTGACGAAGGCCTTGGCTTCCTGGCTGTCACTCGGCTCGAAAAGCGGCACCTTGGCGAAACGAGCGAAGTACCGGGTGTCCTGGGCATTCTGCGAGCTCCCCATGCCGACGTCATCGGAAACCGCGATCAGGAATCCGCCCCGCACCCCGATGTACGAGCCGGTCATCAGCGGATCGGCGGCCACGTTCAGCCCGACGTGCTTCATGGAGACCAGGGATCGCGTACCGGCCAGGGAGGCACCCATGGCGACCTCGAAGGCGACCTTCTCGTTGGGGGCCCATTCGGCATAGACGTCCGGATAGCGTGCGAACGCCTCGAGGATCTCCGTCGCCGGCGTCCCGGGATAGCTAGAGGCGACGGTGACGCCGGCCTCCCAGGCCCCGCGGGCCACCGCCTCGTTTCCCGACATCAACACCCGCCCCGTGGTCGCCGGTGCGGTCATGCCATGGTGTCTGGTCATTCCGGATTCCTCTTTAACCGCAGATTTCACAGATTTCACAGATTTCAAACGGGAAGAAACTCCGGAATGAATCTGCGTAATCTGCGAAATCTGCGGATTATGGTGAGGTTCTTACGCCTGGCCCTTCAGTAGTTGGTTGGCGATTACGATTCGCTGGATCTCGCTGGTCCCCTCGTAAATCTGGGTGATCTTGGCGTCCCGCATCAACCGCTCCACCGGATAGTCCCGGATGTAGCCGTAGCCGCCGAATATCTGCACCGCGTTGGTCGTCGCCCGCATCGCCACTTCCGAGGCATAACACTTGGCAACCGCGGCCGGCAGGGTGTATCGGGGGGCGCCGCAGCGGATCAGGTGTCCCGCATACAGATATGACAGGCGCGCCAGGTGGATCTCCATGGCCATGTCGGCCAGCATGAACTGGATCGCCTGGAAATTCGCAATGGCCTGCCCGAACTGCTTCCGGGTCTGGGCGTACTCCAGGGAATGATCGAGGGCTGCCTGAGCGATCCCGACGGCGATGGCCGCCACGCTCGGCCGGGCCCGGTCCAGCACCTGCATGGCGATCTTGAACCCCTGGCCTTCCTCGCCCAGGCGATTCGCCACAGGGACCCGACAATCCTGGAATTCCAGCGCCGCCGTCGTGGATCCCCGGATACCCATCTTCTTCTCGATTCGCGCCACCCGGAAGCCCGGTGTTCCCTGCTCCACCACGAAGGCGCTGAGGCCCCGGTTGCCCTGGGACGGGTCCGTGACCACGAAGACCGTCAGAACCCCTGCCACGTCGCCAGAGGTGATGAAATGCTTGGCGCCCGTGAGGACATAGGCATCCCCGTCCCGACGCGCCGTGGTTCGAAGGGCAACCACGTCGCTTCCCGCCTCGGGCTCCGTGAGCGCGAAAGCGGCCAGCCGGTCCCCTCGCGCCAGGGGCGGGAGAAAGCGCTGCTTCTGCTCCTCGGTGCCGGCCAGCAGGATCGGGTACATCCCCAGGTACTGGCCGGCGAAGATCGTGGCTGTGGCGGCGCAGGCCCTGGCGATCTCCTCGACCGCCAGCAGGAACGCGATCGCGCCGGCGCCGCTGCCCCCCAATGTCTCCGGGACCACCAGGCCGAAGAGCCCATGCGCCGCGAGAAGCTGGACCAGGTCGTGCGGGAACTCCTCTCGCTCGTCAATCTCGGCGGCCCGGGGCGCGATCTTGTCCCGGGCCAGCCGCCGCGCCAGTTCCTGCACCATCCGCTCTTCGTCGCTGTACTCAAAATCCATCGGGCAGACTCAACGACTCAGATATATAACCACAGATACACACAGATGGACGCAGATATAGATCAGTTTGGTTCTGGCCCTTTGAGAAACCCGATCTGTGTTTATCTGTGTTCATCTGTGGTTGCATTGGTTCGCTTCTAGTGGCCGTCGAAGGCCATCCCGTACGCCGGTTCCCCGTGGATCAACTCGAGAATCTCCTCGTCCGTGAACACGCGGTGGGCCTGCTTCGCCGCCCGAAAGATCTTCTCCACCAGCTCACGGGTCGGCTCGATTCCTCGCTTGGTGAGCCAGTAGATCACATTCGATTCGCCGCTCATGGGCCCGATCTCGATCACCTGATCACGGCCCACCAGGCTGGCGGGCACCCCGGAGTAGACCCGATCGGCCAGCCACGCGTGCCCCTTCTTCTCCGCCTTGATGATGGCCGCCGCGTGTACTCCGGTCGCGGTCCGGAACGCATCCCGGCCCACGATCATGTAGTTGGGCGCGATGGGCAGGTAGCACACCCGGGAGACGAACCGGCAATACTCGTTCAGCTTCGCCAGATCCTGCTCGATGTAGCCCATGAGCTTGCAGTTGACCAGGAGGACCTCCATCGGCGCATTCCCGCACCGCTCGCCGATGCCGAAGGCCGTCCCGTGGATCCGGTCCGCCCCTTCCTCGATGGCCACCAGGGAATTGATGACGGCCAGTCCCCGATCCCGGTGCCCATGCCAGTCCACCTTGACGTCCTGGGCGCCGATCTCCCGGAGCATCTCCTTGATGAACCGCATCAGATGCTTCACCCCATAGGGGGTCACGTGGCCGACCGTATCGGCCAGGCAGATCCGCTTGGCGCCGTAGTTGATGGCAATCGTGTAGATCCTGCGGAGGTCCTCTGGATGAGCCCGGGTCGTGTCCTCCGTCACCATCATGACCGGCAGGCCACCCTTGACGGCGAAGTCCACCGCCTCCTCCGTCAGTCGGAGCATCCGGTCAATGTCCCAGTCCTCCACGTATTGTCGGATCGGGCTGGAGCCCAGGAAGGTGCAGGCCTCGATGGGAATACCGACCTTGTTGGAAATCTCGATGATGGGAGTGATGTCGTTCTTATGCGTCCGGGCGGCGCAGTTCGGACGAATGGCGAGCTTCGCGCTCACGATCTCCTGTGCCAGCGCGATGACGTCCTCCACCGCCCTCGGGCCTGCCCCGGGGAGGCCGATGTCCGCCGCCTGGATCCCCAGGTCATTCATCAGGTGCAGGATGCGCTTCTTGTCCTCGATGTGGGGATCCACGACGGAGGGATTCTGCAACCCGTCCCGCAGGGTCTCATCGTCGAACTCCACCCGCCGTCTCAGGGGCTTGATGTCGGCACCCAGGGTGTTCCAGTCATACAGCATGTGTTTCTCATCCAGTTCCATGGCTGCCCCTCCGGCTCGCGGGTCCGTGGGTGGTCACCGGACGGCGTCCGTCCTGATGCTACCCCTGGGACCGTTTCCTCTCTCTGCCTGGCTGGGCTGGAGCATCCACCCCCAGGCGGGCCCGGACAAAGCCCACCATTCCCCCGGCGGCCATGATGGCCCGAATCCCCTCGGGAAACGGGTGGGCGGTGAACGAGGCGCCGGTCGTCAGGTTGCGGATTCGGCCCGCCCCGAGGTCCACCTCTATTTCGTGGCCCTCCGCGATGGCCTGTGCCGCCTCCGGCGACTCCAGAATAGGCAATCCGATGTTGATGCTGTTGCGGTAAAAAATCCGGGCGAATGATTTGGCGATGACACAGGCGATCCCCGCCCCCATGATGGCCAGCGGCGCGTTCTCCCGGGAGCTCCCGCACCCGAAGTTATTACCGGCCACGATGAGATCACCCGGTCGCCGTTTCTTCAGAAACTCGGGATCCAGATCCTCCATACAGTGCAGGGCCAATTCCTCCGCGCGGAAGCTCGTGCAGTATCGCGCGGGGATGATGACGTCGGTGTTCACGTCGTCCCCGTATGTGATCGCCTTGCCCCTGAACACTGGACTCGCCATGACGTTACACTCCGGGTTCTCAAAACCGTTCGGTCGTTCGGGGGTTCGGTGGTTCGGGCGTTCGGGAACTGCCGAACAGCCGACCGCCCGAACAGCCGAACGCCTTCGTACTATCCCATCAGCGTCCGAGGATCCGTGATCTTCCCCGTCGCCGCCGTCGCCGCCGCGACCGCCGGGCCGCTCAGATACACCTCGGATGTCGGGTGGCCGTTTCTGCCCTTGAAGTTCCGGTTGGTGGTGAAGAGCCCGCGCTCGCCCGGCCCCAGGACGCCCATGTGGCCGCCGATGCACGGCCCGCAGGTCGGCGGACTGATCGTCGCCCCTGCCTCGGCCAGAACCGCAACGATCCCCTCGTACAGCAGTTGTCGAAAGACGGCCTGGCTTCCGGGGATGGCGATCAGCCGCAGCTTGGGGTGGACGCCGCGCGACTTCAGGATGGTCGCCGCGATCCTGAAATCCTCTACCCGGCCGTTGGTGCATGACCCGAGAACCACCTGGTCGATCGGAAGGGCCTCTACCTGGCTGATGGGTTTGACATTGGCGGGTGAGTAGGGACAGGCGACCATCGGTTCCAGGCCGCTCACGTCGTACTCCAGCGTTCGAGCATACCGGGCATCCGGGTCGGGGCGGTGATATACGCCGTGCCGGGTCGCACGCCCCTTGAGATATTCGCGCGTGGCGTCATCGGCCGCGATGATCCCGGTCTTGGCACCCGCCTCGATGGCCATGTTGCAGACCGTGAACCGACCGGCCATCGGCAATGTCTCGATCGTGTCTCCGACAAACTCCAGCGCCTTATAGCGGGCGCCGTCCTCTCCGAGATCCCCCACCACCCGCAGGATGAGATCCTTGCCTCCCACCCACTCGGGGAGGCGGCCTCGGAAGATGACCCGGAACGTTTCCGGCACCCGGAACCAGCTCTCGCCCAGCGCCCAGGCGGCCGCCATGTCCGTGCTACCGATCCCGGTGGCGAAGGCCCCCACCGCCCCGTAAGTGCACGTGTGCGAGTCGGCACCGACGACCAGGTCGCCAGGGGAAACCAATCCCTCGTCAGGAACAAGCGTGTGGCAGATCCCTGAACTCCCCAGTTCATAATAGTGGCGGATGCCGTAGCGCTCCGCAAAGCGCCGCATGGTCTGGGCCAGCGTGGCGGCCGCGATGTCCTTGGCCGGGACGAAGTGGTCGTTGACCAGGGCGACTTTGTCCGGGTCGAAGACCCGCTGGGCGCCCATCTGTGCGAACACCTCGGCCGAGAGGGCCGTGGTGACATCGGTTCCCATCACCAGGTCCAGACCGGCAAAGTAGAGTTCGCCGGGCCGCACGACGGGGACGCCGGCGTGCGCTGCCAAGATTTTCTCCGCGATCGTCATGCCCATCTTACCTACCCTCTCGTGAGGCGTCAGGGGTCAGGCGTGAGGCGGAAAACCTTCGTTTCTTCCCCTCACCCCTTACGCCTCCCGCCTACCGGTAGTAGACGACTTGAAGCGTCCGGGCCTCACGCCCATCCAGCGCCTGAAGCCGGTGGGGGCGCTCCGAGTTGAAGTACGCGCTGTCCCCCTCGTCCAGGACGAAGCTCAACTCCCCCAGGAGAAACTCCACCCGACCTTCCAGGACATAGACCAGCTCGTCGCCGGCGTGGCTGAAGAGCTTACCGCCCCGCCGCTCTCCCGGAGCCACCGTGACCACGAAGGGCTCCATGGCGTGGTCCAGCTTCCCGTAGGCCAGTGACTCGTACAGGTAGCCGTGCTTGGACCCCTCGCGGAAGACCACTGGCCGCTTGTCCTTGCGGGTCACGACGTAGTCCCGGATCTCCTGCCCGCCGTCCTGGAAGAAGTAGCCCACCCGAACGCCCAGCCCCTCGCAGATCTTCCACAGGGTCGGGATCGTCGGGGAGACCGCGTTGTTTTCTACTTTGGACAGGAGGGCCGTGGAGAGCCCGGACTTGTCGGCCAGATGTCGCAGCGTCATTCCCCGCTGCTGTCGGAGCTCGCGGATACGGGGACCCAGGCGCACCTCCTGCATCCATGCGCTCATCTCGGCCGTCGCCTTCATGCAGCAAACCTTTCAGTTAACCGCCAAGGCGCCAAGACCGCCATGGCTTCCGTTAACCGCAGATTTCGCAGATTACGCAGATTCCACAGGAGGGAATTGCCGGAACCATCTGCGTTCATCTGCGGTTGCTGTGGTTGTGTTAGGCGGCTCATGTCCTCTCAATGCCCTGACAGAGGAAATCGCCCACCGCTTTGGTCCCAAGGCTACCACCCAGATCGTTCGTCGTCCTGTCCTGCCGAACCGCCTCGCGGACGGCGGCGTCAATCAACGCGGCCTCCCGCCGGAGGCCCAGGGAGTCGAGCATCATCCCGGCGGTGAGGACCGCACCCATGGGATTGGCGACATCCTTCCCCGCATACTTGGGGGCGGAGCCGTGGACCGGCTCGAACAATGGGGTCCGCTCCGGATTCAGATTTCCGGAGGCGGCCATCCCCAGCCCCCCCTGCAGGGCGGCCCCCAGATCGGTCACGATATCGCCGAACATGTTGCAGGTCACGATCACCTGGAAACGCTGCGGCGCCCGCACCAGTTGCATGGCCAGGGCGTCCACGTACAGGTGCTCCGCCTCGATCCCGGGGTAGCGCGCCGCGACCTCGCGGAAAACCCGCTGCCACAGGTCGTGCCCGTAGGTCAGGACGTTGGCCTTGTCGCTCATGGTCACCTTGGTGCGTCCGGTCTCGCGCGCGAACCGGAAGGCGTATTCGATGATCCGTTCCACGCCCTTGCGGGTATTGACGTCCTCCTGAACGGCCACTTCGTCCGCCGTCCCCTTCTTGAAGAATCCTCCCATGCCCACGTAGAGACCCTCGGTGTTCTCGCGAAACACCACCATGTCCACGTCGGCCTCCGATCGGTCTTTCAGCGGGCAGAGCCGTCGGTCGAGGAGCTTCACCGGCCGCATGTTCACGTAGAGGTCGAGGCGGAAGCGCAGGCCGAGGAGGATGTCGGCGGCGTGCTTCATGTCCGGGACACGCGGGTCCCCCAGCGCGCCCAGGTAGATGGCATCGTAGTTGTCGCGGAGGTCTTCGAAGATGGACTGCGGAAGGGTCTCGCCGGTGCGGAGATAGCGCTCGGCGCCGAGATCGAAATGGATGAGGTCGAGGCGGGCCCCGGTCACGCGGCCCACGGTCTCCAGGACCTTGATGCCCTCGGCAATGACGTCCGGGCCGATCCCGTCGCCGGGAATGACTGCGATCCTAGCCATGCCCCCTCCCCGCATGCGCCCGACCGTTGAGGTGTTTCCCCGTAGGAAACAAATGTGCAGGAAAATTAACGGGGATGGGTTCCATAGTAAATGATGCATGTGCATCATTTCTATGAGGCAGTGCACCCATTTTGAGTGGCTGAAAAACGGGAAGCGAGGTGGCGCTACGAGAGTGACTCGTTTAACTTACGGAAAGTCTATTTCTTCCGCAGGGATCCACCAGTTTTCGCCCGTCTGGCGTCCCAGCCTTTGAACTTCCATGGTTTTCGCGTCCTCCCTTTCCGCCGCCCACATATACCCATTGAAGATAAGATTGGTCCGCTTTTTTCCTTGACACCAGCATTGGCTTGCTCATATCATCCGCCCGCCTCGACCGCTTCCCTACCGCTGCTTGGGGGGGACAGCGCCATGGTGGCCCGCGAAGAGATGCGCTCTCGGCCCACAGGATTGCCGTGTGTGGGAACAGAAGTATGCGGCCCTTCGGAGATCCGTCACTCCGAAGGGCCGTCGTGTTTTTACCCGCCTGTCCCTTGAGCAGCCTGGAAGCCCACGAGTGCGTGGCAGGTCCTCCTCAGTGGGCTAGCCCGGCGGGCTCTCGCCACCAACTTGGCCATGCTGGTCACGCTCCGGCTACTCGGCTTTGAGACGGGTTCCTCCGTGACCCGCGCTGGCATAGCCCTAAACTCATCGCCGCCTGGACCCGGATGGAGCCGCTCCCCCGCATCGTCACCGCCCCGCTTCCGGAAGCGGAGGGGGCAGCAGCCGTGCCCTGGCGCGGGTCCCTGCATCGCGCCGCCCTCGGGGCTAACCCCGATCAGCAGGGAATGAACGAAGGATGCAGAGAGGAGGTCTGTCATGAAAAGGATGATGTGGCCGTTGATTTTCATCACGTTCCTTGCGATATCCCTGGTTACATCCCCTGCCCACAGCGCAGGACCACCACCTTTTAAATCAGAGCTCCTGCCTTGCCCGAACGCTCCTTTTGATGTATGTGGCAACCTTTACGTCGTTACCGTCAACCCGGAGCCACTAACAGACGGCAGCGCAGTGGTCTCTGCCACCAACATACTTAAAGTAAAGGTTGACGGTGCCTTTCCCAATGACACCTATGAAGTTGTCATGATCTCGTCAGTGGGAGGCCAATTCGATGTTGTGGGCCTCCTTAGCACCGACGCCAATGGCGACGGCAGCGTCAATATCCCGTTACCACTGAGCACGTACGCTTCCGGTGTGATACTCCTGCGAGATTCAGATAACAGTGGGGCTTGTGCCTTCCCTCCCATTCCCTCTTGCCCTACTGGTTCCGGCCGTGATCCGAGGATCTTCACAGGATTCACCGTGCCGTAACGAAGCCCAACCCTAACGTTTTTCTCAGCGTGTGTGGGGGTCTTCCTGACGAAGTCCCAGAGGAGGACCCCCGCCTCGTTCTGAAATGCCACTCCCTCATAAATTGTGCCTGCAATCAAACTGCGTTTTGGATAGATTTACTCCACAGAGAAGCCATCCACCCCCGCCACCGCGCCAACTTCCGGGCCTTCTTCGACCCGCTGGCGTTCCTCGCCGAACTCTGCACCCACATTGGTTCCGTCCCTGATCCGGCTGCTGCCAGGGAGATGAATTGCTACCGGACACCCACTCTCAGCAAAGAGCTTGATTTTGTCGGAGTGGTTTGCCAGTTTCCCCTTGGTACAGCCTGCCAGGGAGGCGGCGGGGTACCATCTCTCGGCGGACAAGTTCCCGCGCCTGTGTGAGGGTGGCGAGACACTAGTCCTCCCTGGAAGTCGATTAGCCCCCTTTGAGAATCAAGTACCTGCGAACTCGATAATGATGTCTGCTTCGAATTTGCTACGAGGACAATGAGGGCAGGATGCTCACAGGAGGTTCACAGCATCCTCACCCCTGCCGATACCTCTTCAGCTCGCTGCGACTGGTCCCCAGATGAATGAGGTATCTACCGATGGTTAATCTAAAGATACAGCGGATCGAGCCACCACCGGGCCTCGACAATGTGAAGCCATCTCAATTCCCGCCCGGACCCCCAGAGTTTACCCCCAACCTGGATAAGGGCCGGGTCAAGCTCATCTGGCTCCTCCAATGTGCAGTGCTCCTGGGATTCATCGGGGTGTGGTGGAAGCTTGGCCTGTCCCCGTGGATGGGCGCGACGGGGGTCGGCGTTTTCTCCGGTCTCTGTGCTGGGTTGGGTTACTTGATGTGGCGAGAAGCGTCAACCCCCGACCCTCTCCCGCCTGGAAGCTGCCTCCTCTGGCACATGAAGGCAGGCATCTGGTTGACGTTCGTTGCGATACTCCTGGTCGGTTGGGCGATCGCCATCAGGGTCAACTGGAAAGAGTCCTTCTGGCCCGGTCTGGTCTTCTGCTCGATTCTGGTCGTCCTGGAGATCTTGACGCTCCCCATGAGCCGCTATGCAATCACACATCGGGCCACGCCATGGTTTCAGTTCACGGTGGGGGTCACTCTTGTTCCGGTTCTCGTAGCCTGGATCCTTGCGACCTTCACCTCTTGGTTGAATCCCCGGCTTTCAGGTTCAGCCGCATCCGGACAATCGGAGCAAACTCGACGTGAAGAGCTTGCCAAGCGGGAGACATGGGCGAAGCACAGGGGCTGGCGAACGGCGGGGGGGCGACCCATAATAATCGCCGTCGCACTCTCGGGTGGTGGCTATCGTGCTGCCGCGATCCACGCGGGCCTGCTTCAGGCGCTCGATGAAAGCTGTGTGCCCATCCGCTACCTTTCCACTGTCTCCGGCGGCTCAATCATTGGAGCCTACTACGCCCTCGGATACCCGCCGACACTTTTCCGGAAGACACTTCTGGAGAATCGACCAGGCTTGCCCGATGATTTCCTTTCCATGCACTGGGTCTTCCTGGATTGGTTCTGGGGCAAATGGAACAGCGCAGATACCTATGCTCGACACTTTCGAAATGTCTTCTTCGAATCGAAGAGGCTGGTGGACACCTCCCCCGCCCCCCTGCTCCTCATCAATGCCACCGACATCGAAGAAGATGCGGATCACGCTCGAGAGGTGTTTTACAAGGGCCGTCACCAGAATTATCCTGAACTGGATCACACGCTTCTGGCCGACCTGGTGGCGGCGTCCGGGGCCTTTCCTGGGGCATTCCAGCCCAAGAAAATTCGCTGGATGCCGGCCAGAGGGCCAGGAGTCCCTCGCATACGCCGCTTTGTTGACGGGGGGGTTGTGGAAAACCTCGGCGTGGAAGGGCTCGACAAGTTCCGAAGGCTCAAGGGTGGAGGGAGGCCTTTTGATGAACCCGACCTCAGCATCATTTCCGATGCGAGCAGGCGGAGCCGATCTGACGACCTTCCCATGAAGGTCGAACTGCTGCAGTTGCTTTCCAGAAGCCAGGGGATCTCCTACGATAGCCTCCACCGATTCCTATACAAGCAGGTCAAGGGAAAAAGGATCCTCCCAATTCGCGCCACCCAAGAAAGTGGAATGGCGACGCTACGATCCTACGAGTTCCGGTCGAAGCTGACAAACAGAAGAGCACCCCCCATCCCGGGAAACGTAGTGGCGGCAGAGGTGGCAACCTACGACACGCTGAAGGAGCTCACACCAATCCAGGTGGAAAAGGCCTTCTGGGTGGGACACACACTCGGCTGGTACTACTGGACCCGGATCAACGCCGTCCGCGAAAGACTGGGCGGCAGCGGGGTAGAGTGTCCGGAGCCCTGATGGGTGCTCCAACGACGCAGAGCCAGTGAGGGTGGACAGACGGGTGGTCAGCGGCAACCCGATTGAGAATGCGCGCGCGCTCCTCTTGTTGACCGGACCGATGTTTTTCGATATCCTCGCCCCGCAATGCCCCCCGGTGATCATCGGAGTGTGGTAATTCGGCGGCGGATACAGCCGGAACCTCATGGAAAGGAGGAGCCAGATGCCGCACTACATCGCACTCGTATCGTTCACGGACCAGGGGATTCGAGACGTCAAGAACTCCATCAAGCGTGCCGATCGGATCCGGAAGCTCGCGGCAAAGCACAAGGTCAAGATCCGGGACATCCACTGGACGATGGGCACGTACGACATCGTGGTCACCTTCGACGCCCCCAGCGACGCGGCCTTGAGCGCCTTCACGCTGGAAAACGCGTCGCTCGGGAACGTCCGGACCGAGACGTTCCGTGCCTACACCCGGGACGAGTTCGCCGGCATCCTCAAGGCCATCTGACGCGAGGCGATCTTCAGGCGGAGATCGCCGAGTTCCCGGCGCTGACCATCCCCTCTTGGCGAGGGCCGGGAGCGCCCGCCTGGGATGCCACCCGGCCACTGACCCCATGCCAGGTGAGCGGCCTGACCGCTTCCCGGCCGCCCGGGTCCGGTGGGACCACAGGGCGGTCGGGACCCCTCATTGACGGATCACCCTTCCGGAGGTATCGTGCCGCCAGACAGGACATCCCGCACCACAGGACAGGTGGCGGAACGCATGGATCGCCTTCTGCTTCTCATGACCACCACCACCTATCGCGCCGGCGCCTTTCTCGACGCGGCAAGGCGGCTCAATATCCCGGTGGTGGTCGGGTCCGACTGCCCGCAGGTTCTGGCCGCGGCGAATCCAGGAGGAACCCTCACGGTCAACTTCCTGGAATCCGACGAGGGATCACGTACGATCACCGAGTTCGCCGGGCAATACCCCATCCAGGCGGTGATTGCAGCGGATGATGACGGAGTGATCCTGGCAGCCGAGGCCTCGGCAGCGCTGGGACTGCCGTACAACTCCGTCGAGGCGGTGTCGGCCGCACGCAACAAGTATCGCATGCGGGAGGTCCTGGCAGAGGCCGGCATCCCAACGCCCCGCTTCCGGCGGATCTCCGCTGATGAGAATCCCGGGGATGTCGCGCCCCCGGTGCCCTTCCCGTGCGTCCTCAAGCCCCTGTCCCTGTCCGCCAGCCGCGGTGTCATCCGGGCCGACAATTCCGAGCAATTCATTGCCGCCTTCCACCGCATCGTGGCCATCTTGCGCCGGCCCGAGCTGGCGGCCCAGGGCGGGGAACTCGGCCGGGAGATCCTGGTCGAGACGTTTCTCCCGGGTGTCGAGGTGGCGGTGGAGGGCCTCCTCTCGAAGGGGCGGCTCAGGGTCCTGGCGATTTACGACAAGCCAGATCCCCTCAACGGCCCGTTCTTTGAGGAAACGATTTACGTCACCCCGTCGTGTCTCCCCACAGCGACCCAGGAAAAGATCGTCGCCCACACGGCAGAGGCCGTGAAAGCGCTCGGCCTCTGGCATGGTCCCATTCACGCGGAACTGCGCGTGAACGACCAGGGGCCGTGGGTCCTCGAGATTGCCCCGCGGTCCATCGGTGGGCTGTGCTCCCGGACGCTGCGCTTCGGCGACGGGATCTCACTCGAAGAGCTGATCCTGCGACATGCCCTGAGGCTCGAGGCCGAGTCCTTCGAGCGGGAGAGACAGGCCGCCGGCGTGATGATGATCCCGATCCCGCACGGCGGGATCCTCCGTGAGGTGCGGGGCGAGGCGGTGGCCGAGAGCGTTGCCGGGGTCGAAGAAATCAGGATCACCATCCCCCTCGGGCAGGAGGTCGTCCCCGTGCCCGAGGGAGCGAGATACCTGGGGTTCATCTTCGCCCGCGGAGAGTCCCCGGAAGGCGTGGAAGCCGCCCTGCGCGAGGCCCATCGCCGGCTGACATTCGTGATCACACCCGACCGGGAGGATCCTGAGGAAAAGCTGGAGAGTCTCTCCGCTGAGCGGGGGCACCGCGCAGACAGGAGAATCGCGACAGCGGGCTGACGGGCACGGCAATCCCGGGATGGAACCCGGGGATCCTGTCACCGGACCCGATCCGGCAAGGATGCTGTGTCCCAAGGAGGGACAGTGATGTTGACGATCACCGATCCGGCACAGAAGAAGATCCTGGCTCTCCTGGAGACCCAGGGGCGTCAGGGGTCAGCGTTGCGGGTAGCCATCATCGGGCGAGGCCCCGGTGGTTTTCAATACGATCTCCGATTTGTTGGCAGTGGAGAGAAGGGACTCGAGGACGTTGTGGTGGACGCCGGTGGTTTCCAGGTGTTCATCGACTCGCAGAGCGCGCCTAACCTCGAAGGTTCGACCATCGATTTCGTGGAAGGCATCTCCCAGAGCGGGTTCAGAATCGACAACCCAAGCTCCATCTGGACTGACCCCAAGGCAAAGGCCGTGCAGCAGGTGATTGATACGCGGATCAATCCTGGTGTGGCCAGCCATGGCGGGTACGTCACGCTGCTCGACGTCAAGGACGATGTGGCCTACATCGCCCTGGGCGGCGGCTGCCAGGGATGCGGGATGGCCGACGTGACGCTGAAACAGGGGATCGAGGTGATGATCCGCGAGGCGGTCCCCGAGATCCGCCAGATCGTGGACACAACCGACCATGCAGGGGGCACCAACCCGTTTTACCAGCCCTCCAAGGGTGGTCAATCTCCCTTGGCGTAGCGTTCACAGGATGCCCTGAACACGGGGCGGGTGGGATCTCCTCTATCGACATCTCCTTCGCCCCCAGGCAATTCCAGGGCGCTCCCCGAGCCCTCACCGGCGTCGCTGCGGTCCCCTCGCCCCACCCCTCCTCACGACCCTCCCCGCCTGGAGGGAGCCCCGAATGCATGACAGCAGAACGATCGACCGGCCAGGTATTGCCAGGCCGATCCAATTCCGCTAGAGTCCCCGCATCCCTGCACACCGAGAGGAGGACGGCGATGGCCGAGCTGATTCACGTCTCCCGGATCCGGATCGTGAAGGACAAGGGCCCGGTGCGCCGGGCCTACATCGAGAATTTTCCCGAGCCCGTGCGGTATGGGGTCCACGGCGGCGTCAAGAAGTTCTACGGAGTGGAGCCGGAGGAAGACCTGCCCACCACTCTCGACCACATGATCGCCGCGGTGGCGGGGTGAATGACGGGGACGCTGGCCGTGGCGCTGGCGGCGCGGAAGATCCCCACCCAGCCGGATCGGCTGTCGGCGGAAGTCGAAGGGATCATCGAGAACGTGGACGGCAAACCCCTGGTCACGAGCATCAAGGTCCACTACAAGGTCAAGGTCCCCAGGGGCAAGCGCGAGGAGGCCCTGCGGGCCATCGAGGTCCATGAGAAGGGCTGCCCGGCCTCCCAGTCTGTCAAGCGCGGCATCACGATCGAATGGGATGGCCACGTGGAGGAAGAATAGAGCGTCGCATAGACCTCACGGCGTCCGTCGCGATGGGATGGTGAGGTGACTGTGGGGTTGACACCGCCATCGCGAAGGATAGCATCCGCGGACCTCGAGGCCTTCCCTTCCGCTGCTTGAGGAGGTGGTATGGTGGCCAGCGGGGACATCCGGTTATGCCATCCTGGGTGCCTGCCTGCGCGAATCGCTTCACGCAGCCCTTCGGAGAGGAACCGGCCCCGAAGGGCTGTCCTGTTTTCGGTGGCCCGCGTCTCGCGTCTCTCATCGCTCGACAGCCTACGAGCCCGATCTGAGGAACCCTTCCTATGGGCTTCGTGTTTATGTTTGTCACGGGCGGCCACTTGTTCCGTTTCACCACGCCTGCCGTGGCCTGCTGCCCAACTGGTCCCCGGGCCCTTCCCCCTTGGCAAAATCCCTGATGTCAGGCAAGATGGCCTCCGAGTGGGCTAGGACACAGAGGAGGGCGGACCGATGACGTTCGGCATGAAGTGCCCCAAGTGCGGATTGATGCAGTTGGCCGGACCAAGCTGCAAATCCTGCGGCGCGCCACTCGGCGGTCCGGCGCGGCCCCCCACGAGCACGGCGCGCGCGCCGGTCACGAGCCCAGCACCCCCGCCCAGGCCGTCGGCGCGGCCCAGGGCCGAGACAACGCGTTCCCCGCTGGAAGGCGAGGCGGCGCAAAGTCGCCGGCTCACGTTTCATGGCGCAGGAGGCTCCCTCTTCGGCATTCACGTCGTCAACATGTTCCTGACAGTCATCACCCTGGGGATCTATTACTTCTGGGGCAAGGTGAGGGTCCGGCGCTATCTGCTGAGCCAGACCGAATTCGAGGGTGACCGTTTCGCCTACCACGGGACGGGCAAGGAGCTGCTCATCGGCTTCCTCAAGGCGATGCTCGTATTCGGCGTCCCCTTGATTCTCTTGGGGATCATACAAGAGCTCCTGCCCGGACCCGCCATCAAGCTTCTTGCGGGTGTCCTCACGTATGCGATCGTCATGGTGCTTATCCCCTCTGCGATGGTGGGCGCACGCCGCTATCGGCTGAGCCGGAGCTCATGGCGTGAGATCCGGTTCTCGTTCCGGGGACGGACGTTGGACTTCATCAAGCTCTTCGTCGTGGGCTCGCTCCTCACCGGAATCACCTTGGGCCTCTACTACCCTATTTTCGAGACGCGGCGATATGGCTTCCTGGTGTCTCACTCCTACGTTGGGAATGAGAAGTTTCACTTCGACGGAAACGGGCGGGACCTTTTCGGCAGCTTTCTGCTGGCCATCGTGCTGTTTTTCCCCACCCTGGGTCTGTACCTGTTCTGGTTTCTGGCCAGGAAGCAGCGCTACTTCTGGGAGCACACCTCCTTTGCCGGCTCCCGTTTCCGATCCACGGTCACGGGAGGACGACTCCTCCTGTTGACCCTGGGGAATTTGCTCCTGCTGATGGTCACCTTGGGCCTGGGCTGGCCATGGGTCATGATTCGAAACGTGCGCTTCGCCTTCAAGTACCTGACCCTGGAGGGCGCGCTGGGTCTGGCGGGCATACAGCAGGAGGCACAGGCCGCATCCGCCACCGGGGACGCGCTGGCCGGTTTCCTCGACGTTGGCCTGGACCTCGGCTAGCCTGGGTCAACTGTCAGTGCAGACGGACTGGGAAGGCTACTATTTGGACGGCCGAACCGCGGCGCGTCAGCGGGCGACCATCCGCGTGATGCGGCAGGGCCTCCAGGTCACCAGGGACCAGGGGGTCGCGCTCTGGTGGCCGTACACGGAGATCCGCCAAACCCAAGGCTTCTACGCCGGGGAGCAAGTACGCCTGGAGCGGGGTGGCGAGATCCCGGAGGCGCTCCTGGTTTCGGACGCGGGATTCCTCAGTGGCCTGCGCCGGATGGCGCCGGAACTGGCCACGCGTTTCCACGACCCCGCCCGCCGCAGGATGCGGGTCACGCTCACGGCTCTGGCGGCTCTGGCCGTGATCGGGATCACGACCGCGTTTTTCCTCTGGGGCATCCCGGCCCTGGCATCGCTGGTCGCCGCCCGCGTTCCCGTCTCGTGGGAGGAACGGCTCGGGCAGGCGGTCGTCGAACACCTGGCTCCGCCCAAGAAGCAATGCGTGGATCCGGCTCGCACACGGGTAATTGATGAGATCAGCACGGCCCTGACCGCCCCCCTCCCGAGGCAGCCCTACAGGTTCCGGGTGATGGTGGTGAACGATCCAGCCGTGAACGCCGTTGCGGCGCCCGGCGGATACATTGTGATCTTCCGGGGATTGCTTGAACGGACCCGAACGGCGGAAGAATTGGCCGGCGTGCTGGCCCACGAGTTCCAGCATGTCCTCCATCGCCACGCCACACGGGCGCTCGTCCAGCACGCGTCGAGCGGCCTTCTGCTCGCCGCCCTGACCGGGGACGCCAGTGGCGCCACGATCTACGGGCTGGAAGCCGCCCGCACCCTCGGGACTCTACAATACAGCCGCCAGAACGAGGAGGAAGCCGACGCGGAGGGGATGCGGATGCTCCTCCAGGCAGGGATTGATCCCACCGGGATGATCGCATTCTTCGAGGTGTTGGGCCGGAACGACCGCACCTCGCCCAGCGTGCTGAAGTATTTGTCTACCCATCCGGAGACACGGGATCGAATCGAGAGGTTGAAATCGCTCGCGGCACCGGCGCCGGCCGGGACAGGCACACTGCTGCCGCACCATGATTGGCGAGACATCCGGAAGATCTGCCAGGCAACACGCCAAAGACGCTGAATCCGCACGGCGAGCCGGAACAGTGCAGTTCAACCGCAAAGCACGCGAGCACGCAAAGGAACTGCCCGTATTCCTCGATTGGCGATTTTCAATTCGGCAATCGGAAATTCGCAATCAAAAATTTTGGGCTCAGGATACCTCGCATCCGTGCGATCGGAGCTGGGCACGGAGGGTGGTGATTCGAGCCAGGGCTTCATCCGTTCCCGCCCGGGGGGCGAACTCGAATCCCACCGCGCCCGTATACCCTGCCCCGCCCAGCGCCCGCAGAATACCGATGAAGTCCAGCGCTCCCGTCCCGGGCTCGTGCCGACCGGGAACATCCGCGATGTGGATGTGACCCACCAGGGGGAGGTGGCGCAGCAGCATCCGCGTGCTCCCCCGTTCCATGACCTCCATGTGATAGATGTCGTAGAGGAGGCGGACGCAGGGGCTTCCGACCTCCTTCACGATGGCGAAGCCTTCCCGGGCGCTGTCCAGGAAGTAGCCGGGGTGGTCCACCCGGGTGTTCAACGGCTCCAGCAG
The DNA here is from genome assembly GCA_001771285.1 of candidate division NC10 bacterium RIFCSPLOWO2_12_FULL_66_18. Taxonomy (GTDB): domain Bacteria; phylum Methylomirabilota; class Methylomirabilia; order Methylomirabilales; family 2-02-FULL-66-22; genus 2-02-FULL-66-22. Next base: position 17,822 of record METI01000202.1, read on the forward strand.
GAGCGTCATCCTCTCCCGCTCCGCCAGCGGTGCCAGGGCCTTGAGCCCTGCGACGACATTGGCGCGCTGCTCCGCCCGCGTGACATGCGGGGGGGCGGGGCGGGCGGAGCCATCCGGCAACTCCTCCTGCGTCAAGAGCATCAGCCGATCGCACCCCAGGCTCCGGGCGACGGGGATGGAGGCCTGAACCTCCGCCCGGTAGACATCCCACCCCTCCGGATCCACCAGGGATCCCCTGCGTTGCCCGCTGAAGGTGGCCACGGCGAACGCCTGCCCCAGCAGCGTCCGCAGGGCCGTGAGGTCCTTCCCCTCCCACCCCCAGAACTCCACGGCCGTGAAACCCGCCTCGCGGATCCGTGCGGCCCGGGCGGCAAAGTTCAGCTCGGGGTAGATCATTTCCAGGCAGATTGAAAATCTCACGCCGAATCCTCCCGGAGGACCAGGAGACAGTCCAGAGAACGTCCGAGGCCGGCGATGCCTCCGACACTCAGGAAAGGCCGGCCCCCCGGAGGCTTGCCAGCGCCGTGGCCCGCGCTTCGCGTGCTACCTGGAGCGGGGGCCGGTCCCAGTACTGCGGACGGAAGATCTCCACCGAGACCTTCCCTGCGTAGCCGATGGCCTTCAGCATGCGCAGAATGCCGGGCAGAGGGATGATCCCCTTTCCGGGGAAGAGGCGCAAGGCGTCGTGCATCTTCCGCCGGGGGGCCCGTTCCACGTCGTTGATGTGGACCATGAAGATCTTCCGGGGATCCACTTGCCGGATCGAGTCCAGACGGGACCCGCCGGCGAAGAAGTGAAACGTGTCCAGCACCAGGCCGACGTTTGGTCGGGCGACCCTGTCCACGATCGCCGCACACTGCGCCAGCGTGTTCACCGTGCAGTCGGCGAACCCCAGGAATTCATACGCCAGCCGGACCCCGTGGGGCCGGGCGATGCCCGAGAGTTCCCGCAGGACCCGGACCGATTCCCGCTCGATGGCGGTGAGCGAGACGCCCTTCGGTCGCGGGCTGGGCACCACAATCACCGTCTCGCAGCCTACGGCCTCGGCCACGCGGCAGAATCGCCGGAAATCCTCCTGCATCCGGATGTGCCCCGAGGGGTCATTGAAGGTCACCCGCTCCACCGAATTCAGCGTGGCCGCCTTGACCCCTGCCCTCTTGAGATCTCGTCGGAGCGCCGGAACACCGCCCCGTTCCAAGTACCCCAATAGCTTGGCGGCCCAGATCTCGACGAAGTCGAATCCCGCCCTGCCCGCCACCGCGATATCCGTGGCCAGGTCCGCCTTGAGTGTGGTGGCCCCGTTCAGCCCAAGCTCCATGAAGATGCCTCCTTTCCCTCCCGGGGAATGATGAATGAATGCCGAATTACTCTAGACACACGCGGCGCACGCGTCAAGGTCTTTCCCGGCGGGAATACCGGCGCGCACACACGCCCAAGAGCGCCATCGATTCAGCTGAAAGATGAGACGATTCATCGTGATTTCCCGATTGGGTCGCCCTTTCACAAGGGTCGGGGAAAGGAAGCTGGTCGGCACCGTGCCCTTCCACTTGGAAGGTGCGGGTCCAATCGAGGCGCCCCCAACCTCCGTGCTGAATCCGGGCGTGATGCGCTGGGGTAGATGCAAGGACTGCGGCACAGGGGGGGGCTACGGTTCCCTATTAGTATTGGAGGAGGTCGTGGCGTGTTTCGAGCGGGATTGGAACTGACCACCGGCGAGCCGCCGTGCGCCGGACCCGGCGCCGCGCTGGTCACGCGCGCTGCAGGCAGCGGGAGTGGGCGAGAACGAATGCTCGTCTGAGGACCATGGCCCCGGCGGCGATCAGGGGGGCAGATCCTGGCTGAAGCTCGCGGGGGGCCTCAGCGAGGTCCTCTTCGTAATCCGTGACGGGACTGGGGGCTGATCCTCGCGCCAACTCTCACGACCATGGCGAGGAGGGGACCTTGTCGAGGGTCATCAGCGTGAGGAGCACCGGGAGGTACACAAGTGAAGCGAGCAACAGGCGCCGTGCGGCGCCCGCCGAACGGGAGATCGCCAGGTCGATCCCGCACCCGAGGAACGCGACCCCGAGCGCGAGGGCCCCGAAGAAATAGACCGATCCCGCAACCCCGGTGAGCGTTGGCATGAGGCCCACGATGAGCAACGCAAAGCAGTTGCTCACGATCGGGCGCCCGGTGCCCCTGCCGTCCCGGTCGACGACCGGAAGGAACCGAATGTTCGCCCGGGCATAGTCGTCCCGGTACAGGCTGGCGATCGCCAGCGAATGGGGGATCTGCCAGAAAAACAAGATCGCAGAGAGGACCCAGGCCTCCAGGCCGAACCCGTCCCGAGCCGCCACCCAGCCAATCATCGGTGGCAGCGCCCCGGGAATCGCTCCCACGACGGTGCTGAGCGGGGACTTCCGCTTGAGCGGCGTGTAAGCGAACAGATAGCTCCCGACCGTGACGGCAGTCACAAGCGCGCTCAGCGGACCCCCGGTGAGCATGAGGTACAGGAGTCCCCCGCCGGTGATCGCCGCCCCGAAGGCCAGCCCCTCGGTGGGCCGAAGCCGCCCGCTGGGCAACGGCCGGAGCCGCGTCCGCTCCATCCGCGCGTCCACGTCGCGCTCAAGGTACTGGTTCAGGGCGATGGTTCCGCCAGCCGCAAGCGCCGTACCGATGAGTGTCTGGAGCAGCCGGAACCAGTCCGGCACCCCCCACGAGCCAAGATAGAACCCGGCGGAGGTCGTGACGAGCACCATCAGAACCACCCGCGGCTTCGTGAGGGCCAGGAAGTCCCTGCCTCGCCGGCAGGCGGCTGCCGCCCATCTGTGGATGCGGGTCAGCTCCCCGGCCCACGTCCCCGTCGGCGGCCTCATCCTGGCACCCGCTGTGCGACCGAGGCCGAACCACCCCCGGCCCGCCGCCATATCCCTGGCCGATACACCCGCAACGTCAGCACGAGGCTGGTCACCAGCAACAGCCCTCCGTTTACCCGGTGGGCGGCAGGAAACGCCAGCGCGCTGAATTGACCCAGCGGCAATGGCACGCCGGTGAACCGGCCCAGATAGGCTCCCAAACCCAGGAAGAGCTGGACAACCAACAGCCCGCACAGCAGGATGACCGGACGGACCAGTTGCGGCAGGTCCACGCGGCGCCGCAGGGTCCGGACCGTCACCACGAGCACGAGAACGCAGATCAGGGCAGCCGAGGCCAGATGGGCACCGAGGTGGGTCCCGATGTGCGTAAGCAGAGCGCCAAAAATTATCTGCAGATAAAGAAGGCCGGTTGTCAGGAGGCAGAGACGCCCCAGATGGGCTGCATCTTGGGGCGCCAGCCGCTCCGGCGTCCGGCTCCACTCCCCGGAGGTGAACAGGGCTAAGCTCACTGTCAGTGCGAAGAAGGCATGGGCGAGGGGCCCGTGGATCATGGCCAGCGTGTCCCGGAGCAGGACGACGCGGAGGCCCCCTAGCACTCCCTGGGCTACCACCGCCACCAGGGCCAGGCCCCCCAGCCACCGCATCCACCGCCGGGGCTCCATCACCCACAGCATCAGGGCCAAGGCCAAGGTCAGGAGGCCCACCACGGCCCCCAGAAGACGATGACTGTGCTCGTAGAAGACCCCGCCCACCATGTTGGACCACGGGTAGAGAAACATGTTGTGCCCAAAGGTCGTCGGCCAGTCCGGGACCGCCAGGCCTGAGCCGGTGTTGGTGACCAGCCCGCCGACGAGGATCAGCACGAAGGTAGCCCCCGCGGTCACCAGGGCGAACCGGTGGAGCCAGACAGGGTCGCTCGCCCGACCCCTGCGGGGAATGGACCCTTGGTCGCTGCGGAAACGTTGACGGATCGAGGTTCCCAAGAGGACCTCGCGCGAAGGAGGCGGCCTCAGTGGTGGAAGACGAGGTCAGGAAAAAGTAAAAACGTCAGGGCGATGACGAGCACAACCGGGACGATCACCATAGCGTAGATCAGGCCACTTTCAAATCTAAGGTGCATGTAGTACAGGGCCACCAGCAGAGCCTTCGTTGCAGCAACAACGAACACCAGGAAAATGACAGCGGATTTCGCAAAGGGGAGGTAGCTTGCAAGCACCCCGGCGATCATCAGAACCACAAGCCACACCCACACGGCAACGTAATTGGGCCGGGCCCTCTCGGTCGTCATTGTGGACCTCCTTCAGACAACGTCGGGCCGCAACACTGCCACCACAAGACGGTTCCGCCTTCGACAGCCATCACGTGAGATAAAGAAGAGGGAAGAGGAAGATCCAAACGATATCAACGAAGTGCCAGTACAGACCAGCCAGCTCCACCCGGTGTTGATTCCGCAGGCCCCGCCGCGCCATGACAAACAGCGCGAGATTGGTAATGATCCCGGCCAGCACGTGCAGCGCGTGGAGGCCCGTCATCGTGTAATAAAAGGACCAGAAAAGGCCCGTGACCGGCGTAAAACCTGCCGCGACTTCGGAGGAATATTCGTACGCCTTGATCCCCAAGAACGTCAGCCCCAAGAGGACGGTAAGAAACAGATAGGTCCGAAGCCCCCTGGGATCCCCCTTTTCAACTGCCCCGAAGGCCATGACCATGGTCATGCTGCTGGTGAGGAGGACAAGGGTGTTGATGGCGGCCACGGGTACGCTCAAGTGCGCCGCCTCCCCTGACCAGCCGGAGGATCCAAGGCGAGACACGATGAAACTGCCAATGAGGCCCCCAAACAACATGACCTCCGAGGCGAGAAACCACCACACCCCCACCTTCCCGGGGAGGATGTCGGTCCCTGCCCGCGTTGCTGCGGTAGTCTCCATGTTCGTGCCTCCTAGCTTGATCTCGCAACCACCAAACGATCCTGCGGAAGCCAGTCCTCGGGGCCTTCGGGCGAACTGTACTCGTAGGGGCCGCGGTGGACGGTCGGGATCGCCTCGCCCCAGTTGAGGTGAGGCGGCGGCGAGGGGGCGGCCCACTCCAGGGTGTTCGCCTCCCAGGGGTTTCGTTCCGCCGGTGTTCCGGCCACCAGGCCCCAGACAAAGTTGACCGCGAAGGGGATCTGCGCGACCAGGAGGAGGATCGCGCTGAAGGTGATGAACACATTGATCGGCTGAAGCGGCTGCAGGAACTGGTACTGCATCGGGTTGGCGATCCGCCGCATCATCCCGCCGAGGCCGAGGATGTGCATCGGGAAGAAGGTCGCGTTGAAGAAGATGAGGGTCAGCCAGAAGTGGACCTTCCCCAGGGTCTCGTTCATCATCCGGCCGAACATCTTCGGGAACCAGAAGTAGATGCCGGCGAACCCCCCGAAGACGACCGCACTGAACAGCGTATAGTGGAAGTGGCCCACCACGAAGTAGGTGTCCGTGATGTAGATGTCTGCGGGTGCCGACCCGTTGAAGATGCCGGTTAATCCCCCAACAATGAACATGGACACGAAGCCAAGGGCAAAGAGCATGGGCGTTGTGAACCGGATGGATCCCCCCCAGAGGGTTGCGATCATGGCAAACACGAGGATGGCGAAGGGCACGGAGATCAGGATCGTGGTGATGCTGAAGGGCATGGCGAGCCGCGGGTCCATGCCGCTCAGAAACATATGGTGGGCCCACACGACGAAGCTGAGGATCCCCGCCGTGATCGTCGAGTAGATGATCCAGCGGTAACCGAAGAGCGGCTTGCGGCAGAAAACGGGGAGGACTTCACACACGAACCCGACAGCAGGCAGGAGGATGACGTAGACCTCCGGATGGCCGAAGAACCAAAAGAGGTGCTGCCACAGGAGCGGCTCGCCCCCGCCTTCCGGGAGGAAGAAGCTCGTCCCCGCGATCCGATCCATCAGGAGCATCACCGCGCCGGCGATGAGCGGCCCCACGGATAGAAGGAAGAGGGTAGCCGCCGTGAGCAGCTGCCAGACGACGAGGGGCAGGCGGAAGAAGGTCATCCCGGGCGCCCGCATGGTGATGGCCGTGGTGAGAAAGTTGACCCCGCCCATCAGGAAGGAAGCGAACTCGATGGCGTGGGCCAGGATCCAGAGGTTCAGCCCCCAGTTCACGCCGGTGTAGATCGCCTTGGCGCTCAGTGGCGGGTACCCGGTCCAGCCGGCGGACGCGGCGCCGCCAGGGACGAAGAACGAGGCCAACAGCACCAGCGTGCCGACGAAGAGGGTCCAGAAGGAGAGCATGTTCAGCCGGGGAAAGGCCATGTCCCGGGCCCCGATCATGAGGGGAATCAGGAAGTTCCCAAATGCCCCCAAGAGGATCGGCATGGCCACAAAGAAGACCATGATCGTGCCGTGCATCGTGACGAGGACATTGTAGAACTCCGGCCCCACGAACCCCCACCCGGGGACCTCCGTGTCGGGATACGCGAGCTGCCAGCGCATCACATAGGCTAGAAATCCACCCACGATGGTCATGAACAGGCCGAGGGAGAGGTACTGCTTGCCGATCGTCTTGTGCTCGGTTGAGAAGAGGTAGGTGCGCCAGAACCCTAGTTCCTCGTGGTGGAGCGAGGCTTCCGGGATCGCCAGGACTGCCACAGGGTCACTCATCGCTTGTCCCCTTACCATTCGGTTGACGCATCAACTCGCGGACGCTGGGCCCTGCCTCAGGAGGTCGGCCAGTGTTCCTTGACCCACTTCTGGTACTCATCGGCGGGATGCACGTGGAGCCACCCGTTCATCCCGGAGTGCCCGAACCCGCAGAGCTCCGCGCACGGCATCTCGTACCGGCCGGGCTTGGTCGCCTGGAACCATCCCTCGATCTCCCGCCCCGGCACAGCGTCCTGCTTCAGACGCAGGTTCGGCAGGAAGAAGCTGTGGATCACGTCCTTCGACTTGAGGGTGACCCGCACGACCTTGTTGACCGGCACGTGCATCTCGTTCTCGAGCTGAAGGTCATCCGCGGTCCCGAACTTCCCATCGGGCCCCGGATAGAGGATCTCCCAGTTGAACTGCTTCGCGGTCACCTGCACCCGAAGATCGCCCGGCGGCACGCGGCCCTTGACTTTCGCCCACGCATCCGCGCCGCGAAAATCGATCCACAGGTCAAGAACCAGCACGATCAGAGCCGGGATGAGTATCCAGGCGGCTTCCGCAAGCCTGTCACCACGGATGTAGGTGGCCCTGCGACCTTCCCGGCGGCGATAAAGGATCAGGAACAGAAGAAAGACCCCCAGGGTCAGAAAAAACCAAGCCGACGTGATGTAGTAGATCAGGCGAATGATGGAGTCGATATCCCCCCCGTAGGTCGAGACATTCTCCGGAAGCCAACTCATCATGAGGATCTACCCCACTTTCTCCCCATACTGGCTATACTGGCTCACCCTGCTGGGGGCAACTGGAGGCGCCGCTTCCCGCACGCCAGGGTCCAGCCTTTCGGCCAGGGGCTGCACGAAGGGACGTCCCGAAAACAGCCAGATCAATCGCCCCGTCCCTCAGGGGGCATCTGGGCATGGACCAGTCCGGCGAAGTTCACCGCCTCCAGCTCCGCCATGAGCACCCCTTGAATCCGATGCCACACGGGATGCACTGGACAGATCCGATCGCGCGGACACTCCCCTGCCCGCAGGACGCACCGATTGAGGAGTATGGGCCCCTCCACCGCTTCGATGACCTGTCGGAGGGTGACGTCCGCCGAGGGCCGCTCAAGTCTCGCTCCACCTTTAGCCCCCCGGAAGGTCCGGAGGATGCCCGCGCTGGCCAGGGCCTGGACGATCTTGAAGAGGTATGCCGGTGGGATGCCCTGGCGCCTGCCTACCCCTTGGAGACCCACGACGGTTCCCGGGGGGTGGGCCGCCAGATCGAGAACCACCCGGATCGCGTAGTCGCCCTTCCGCGTGAGTTCCATGCGGTCCCTCGGGCTCTCGGGTTACCGATCCTCACCCGAGAGTGGACGAATGGGGGAGCGGAGGAATTGGGACCTTGTGGACCAAGATAGCCCATAATGGTCGCACGCGTCCATCCTACATCTGCATCATTTTCCTGATGCAGACGCCCCATTTTGATGGACACGTTGGCTACACCGGAGACGTGAAGGAGACGCCATCGAGCGCCTCGATCCGGCGGCGGATCTCCTCGGGCACGGGGCGGACGGACTGGGTCGCCTTGTCGAAGTTCACGTAGACGATCT
>METI01000203.1:0-1303 GCA_001771285.1 candidate division NC10 bacterium RIFCSPLOWO2_12_FULL_66_18
CACGGGCGGCGCGGCTGGGGCGGGGGTCCGGATCGGAGCATTCCGGAGGACCGCTGCCTGGACATTCGCAGGGACCGGAACCGGGGTGGTGGGGGGACTCCCCGGGACGGCCCTTGTCATTTGCCCCTGCGCCGCGAACACGAACCGTTGCGTGGCTACCTCCATGGTAGCCCAGACGCCCCGGAAGGACATGACCGTCATGACCCGGGTGGAAGGGTTGAACCCCACCACACCGTCGCTCCCTCGCACCGCGGCGACGGCCGTCGGCGTGGAGATGACGAAGCCCCCCTGTCGGGCCTGCACCAGCGTCACGGCGACCTGGGCCACCACCGCCCGGATGCGCCCGGCGACGAGGTGGAAGAAAGAGTTACGGACCCGGGTGGTCGGGTCGGCGTCGAGCTGCCGAACCTGAAGGCGCGTCTCGGCGGTGACCTTCATGACGCTGCCATCGGTCATCGCCATCTCGGCCTCGGCATTCGTCGCGGCTCGCACCTCGTCCCCTTGGGCGAGCCTCATCCCGATCGTCGCCCGACGCCACGCGGTCGTGCCACCCGTCAAGACCTCGACGTTGCCCACGACCACGGTGAGCGTGGCCTGCTCCTGCCGGACCTGGGCAACCGCGGGTCCGGAGGTCACCAGAAGCAAGAGGCCCATTGCGAGGAATATGGACAGGGCGACGGGAGCGTTCGGCGTACGATTCCTTTTCATCGCATCCTCCCCCGGGCTTTCTCCCATCGCCCACCAGGGCTCAGCGCGGAACCGCTGGCGGGTGAGAGGGTGGCATAGGCAAGGAAGGTGCAAACCCAACACCCAGGACGTCATCGGTAAGTTGGCTTAGATAGACGGGGTGTGAAGGTACAACCAGGGCAAAACCTGCGTCAAGCAAATTCTCGGTACAGTCCGTCAGGGGGCTTTCCAGGACTGCGGAGTTGGGATTGCGATCTGGCGACCGCGGGTGATGAACCGCAAGGAATACAGAGAGGCAACTGGGGGAGGCTGGGGATGAAAGTTGGTGGTAAACTTGACCCTGGCTTGTCTTTGCCAGGCGATGGATCCTTGGCCCGGGCAGGCTTACGCCCTCTCGCTTACAGAGAGCGCTACTCCATGCAACGCCCTTCGTCAGCGAAAAGGTAATGGTCAGACCTAAGTATCTTCCCCGCTAAAGCAACGACTTCGCTAGACTTATATAGCAGACGGATCAGATCCCGGCAAGTGCCTTCACGGCTATCGAACCCTTCCAGTAAGCCGGCCTGTCTGCCCAATACGAGGTCCCCGTCCGGGGGCATCCCTGCCGGGGATCGCA
>METI01000203.1:1368-14227 GCA_001771285.1 candidate division NC10 bacterium RIFCSPLOWO2_12_FULL_66_18
TCCCCGAAACGAACAGTCAAACACAGGTGTGGACGGCTCTCCCGGCTCCCACTGCTTAACCTCGGAAGTTCGCGGACAGTTCCACCTCGCCTCACTCGGACGCCACTGGGTGTCCGTGGGGTCCAAACCCATATGAGGTGATGGCGACAGCCACGCCCAGCTTCCCGTCCCGCCGACTGACCCGCACGACCCGCCCCTCGCAGTGAAGCCGGACCGGCCGGCTCGGATGGACGTGTTCCAGCACCAGGACCAATTGGATCGGCTCGCTGGGGGAAAACGACTGATCCGTCTCGAAGAAAACTCCCGAGAGACTGACGTCAAAGGTGATGCCCTTCCCGTCTTCCAGTTCGACGGGAAGCGCGACCTGAAAGCGCAGCATCCGACGTCTATCAACGAGACCCGACGCTTTATCCGTCATCATACATGCAAGCCTATCCCACTGTCGGCGGGTCGACAATCCAGCAGAAGATAGATTTTCCTATAACTTTCGATATATACCCGGGTCAGATGGCGGGAGGTATCGCGGTCGGCATGCCGGGGGGGGCCAACGCCGGGGCCCAACCGGGCAAGGGGAAGGCCTCCTCGACGAGGGTCAGACCAATCCGCGCTCTTGCGCGTACAGGGCCAGCTCCAGGCGGCCACCCAGATGGAGTTTTTCGTAGATGTGGTGCAGGTGAATCTTGACCGTGCCCTCGCTGATGGACAAGCTCTCGGCGATCTCCTTGTTGCGCAGGCCGGCGGCCACCATGCGCACGATCTCCAGCTCGCGAGGCGTCAGGACCCCGGCGACCTGGCGCTCTCCGGCCTCGCGCAACAGCATCTTTTCCAGGGCGCGGCCGACGGAGCGCTTCTCCAACCACTGTTCACCGGCGTGCACCTTGCGGACGCACTGCACGAGCATCTGCGGCGCCATCTCCTTCAGCACCACTCCCCGCACGCCGAGGCGGATGGCCTCCAGCAGATCGTCCTCGTCCAGGCCCACCGTCAGGAGCACGGCGCGGGTCGGCAGGCTGTCCTTCTTCACCTCCCGGAGCACCGCCAGTCCATCCTTCCCGGGCATCCGGATGTCCAGGATCAGGATGTCCGGCCGGTGCTGGCGCACCGCCTGGATCGTCTCCTCCCCGTTCACGCAGCGGGCCAGCACCTGAAAGTCTTGCTCCGCGCGAAAGAGCATCTCCAGCCCATCCAGGATGATGGGATGGTCATCGGCGAGCACCAGGCTAATGGGCATCTCCGGCTCCAGGCGGCGCGAGCGGGAGGGTGATGTCCAGGCGCGCCCCCGACTCGGTCGAGTTGATGGCCAGGGACCCCCGGAGGGACGCAATGCGTTCCTTCAGCACCACCGGCCCCAGCTTCATCTCGGTCAACGTCGCGTGATCATAGGTCCCGTGGAAGCGGAAGCCGCGGCCGTTGTCCGCCACGGTGATCCGGACCCGGTCGCCCTGCAGGACCAGCTCGACCTGCGCGGCCGAGGCGTGGGCGTGCCGTGCCGCATTGACCAGGGCCTCGTGGACGATCCGGTAGATCTCGCGAACCAGGGACTCGGGAATCTTCGCCTCCGGGCGTTCCAGCCGCAATTCCACCCGCAGCCCCCAATGCCGCTCGATCCGTTCGCTCAATTCGTCCAGGCGGGCGGCCAGGCTGGAATCCGCCTCCGGGGGGCCGAGGGGGGCCGGCTTCAGTTCCTGGATGAAGAAGCGGAGGTCCCGCTGCTCGTCGGCGATCAGCCGCTGGATTTCCAGCAACCGATCCTGGGCGGCCTGTGGATCCCACTCGAACAGACGGCGGATCGTCTGCAATTGCAGGGCGGCCCCGGTCAAGGATTGGAGGACGCCATCGTGCAGTTCGCGGGCCAGCCGGATGCGCTCTTCCATGACCGCGGATTGCCGCAATCGCTGCAAGAGGGAGAAATGGTCCATGCGCGCCGCCACCTGGCGGGCCACGATCTCGCCCAACACCAGGTCGTCCGACGTCATCCCCGGCCTGTCCAGGCAGAAGAGGCGCCCTCTCACGGCCTGCCCCTGCAGCCGCAAGGACAGCACGGGGCCGATCGCAAATCGCGCCTGAAAAAGGGGGTGGAGGGGTGCTCCGCGCCAGTGCTGCGATCCGTCCGAGGAGGTCCGGAAGGACAGCGGGACCGGGGCTCGGGCATCCGGGCAGAGAAAGTCCGCGCCGGCCAGCGGCTCGGCGACCAGTGGCTCGAAGGTGGCGGGTGGCTCCCGGGTCCACTGGAAGTCCCCGTGGGACAGGGACGCGAGATGGAACCAGGGCTCCTCCGGCTCCTCCCAGCCCATCAGCACGCGCGGAGCGCCGAGGAGGCCGGCCGCGTGTTCCAGCAGCTCACGCACCAGGCTGGAGCCGTCGGGCGGGAACGCCTGCGGCCAGGCCCCCAGCTTGGACATCTCGCCGCGCAACCGCTGTTCGTAGGCGCCCAGGTACCCCAGGAGGGTCGCCACGACCGCCAGGAGCACGCTGCGGATGAGGAAGCGGCTCGGCTCGAAGGTGGGATCGCCCCTGACCCCGACCTCGTATACGCTCAGCGCGCTGAACGCCACCAGCGTCCCCAGCGTGGTCCACAGCGTCCCACGCCACTGCCAGCGCACCGTGGCGCACACGAGGGAGAACACGAAGTAAATGAAAAAGGGACTAGACGGTCCCCCGGTGAAATACATCAAGAAGGAAAAGGCCGCCAGATCCAGGACATGGGTGACGAGGGGCAGGCGGCCCAGGTGCGCGCGCCAGCTCCACACCAAGAGGGCCACGAGCAGAGCATAGACCCCATACCCGGACAGCAAGCCGTAGGCCCAGGGCGTGGGGCTGGCCGCTCCGGAAGGCCCCAACCAGACCGCCAGGAGGGAGAACGCCGCCAGCACCACCCGGCCCGTGGCGATCAGGCGTTCGGCCCGGCTGTGCGGGGACGAGTGCGAATTCATGATGGTCCCGGCGCGAAACGATCCAACCAGCGATTCGCTCGGCCCGCACTGCCTGGGCGGGAGGTGGGAGTCGTGGCCCACGCCTCTCCTGCCCGCGCGGAGCGCCGCCGGGCCTGGCCCTTCCCTCTCCACGATCCGGCCGGATGCCTGCTCTCCGGCGGGAACGGGCCGCGGGGGTCACGAGACCGGGACAACATCCAGGGCGTCCAGCTCGACGGAGGCGGCCTGGTGAATCAGGGCGACCCCGATGACCAGCCGGGCGCGCGACCCCTTGCGCTGCAAGACGCCGCGCAGGCCGGCCAGGGGGCCCCGGATCACCTCCACCAGCATCCCCTCCTGCAAGTACGGGTGCGGATCGAAGGGCAGCGTGCTGGTGACGAGATGGCGCACAGCCTCGATCTCTGAGTCCGGCACGGGCAACGGTCCGTCGTGGTTTCCGAGGATCTGGACCACCCCGTAGGCGGTCATGACGCTGACCCGCGCAGACGGCGGGAACCGTGCGAAGCAATAGCCGGGAAACAGGGGGAAGGCGACCAGCTTGCGGCGATCCTTCCACTGCCGCCAGCGCTCCATCAGCGGGAGGAACGGCTCGATCCCCCGGGCGGCGAGCTGGTCGCTGACGCGCTTCTCGTGGCGGGACCGGGTCCGAACAGCGTACCAATGCGGAGCCGTCTGATCAGTACTCATCGGTCCTCTCCGGACTGAATGCCCGGGGGATTCTCACGTCGCTCTAGATCCGCCGGCTGAAGCTTCCGGCCTCTCACGAGGCCTTCAGTCCGACCAGCTCATACACCGTGACCGGCTTGTCCTTCCCTTTCACCTTCACCTCGCCCAGGGGGCGCGCCTCGATCTCCGCCTTGGCCAGATCGTACGTGAACTCGCTGATGATGATGCCGCTGGCCTCCGGGAAGTCCTTATTCAGGCCCTCCAGGCGGGCCGCCAGGTTCACCGGATCACCGATCACCGTGTAATCGAACCGCTGGTCCGAGCCCAGGTTTCCCACGATCACCTCACCGGTGTTCACGCCGATCCCCATGCGGAAGGGCTCCTTGCCCTCCTCGCGCCATTTCCGCTCCAGTTCCCGCAGTTCCCCCATCATCGCCACGGCGGTCCGGCAGGCGCGCACGGCATGATCCGGCTGGGGCACCGGCGCGCCGAAGACGGCCATGACGGCGTCGCCGACGAACTTGTCCAGGGTCCCCTCGTTCCGGAAGACCGCATCCACCATCCGGGTCAGGTACTCGTGCAGGATCTCCACCACGCGCTCGGCCTCGTGGCGCTCCGAGTACGTGGTGAAGGCCCGCACGTCGGAGAACAGCACGGTCAGCTCCTTGCGCTCCCCCCCGAACCGGAGCATGGAAGGATCGGCCAGGATCCGGCTTACCACCCCCTCGGGCACGTACTGCTGGAACGCCCGCTTGATGAAGAGACGCTGGCGCTCCTCCGTCAGGGCCCGGTGGATGGTGATGGGGATGTAGGTCCCCGCGACGGCCACCATCGGGTAGAACACCGGGAACCACACACCAGCCCAAACGAAGAGACCCTGCGCCATTCCGAAGAGCCCCACCAAGAGCCCGGCCGCCAGGAGGCCCCCGGAAAGCGGGCGGAGCCTGACAAGGATCCTCCCCAGGCCGACGGGGAGCAGCAGGATGAGCGCAAAGACGGTGACCTCGACCCAGGCCGGGCGCTGCAGAAAATGCCGCGCCAGGATGTTCTCCACTGTATTCGCGTGAATCTCCACCCCGGGAAAGACGGCCGAGTAAGGCGTCACCCGGAGGTCGAAGATGCCCGTGGCGGTCGCCCCAATGAACACGATGGCGTCCTTGAAGGCCGCAAGCGGGACCGCGCCGCTCAGCACGTCCGCGGCCGGGTAGTGCGGAAAACTCTTCTCCGGACCGGCAAAGTTCAGGAGCATCCGCCCTTCCACGTCGGTAGGAATCGTCACCGGCCCGACCTGGACTCCGCCCTGAAGATCGAGCACCAGCTGATCATCCGGGACCCCCAGGGCGACCCGCGCCGTCTGGAGGGCCAGCGAGGCGTAAAACTTCTCCCGGTACGCCACCGCCAGGGTCTCGCGCCGGACGGTGCCGTCGGGATCGGGCAGGATGTTGACGTGGCCCAGCTTCCTGGCGGCGGTCGCCAGGGCGGGCAACGGCTCCGTCACTTTCGTGGCGGTGGGCAGCAACAGGGATCCCTGCCCCCGACCGCGCAGGCGGATGAATCCAAACCTGGGTAAAGACGTGGAAGGATCCGGCCCTACCTGTCCACCGGGCTCCAGCGAAAAGTACGCCGCCATGACCACCGGGGCCTGCTGGATGGCGATCGCCAGCGTTCGGTCCGGATCCACCCGTTCCCGGAGGTCCCGCAGCTCCCGCTCGAAGCGAATGGCGGGTTCGCCGCTGCGCGCGACCCCCAGGGTCTGGTACCGCTGCAGCAATTCATCCGCCAGCCGCTGCTCGGTGCTCTGTTCCGGCTCGGCCAGGATCACATCCAGGCCGATCACGCGTGCCCCGGCGGCTGACACCGTCGAGATGAGCCGCGCCAGGGTGGCCCGGGGCCATGGCCAGCGTCCGACTTTCTCCAGGCTCCCGTCGTCAATCGCGACGATCCGCACGGGGATCGCCGCAACGCGCCGACCCCTGAGACGGAAATGTTCATCCAGAAGTTTCAGCTCCAGCGTCTGGAAAAAACCCAGCCGGAGGAAGAACAGGATTGCGACCACGCCCGCCGCCGCCAGCGGAACACGCAGGTAGCGGGGCTTCCCATCGCCGCGAGAACCGCGAAATCGGTTCCCGAGTCGCCCGAGGATTCCCCCACTCGTATCCGGCATGCTCGTGGCCATCCTCTGCCAACAGCGTTCGGACGTTCGGGTGTTCGGGAGTTCGGGCGTTCCCCCAGGTTCCGTACTGCCGAACCACCGAACGCCCGAACACCCGAACGCTCTCTCCGCCCGAATCGCGAGACTCTTAGCATGCAGGTTTCCGGGCGTCAACACGAATTGACCCGGACGAAAAGCGTTCGGCTGTTCGACCGTTCGGCAGTTCGGGTGTTCGACGGGGCGCCGGAAACGGAACTGCCGAACCGCCGAACAGCCGTACTGTCGAACGTCTTCAATCGGTCTGGCGAGTGGGAGATCGAGTAGGCTTCAGGCGCGGGGTGTCCAAGGGGCGTCAGTAGCCGTAATCCACGGGGGCCGCCCAGCGATGCTGCCGGACACCCAGGCCTGCCACCCGTGTGGGCCCGAGGGTCTCCAGGTAGGCCATGCGGCTCGGCAGGTCGAGGATCCATTGCTTGGCCCAGGCCGCGAAGCCCTCGACGGTCCGCGTCGCCAGGTGATATTCGTGATAGAAGGCATGGTCGCGGTTGTAGTAGCCTTGGACGGGGGAGGGGTGGGCCCCGTACGGCTCGTGCACCACCGCGCGGACCTTGATGGGCGGGACCAGGACCCGGTTCGGATCGCTGCGGACCACCTCGGCACTGACGATCTCTTCTGCTATCAGGATGAGGTGATGGCTGGCCAGAGCCGCCTCCACGCTGACCCCAAGGTTTCCCCAGCAGTGGGCGGCCCCCCCGCTGTCGGCGCGCTGGACGTGCAGGATGGCCACGTCAGGCTGCAGGGCGGGCACCAGGACGAACCGGTCCCCGGTCCAGGGCACCGTCCACTCGCGGAGGGTGGGGTTCGTCTTCAGGAGATCGGTGCCCAGCAGGGTCTTCGTCGGGATGAAGGGAACGCCCAGCGCTCCTGCCTGCAGCGCGAGGGCCAGGCTCAGGTTGCTGTGATCCTGGATCTCGATCCGGCGGGGGATTCCCTCTTCCGCGGCACGCCGGTAGTTGTGGCCGAGGCCGGCGCTTACGTTGCCCACCCACGCCGCGATGACTCCGCGGACGCAGCCACCGCCGACGAGCTGGTCGAAGAGGATGTCCGAGATGGGGCCCACCAGGGTCAGGTCGCCGCGCCCCTGGCGCATGATCTCGTGCCCCGCGGCGAAGGGAATCAGCGACTCCAGGGCCGCACCCATCAGGACGGTCGCCCCGTCGGGCACGAAGCGTTGAATCGCCTCTCTCATTGAGAGCAGCTTGGTGCTCATACCTCTCTCGTCTCGTCAGGCGTCAGGGGTCAGGCGTGAGGGATTGGATCGCCTTACGCCCCCCGCCTTACGCCTTACGTCCGCAAGCGGAAGCGCTGAATCTTCCCCGTGGCCGTCTTGGGCAGCTCGGACACGAACTCGATCCAGCGAGGATACTTGAAGGGCGCGATGGTCTCCTTGACGAAGGCCCGGAGCTGCTCGGCGCACTCCGCCGTCGGCTGGCTCCCGTCTTTCAGGACGATGAAGGCCTTCGGCTTGACCATCTCATCGCGGTCCCGGGCCCCCACCACGGCGCATTCCAGCACGGCGGGATGACTGAGGAGCGCGCTCTCCACCTCGATGGGGGAGACCCAGATGCCCCCCACCTTGAGCATGTCATCGGAGCGGCCGGCATACCAGTAATACCCGTCGGCGTCCTGGCTGTACCGGTCCCCTGTCCTGACCCACTCCCCCAGGAACGTCTCCTTCGACTGCTGGTGCCTGTTCCAGTAGAACGCCGCCGCCGAATCGCCCTTGATCAGGAGATCGCCCACTGTCCCGCGGGGCAGGTCGCGGCCCTCTTCGTCCACGATCCGCGCGGCGTGGCCCGGCACCGCCTCGCCCGAGGAACCCGGCCGGGCGCGACCCGGACGATTGGAGATGAATGTCTGGAGCATCTCGGTGGAGCCGATGCCGTCCAGGATCTCCAGCCCGAAGAGTGCCTGCCAGCGATGGAAGATGGCGGCGGGCAGGGGCTCCCCCGCCGAGACGCAGCAGCGCACGGACCGCATCAGCTCCCGGACGGGTCCGGGCCCCTCGACAGCCGCCCGGCGCTCTGCCAGGTGGAGCATGGTCCCGTACAGCGTGGGCACCGCGTAGAACACCGTCGGCCGGTGCCGGCGAATGACCTCGAAGATCGCCTCCGGGAGCGGCCGACCAGGATAGAGCACCGCCGACGCTCCCACGCTGAAGGGGAAGTACAGGTTGTTTCCGAGCCCGTATGCAAAGAAGAGCTTGGCCGCGGAAAAGGTGGTGTCCTGCTCGGTGAGCCCCAGCACGGCCTGGCCCATGGACGCCGCACACCAGACCAGGTCGTGCTGGAGGTGAACCGTGCCTTTCGGAAACCCGGTGCTCCCCGACGAGTAGAGCCAGAACGCCACGTCGTCCCGGGAGGTCTCGGCCGCCTCGCACTCGCTGCCCGCCTGGCGCATGAGGTCCTCGTACTCCAGGCAATCCCCGGTGGCCTCGCCCACCACGATGACGTGGCGCAGGTGCCGGCACCGGTGCCGGAGCGGGGCCAGGGGTTCCCACAGCTCCCGGTGGACCAGGAGGGCCCTGGCTCGGCTGTCATTCAAGAGGAACTCGTAATCCGCGGGACGCAGGAGGGTATTCAGGGGGACGGGAACCACACCCACCCGGATGGCGCCGAAGAACCCGGCGATGAACTCGGGCGAGTCCAGGCACAGGATCGCGACGCGCCGCTCCGGTTCCAGGCCGAGCGTCCGGAGCACGTTTCCCCAGCGATTCACGCGCAGGGCGATGTCCTGGTAGGTGTAGGACCGGGCCTCGTGCCAGACGGCGATCTTGTTTCCTCGCCCCGCCTGGAGGTTGCGGTCCACGAAGTAGACGGCCGCGTTGAACCGTTCGGGGAGGTCAAGCTGCATGAGGTGAATTCACCATTAACCACAGATTTCACAGATTACGCAGATTATTCTTCCGGGATAACCTCCGTGAAATCTGCGTAATCTGCGTAATCTGCGGTTACGTTGGATGTTGTCTTTTTCTCATCTCAGGGGAGGTTGGCAAGTTCGCGGAGGGCCCGGGAGACGAATACCCGCACCATCCGTTTCCGGTAGGCCAATGTGAGATCGGTGTTGTCCAGCGGCTTCGCAGGCCGGTACGCCGCCATGGCAGCCTCTTCGATCAGCTCAGGCGTGAGCCTCCGGCCGAGCAGGACTTCTTCTGCCGCAGCGGCCCGCATGGGGTGGGGAGACACCGCCCCCAGGACGATCCGGGCATCCGCACAGGTTCCGTCCCCTCCCAGGCGAAGCGAGGCGGCCACCCCCAGAATCGGAAAGTCGAAGGAGCCGCGCCGGCGGAGCTTCCAGTACGTGCTGCGCAGGCCGTCTACCGGCGGCAAGAGGATCGCGGTGAGAATCTCTTCCGGCCGCCTGGTCAGGTAGGCCATGCCGTCGTCGCGATACAGGGCGGCGGCTGGCACCGTTCGCTCGCCATCCGGGCCGGTGAGCACCACTGTCGCCCCGAGCGCCATCATCACCGGCGCGGTGTCAGAGGAAGAGACGGCCACGCACCGCGGGCTCCCGGGGGCCACCAGGCAGACGTCTCCATCCCGCTTCATGCAGAAACCGATGGCGCGCCGCCATTCGTAGGACTGGTTGTAGTAGTTGCAGCGGGTGTCCACGCACAGATTTCCGCCGATGGTCCCCATGCGCTGGATCTGCGGGGTGGCCACGCTGCCCGCCGCCGTGGCCAGGGCCGGGTAATGGGCGCGGATGGCCGGGTGCAGGCTGATCTGGTGGAGCGGTGTCGCCGCCCCGATGCGCATGCCCCGCTGGGGATCGCCGCTCACGCCCAGGAGTTCCGGCAGGTGCCGCAGGCCGACCAAGATCCGCGGATCGAACTGCAGCCGCTTCATGTTGGGATAGAGGTCGGTCCCGCCGCTCACCAGCATGCCGTCCGGGCCGGCGTCGGCGATCATCCGCGTGGCCTCCGCCAGGGACCTTGGGGCCAGATACCGGAAGGCGGGCAGTCGCATCATGGCTCAGACACCAACCTCACAGAATGAAACCACAGATGAACACAGATACACACAGATATCTCAACGAAGTACCGACAACTGGTCATTCTCCGGCCGTCAGATGTCTGTGGTCGGTTTTTTATTCCAGTCGTCTGGGTAGACCCATCTGTGTTCATCTGTGTTCATCTGTGGTTGCCCTGCTTTGGAACCTGCATCTCTACGCGCCGGTCGGTTGGACGACCGTGGGTTCGGGGAACGTAACCGACGGGAGCCGGCCGTTCCCCGAGGCGCGGCCTCGGCGCTGATCCTCCAGGGCCTTTACGATCTTTTCCGGCGATGCCGGGACCTCGTCGATCCGGACGCCCACCGCGTCGTAGATCGCGTTGAGCACGGCCGGGACGACCGGGAGAAGGACTCCCTGACCGACCTCCTTGGCTCCGTAGGGCCCGGCCGGATCCAGGGTCTCGACCAGGATGGATTCCATCTGGGGTGTCTCGAGAAACGTGGGGCTCTTGTACTCCAGCATGGAGGGGATCTTGTGGACGCCCTTGCGGAAGGCCTGCTCCTCCATCAGGGCCTCCCCGAGCGCCATGTAGACGCTCCCCTCGATCTGGCCGATCACCAAGAGCGGGTTGATGGCCTTCCCGATGTCGTGGGCCAGCCAGACCTTGTCCACCGTGATGAATCCGGTCTCGGGGTCCACGGTGAGCTCGACCACCGCGGCCGAGTAGCTGTAGGTCGGCGTGGGGCCGACGCCGGCGCCCTTGTATTTCCCGAGACCCTTGGGGGGCGTGTAGCTGCCCACGGCTCCCAGGGTCCCGAATTTCGCCTCGGCCAGCACCACGGCCTCCACGAATCCGATGCCGGCCTCCGGATTGTCCCGGTCGAAGATACGGCGGTGCGCCGCCCGAAGACGGTCGGCGGGCACCCTCAGTTTCTCGGCCGCCGCCTCGAAGAGCTGCGCCTTGAGCTTTCGCGCCGCCTGGATGGTGGCATTGCCGGTCATGAGGGTGACCCGGCTGCTGTAGCTTCCCAGGTCCACGGGAGTGAGATCGGTGTCGGCCGTCACCACGCGGATGTCCTCCGGCTCGATCCCCAGCTCCTCGGCGGCGACGTAGGCCAGCACCGAGTCGGAGCCCTGGCCGATGTCCGTGCTGCCGCAGAAGACGGCCACTCCCCCGCCCCGGTCGATCTTGATCTGCACCCCGGAGTGGGGCATGGCGTTCCAGTAGATGGGCAGGCCCGCCCCGCTGATGTAGGCGCTGCCCGCCAGGCCGATCCCGCGGCCGAAGGGGAGCTTCTGGTGCTTTTCCTTCCAGCCGGAGCGTTCCACGACCCGGTCCAGGCACTCGCCCAGGCCGACCGTCCCGATCCGGAGCTGGTTTATCGTGACGGAGTTGGGCTGGACCAGGTGCCGCCGCCGAATCTCGTAGGGATCCAGACCCAGCGCCTCCGCGATTTTGTCCAGGTGCACCTCCAGGGCGCAGCGTGGCTGCGGGGTGCCGTGGCCGCGCTTGGGCCCGCAGGGCGGCTTGTTGGTGAAGACCCGCACCCCCTCGAACTTGTACCGGGGCATCTCGTACGTGACCGTCTGGAACGCGCCGGTGTAGTACAGGCTGGCCACCCCGTAGCTTCCGTAGGCGCCGCCATCCAGGTACGACCGGAAGTGCATGGCCGTGATGGCCCCGTCCCGCGTGACACCGGTCTTGAACCACATCGTGACCGGGTGCCGCCCCCGGTGGGCGTAGAACACCTCCTCCCGCGTGAGGCAGATCTTCACCGGCCTGCCGGTCAGCATGGACAGCTTGCAGACCACGATCTCGTGGGAGAAGGGATCGCTCTTCCCGCCGAAGCCGCCGCCGTTGGGCAAGGCGATGACCCGGATGTGGCTGGCCGGCAATTCCAGCACCTTGGCCAGGGCGCGGTGCACGTAGTGGGGCGTCTGGGTGGAGGACCAGAGGCAGAGCTTCCCGTCGGGGCCATGGGAGGCCAGCGCCGCGTGCTGCTCCATCGGCAGATGCGTGCTGCCCTCGTAGAAGAAGACGTCCTCCCGGACATAGTCCGCCTGGGAGAATCCCTCCTCCACGTCTCCGAACGTGAGGGCCACCTCCTTGTGGATGTTCCCCCGGGGGCCGTAGTCGTGGATGCGGACGTCTTCGCGGGCCAGGGCCTCGCCCACGCTCATGAGGGCCGGCAGGACCTCGTACTCCACCCGGATCAGCCGGCAGGCGGCCTCGGCGGTCTCCTCGTCCACGGCGGCCACGGCCGCCACCGGATCGCCCACGTAGCGGACCCTCTCGGTGGCCAGGGCCTCTTCGTCCTGGCTGACCGGCAGGATCCCGAACTTGATGGGCAGGGCGCGGCCCGTCAGCACCGCGTGCACGCCGGGGAGGGCCTCGGCCGGTCCCGTGTCGATCGAGAGGATCCGGGCATGCGGGTGCGGGCTCCGCAGGATCTTGGCGTGGAGCATCCGGGGCAGGGCCAGGTCGTCGGCGAACTTCGTCTCGCCCGTGACCTTGGCCATGGCGTCCACCTTGATCAAGGGCCGCCCGATGATGCTGTACTCTGCTTCCTCGTCTGCCATGATTCCTTCGTCCTCGTGCGGCGTGAGGCGGGAGGGGTAAGGGGATCGTCCCCTGACGCCTTCCCCCTTACGCCTCACGGGTTCATACGAGAGGCGGCCAGCTCGACCGCCTCGAGGATCTTGACGTACCCGGTGCAGCGGCACAGATTCCCGGCCAGCGCCTCCTTGATCTCGTCCAGCGTCGGCCGGGGGTTCTCCTCCAGGAGCGACTTGGCCGCCACCAGGATGCCCGGCGTGCAGTAGCCGCACTGGGCTGCCCCCAGTTCGGCGAAGGCGACCTGCAGCGGATGCGGCACCCCGCGCTCGGCCAGTCCCTCCACCGTGACGATGTCCCGATCCTGAAGCTCGATGGGCAACGCCAAGCAGGAGAGGATCGGCTCACCATCCACCAGGACGGTGCAGGTCCCGCACTCGCCCAACTCGCACCCGTGTTTCGTCCCGGTCAGATTGAGATCCTCGCGCAGCACCTCCAGGAGGGTCTTGTGGACCGGGACGTAGACCTCGGAGGTCTCCCCGT
>METI01000204.1:0-24854 GCA_001771285.1 candidate division NC10 bacterium RIFCSPLOWO2_12_FULL_66_18
CTCGTAGGGGAGCCAGAGGTAGCCGGAATGCTCGTGGGACAGGGTGACCTCGCCCGTGGGCGTCTCGGCCAGGAAGAAGATGACCACCTTGAGCATCCCCTCCCCGGCCTTGCGGTAGAAGTAGCGCATGCTCTCCCTGAAGCCGGGAACGAACCGGGCGTCGCGGATTCCGGTCTCCTCCTGGAGTTCGCGCGCCGCGGTCGTCTGTGGATCCTCTCCCGGCTCGATGTGTCCCTTGGGAAAATCCCAGTGGGACCCGTAGTCGAGCAGCAGGTACTCCCGCCGCGGGTTGTTCCGAACCAGGATGACTCCCGCCGAGATCTCGCGCCCCATCGCTCCTCCTGGCCCTTTATACTCCGAAAGCTCGGTTCTTGCCAACCCGCTGGTGTCGGAAAAGGACTTGAAAACGGACGATTGGCAACGTTAGAGTGGCAGCCACGGGAGGGCATCGTGCGTCGAAAATCACCGACAGTCGGCCGGAAGGTCCCGCGGAGTTCCTTCGACCGGGACCGCCGGGAAATCCTGAAGCACGTCCAGAAGCTCCGGAAGATCAAGCCGGCAAAGGGACGGTAATGGTCCGGCGCGTCCTGTACTTGGAATCCGCGCGGATCGGGTTTCTGGAGGCCCTGGGATGGGGTCTTCGGACGGAGCGGTGGTGTCCCAGACCTACTGATCGGCGATGTCAGCAGTGTCGTGGTCTGGTTGGACTATGACGCGGGGAAGGCGCTGGATATCGCGCCGGAGCTGCGACAGGGCCTCACCGGGGACTGAAAAGTGTTCGGTGGTTCGGGAGTTCGGGGGTTCGAGAGTTCGAGAGTACTACCGAACGCCCGAACCCTCGAACGGTCGAACGCCTTTGAGCTTCCTACGCGAACGGCGCCGGCCTTCCCAGCAGCCGCGTATATGCTTCCAGGTACTTCTCCCGCGTCTTGGCCACGATCTCTTTGGGCAGAGGCGGAGGCGGGGGCTTCTGCGGCCACTTGATGGAGAGCAAGTAATCGCGGAGGAATTGTTTGTCGAAGGAGGGCTGGGGACCCCCCGGTTTGTACTCGTCCCTGGGCCAGAACCGCGAGGAATCGGGGGTCAGCACCTCGTCCACCAGCGTCAGGGTCTCGCCGACCAACCCGAACTCGAACTTGGTGTCGGCCAGGATGATGCCGCGAGACTCGGCGATGGCCCGTGCCCGGCGATAGACCGTGAGGCTCAGGCCGCGGAGGCGCTCGGCCAGGTCCCCACCCAGATCCCGGACCATGTGGTCGAAGGAAACGTTCAGGTCGTGCGTGCCCAGTTCCGCCTTGGTCGCCGGGGTGAAGATGGGCTCCTCCAGCCGGTCCGACTCCACCAGGCCCTTGGGCAGGCGGATGCCGCAGACGCTGCCGCTCTCGCGATACTCCTTCCAGCCGGAACCGCTCAGGTAGCCCCGGACGACGCACTCGAAGGGTATGACCCTGGCCTTCCGGACCAGCATGGAGCGGTCGCGGAGGGTCTCGGCGTACGCCTGGCACGCGGGAGGGAACGCCGCCACGTCCGTGCTCAACAGGTGGTGGGGCGCCAGGTCAGCGATCTGGCTGAACCAGAAGGCCGAGATCTGGGTGAGGATCTTCCCCTTGTCCGGGATGGGGTCATTCATCACCACGTCGAAGGCCGAGATGCGATCGGAGGCGACGATCAGGAGTGCATCCCCCAGATCGTAGATGTCCCGGACCTTCCCTCGGCCTTTGAGTCTGAGGCCAGGGAGGGTCGTCTCGAAAAGCGCTGGTCCCATGAGAACCTCCATGTAAGAATGGAAGACGACGGTTCGTCGAGCGATTCTTCTCATCGTACCACATGGGCGCAATCGGCCGCAGAAAAATCATGCGGGTCAGGTCGGTCCGGCGGTCATTGGAGGAGGACGGGATGCGAGGTCGTTGCTGCCTCTGGTTCTGGTTTCTTCTCGTGGGAATTGCCGCCGCATCGCTCGCCTGCGCCCGGCTGATCGCCTGGCCGGACGCCGAGCCGGACCAGGACTTCCTGCGCCGCCATATCGCCTCCATGGAGGTCAAGCCATTTGATGGGGTTGTTCTGCAGGCGACGGTGCCCGGCCTGGAGGGAAGCGCGCGGGTCTTCACCTGGTCCGCTCTGGCCCGTCGCTACAGCGTGGAGGAGTTTCGTCCTGTGGTGGAAACCTTGCGGCAGGTCCCGTTCCGCCGTTTCCGGCACAATTTTCTCCGCGTCAATGTGAACCCGACGGATCGGCCCTTCGACATGTTCGACGGCGAGCCGTGGGACATCCTCGTCGGGAACCTCGTGACTGCGGCAGCCGCGGCGCGCGAGGCGGGGCTCCGCGGGCTGCTCTTGGACCCGGAGGCGTACGCGGATCCCGAGCCGGGCAGCCGGATCCCCCGGTTCAACGTCTTTGACTTCCGCCGGCGGAGGACGATACAGGAGTTTCCCGTCTATCGCCAACAGGCGTTCCACCGCGGGCGAGCCGTGGGCCGCGCCGTGACGGAAGTCTACCCGGGGATCACCCTCCTGCTGGCCTTCGGCCCCAGCGCAAGCTGCCTGGGACGTGACCCTCAACCGGAACGGACCTACGGTCTTCTCGGATCGTTCGTGGATGGGCTGCTGGCAGGCGCCGGCGGGCGTGGCACCGTGGTCGAAGGGTTCGAGTTTTCTTACCCGTATCGGTCCTGCGATCGCTTTCAGCAGGCCTACGCCTCCCTGCGGGGACCATGCCGGGAGCTTTCTCTGGATCCCCGGAGGTACGATCAATCGTTGGAGATCGGATTCGGCATCTGGCTGGACTACGATTCGGGAAGCACGTGTCAGGATCCGGCCGTGGCTGGACGTCCCTGCCGGTGGTTCGACCCGTCACTGTACCCGCCGGAGCGACGTAACCTCGTGGACCCCGAGCAATTCGCGCGGGCGGTGGGGGCGGCCCTGTCGGTCAGCGACGGCTACGTCTGGATCTACACGACCGAACCGAAGTGGTGGACGGAGGCGAACCCCCTTGGGGAGAATCTGCCGGAGGCCTATGTGCAGGCGTTGGCGCGGGCACGCGGCGCGGCCCCCCATGCGTGTCCACGGCCGGGCCCGATTCCGCCTGGAGGCGCCGTGCCCGAAAGCAATCGGTGACATCGAACGGGTGCCGATCGCGGGGAATGCGGAGGTCCGTTTTCATCCTGGGATCAGTGTGATAGCATACAGGATACCATGTGTCCCCTCGGGTTCCCTGCTCCGCAGCTCCGCCGGGTGCTCGCCCTGGCGGTCATCCTCGCCGTCCTGCTCGGCGCGCGACCCGTCCCGATATTCGGATTCATAGCCGACCCGGAGAAAGACCTCCCGTATCTCGACAAGCTGGAGATCTTCCAGCCCGGCGAGCCCAGCCTCCTGTACTCGGACCGGGACGAGCCCTTCGCCGCCCTGGCTCCGGAATTCCGGATCTTCGTCCCGCTGAGCCGCGTTCCAAAGCTGGTCCAGCAGGCCATCCTGGATACCGAGGATGCCCAGTTCTACCGGCATGGGGCCATCAGCCTGAAGGGGATGGCGCGCGCCGCCATCCGCAACCTGACGGCGGCCAAACTCAGGGAGGGGGGCAGCACCATCACGCAGCAACTGGCCAAGAGCCTGTTCCTCAGCCCGGAGCGAACGCTGACCAGAAAGTTCAAGGAGATCCAGCTCGCCCAGGAGATCGAGCGCCGGTACAGTAAGGACAAGATATTGGAGATGTATCTGAACACCATCTACTTCGGTGGGGGCGCCTACGGCATCGAGGCGGCCGCGCGGACCTACTTCAGCAAGTCGGTGGGGCAGCTCACGCTGGCGGAGGCGGCACTCCTCGGGGGCCTGCCCAAGGCGCCGAGCCTCTACTCGCCGTTCAACGATCTCAAGCGGGCCAAGGAGCGCCGGGACCACGTGCTGTCCCGCATGGAGAAGGAAGGACATATCAGCGCGTCCCAGGCCAGGGCGGCGATGCGTCAGCCGGTCACGCTGGCCCCCTTCTTCAAGGGGCGGGGCGGGGCGCCGTCCTTTGTGGACTTCGTGCGGAAAGACCTGGAGCCGCGGTTTGGACGGATGCTGCTGACCAAGGGGGGTCTCCGAATCTATACGACGCTGGACATCGAGATGCAGCGGGCGGCGACGGAGAGCCTGCGACGAGGCGTCGCAGAGACCGAGAAGGCACTGGCGGGCAAGCGGAAGGGCGTCGCCGCTGACCAGGCTGCCCTGGAGGGAGCCCTGGTGGCTCTGGATCCGGAGACCGGAGAGATCCGGGCCATGGTCGGCGGCCGGGATTACGGACGCAGCCAGTTCAACCGCGCGGTCCAGGCCCGCCGGCAGCCCGGCTCGGCCTTCAAGCCCTTCGTGTACGCTGCCGCCTTCGACCGGGGGTTCACGCCCGCCTCCCTCATGGACGATTATCCGACCAGCTATTCGATTCCGCAGGACGGACGCATGGTGGAGTGGAGGCCGGAGAATTTCGACCGGCAGTTCCGCGGGCCGGTCACCCTGCGGCGGGCCCTGGAGGAGTCCATCAACGTTCCGACGGTCCGCCTGCTGGAAGCGGTGGGGGTGGAGCCGGTGATTTCCCTGGCGCATCGCATGGGGATCACGTCCGATCTGCGGCGAGAGTACGCCCTGGCCCTGGGCGTCTCCGAGGTGAGTCTGCTGGAGATCACCTCTGCCTACGGCGTACTGGCAGATCGGGGGATGCGCGTCCCGCCCAGGGCCGTCCGCAAGGTGGCTTCGCCCAGCGGGGACGTGCTGGAGACGATCGACGCGACAGGGGAGCGGGTCCTTCGGGAAGAGGTGGCGTTTCTGGTGACCAACGTGCTACTGGGTGCGGTGGAGCGGGGGACCGCCAAGCGGGCCAGGATCCCCGGGCGGACCGTGGCCGCCAAGACCGGGACCAGCCAGGATGCTGCGGACATCTGGCTGGTGGGATACACGCCCCGGTTGGTGGCGGGGGTGTGGATGGGCTACGACCAGCCGCGCTCCCTGGGCTCCCACGAAAGCGCCGGACGCCTGGCGGCACCCGTCTGGGCGGACTTCATGCGGCGGGTGCTGCCGCAGGTCCCCGCGGAGACGGTGCCCATCCCCGAGGGCGTCTTCACTGCCAGCGTGAGCTGGCGGACGGGCCTTCCGACCGGCCCGGAGGACCCGGAGGCCATCACGGAATTCTTCATCAGGGGCGAGGTTGCCGCACCGGAGGCCCCGCCGCCGGAGGAGCCAGCCCCGGCGGCGACACTCCCGGTGGAGCCGGCGCCGGTACCGCCCCCGCCTCCCACCCAATCCGTCGCTCCCCTCCCCGAAGCCGCCGGACAACGCTGAGCGGGGCGTGAGACGGGAATCCCATTCCTCGAAACGTACCCACGGAGGACAGGATGAGCCTCGGGAAGAAGTTCCGGATCAAGCGGGTTGTGAACGAGGACGGCACGTGCCTGATCTGCGCCCTGGATCACGGAATGACGTCGCCGGCGTTTCTCTCCCCGCTGGCCGACACAGGGGCGCGTCTGCGCGAGGCCATTCGTGGCGGCGCCAACGTCATCATGATGAGCGTGGGGTTCGCCCGCCAGACCGTGGCCGAGTACCGGAAGGACGTGGCCTGGGCGATGATGCTCACCGCGTCGGCCACCGGCAGTACGATCCCGAACCAGATCGTCCGCATCGGCTCGGTGGAAGAGGCGGCCGCGTCGGGTGCCGACGCGGTGGTGGTCTTCGTGGCGCTGACGGGTCCCGAGGAGGCCCGGATGCTGGAGTACGTCGCCCGAGTGGGCGAGGCCTGCAACCGCTGGGGGATCCCCTTCATCGCGGAGGCGGAGTACCCGACGACCTACAAGGCGGTGGAGGAATTGCAGGGGGAGTACGGGTTCGACTACCTGATCCGTAACGCCAGGCTCTGCGCCGAGCTGGGCGCGGACATCATCAAGAGCAACTGGCCCGGGGATGCCCAGGGATTCGAGAAGATCGTCCAGGCCACGCGGCTTCCCACGGTGCTGGCGGGGGGTCCCCGCATCACCGAGGCGGAGCTGCTCCGGCGGATGGAGGCGGCCATGAAGGCCGGCGGGGTCGGCTGCTCCGTGGGGCGCAACATCTTCGCCCACGAGCATCCCGAGGCGATGACCCGCGCGCTCTCCCGGGTGATCCGCGAGCGGTGGCCGGCCACGCAGGCCCTGGAGGAGCTGGAGGAGGCCGTGGCCTCCCGCCGGCGATCGCAAACTGTCGCCTCCTCATGAAGGCGAGGAATGCTCGGGGGATTCGGCGGGGAATAGCGGGTGCAGGCTCGGCCTGAGGAAGAGTGGTCCGGGTGGGCTGAAGGGTGGCGTTTCGGCTGCAAGGGTCTGGATCTTCTTGGAACGAAGGGCTCACATGTGCTACATTTCCTCCTACTCTGCCTGGAAGTCATCGGGAAGTCATTACCTGGAGGAGCCCCGCATGTTGACGAAATATCTTCGAGCCGCCATGGCCCATGCCAAGTATGATATCCTCTCCGACGATCGGACGTTTTACGGGGAGATTCCAGGCTTCAATGGAGTCTACGCCAACGCACCCAGTCTCGAGGCCTGCCGCGAGGAATTGGAAGAGGTCCTGGAGGAATGGATCCTTTTCCGGATTGCCAAGAACTTGCCGCTGCCGGTTGTTGAGGGGATCGAGCTGACCATCAAGGAAGTCGCATAGTGCCCCACGTTGGTCCGATCAAGCGCAAAGACTTGATCCGGAATTTGAGACAAGCAGGGTTTGAGGGGCCGTATTCAGGTGGCAAGCATCAATTCATGATCAAAGGCGAGATCACCTTGCGGTTGCCGAACCCCCATCAAAGCGATATTGGGAAAGAGCTTCTAGTCAGAATCCTGCGGCAGGCCGGAATCGAAAGGGGGGAATGGGAAATACTGTGACGGCAAGTTATTGCCATCTGCGTTCATTTGCGTTCATCTGCGGTTGCATGCATGGGATCACTGCGCACAGAAGCCGCCGTCGGCGATGATCTCGGTCCCCGTGACATACGACGAATCGTCCGAGGCGAGGAACAGGGCCACGTTGGCGATCTCGCGGGGGTGGGCGATGCGGCCCAGGGGGATCGAGTCTTCGAAGGACTTGCGCCTCTTCGGATCCTTCAGGTAGGGCGCCTGCATGGGGGTCGCGATGATCCCGGGATGGATGATGTTGCACCGGATGTTGTGCCGGGCGAACTGGATCGCCAGGGACTTGGTGAGGGAGATGAGGGCGCCCTTGGCCGAGGTGTAGGCGTCCTGGGCCACGGTGAACCCGCAGAGTGCAGAGACGGAGCCAATGTTGATGATGGATCCGCCGCCCGATCGGATCAGGTAGGGAATGCCGAATTTCGCGACGAAGAAGGGGCCCTTGAGGTTGATGGCCATGACCCGGTCCCAGTTCGGCTCTGTTGTCTCGGTCACGGACCGATCCCGATCCTTCCACAGGACGCCGGCGTTGTTGTAGAGGATGTGCAGGGCGCCGAATTTCTTCACCCCGGTGTCGATCATCCGCTTGACGTCGCGCTCCACCCCGACGTCCCCCTCCGCGAAGATGGCCTTGCCCCCGCGCCGCTCGATCCGCCGGACCGTCTCCAGCCCGGCCTTGGAGCTGATGTCTCCCACGATGACCCGGGCGCCTTCCCTGGCAAACAGGATGGCCGCCTCCCGCCCCTGCCCCATGCCGGCTCCGGTGATGAACGCCACCTTCCCCTTCAGTCGCATGAGAAAGACTCCTTTCGGAAGATGCAATCACAGATGAACGCAGATGAACGCAGATGTCCTTCTTCCGGAAAATGGAAGAGTTTGAATCGCTATCTGTGTCTATCTGTGTTCATCTGTGGTTCCAAGAATTAGGGTGCCTAGATTCGTTCGAAGTTCCGCATGAGCTCCCAGCAGGTCACTGCCCTGTCGTAGGCTTCCTGTTCCAGCCGGGCGGCGTGAAGGTAGTGCTCCACCACGTTGTCGCCGAAGGCCTCGCGGGCCACCTTGCTCTTCTCGAATTCGGCGATGGCTTCGCGCAGGGTCCGGGGAACCTGGGGAATGCTTGAGGACTCGTAGGCGTTGCCCTCGAACATGGGTGGGAGGGACAGCTTCTGCTCGATCCCGTAGAGACCGGCGGCGATGGTGGCGGCGAAGGCGAGATACGGATTGGCGTCGGCCCCCGGCATGCGGTTTTCCACTCGCAGCGCATTCCCGTGACCGCAGACGCGGAAGCCGCAGGTCCGATTATCCACCCCCCAGGCGATCCGCGTCGGCGCGAAGGAGGTCGCCTGGTACCGCTTGTAGGAGTTCACGTAGGGCGCATACCAGAGGGAGAATTCCCGAGCCAGGGCCAGTTGCCCCGCCAGGAACTGCTGAAAGAGCTCCGACCCCGGGTGCGTGCCCCGCTGCACGAACAGGTTCCGCTTTTCCCCGGGATCCCACAGGCTGGCGTGCAGGTGAAAGCTGGACCCGGCATGCTTCATGTCGTACTTCGCCATGAAGGTGACGGCGTGCCCCTGCAGGTACGCGATCTCCTTCACGCCGTTCTTGTAGATCACGTGGCGGTCGGCCATCTCCAGGGCCTCGGCATAGCGGAGATTGATCTCCTCCTGGCCGGCGCCCCATTCCCCCTTGCTGAATTCCACCGGGATGCCGGCTCCCTCCATCCCGTTGCGGATGGCGCGGATGACCGGCTCTTCCTTGGTCGTCTGGAAGATGTGGTAGTCCTCCAGATAGGAACCGAAGGGGACGAGGTCGTGGTAGCCCTTCTGCCGGGCGGAGTCGAAGGAGTCCTTGAAGAGGTAAAACTCCAGCTCGGAAGCCATCATGGGGAGAAAACCCTTGGCCCGCGCCCGCTCCACCTGGCGCCGGAGGATCCGCCGAGGGGATTCCTCCACCGGCTCTCCCTCTTCGGTGACCAGATCGCAGAGGATCATGGCCGTCTTTTCGAGCCAGGGGATATGGCGAAGGGTGGTGAGGTCAGGGACTGCCCGGAAATCCTGGTAGCCCGTGTTCCAGCTCGCCAGGCGGAAGCCCGGCAGGGGCTCCATGTCCACATCCACGGTGAGGAGGTAAGCGCAGGCGTGAATCCCATCCTCCTCGACGTGATCCGCAAAGTAGTGGCCCGTCACCCGCTTCCCCATGAGGCGGCCTTGCATGTCGGGGAAGGCGACCAGGACCGTGTCAATCTCGCCCTTCTGGATGAGATCTCGCAACGTCTTCAGGTCCAGATTTCCGGGCATCTCACCCCTCGACATCGTTCACCATTCGATATTCGACCTGCTACTCCCGGATTATCCCAGCAGCTCGCGACGCCGGTGCGCCAGCGCCGGCAATTCGAGGCGTACCTGTTTCAGGTAGGTGAGGTCCAGCGTGGCCAGCGTGACCCCGACCCGGTTCGGCGCGCGGGCAATGACGCTTCCCCACGGGTCGGCCACCAGGCTGTTTCCGTAACACTCGCGAGCCGGCGGATGGGCTCCGACCTGGGCGGGGGCCACCACGTATACCTGATTCTCGATGGCCCGGGCCCGCAGCAGGACCTCCCAGTGGTCCTTCCCGGTGTGCAGGGTGAAGGCCGCGGGGACGAAGAGGATCTCTGCTCCCCTCGCGGCGAGAGCGCGATACAGCTCGGGGAAGCGCAGGTCGTAGCAGACGCTCAGCCCCACCCGGCCGAATTCGGTGTCCGCCGTCACAACCTCGCCCCCCGGTTCCATGGTCGCCGATTCTCGATACGGCGCGTGCCCCGCGAGGTCCACGTCGAACAGATGCAGCTTGCGGTAGCGGGCGATCAGATTGCCCGCCCGGTCGAAGAGGGTGCTGGTGTTGGAGAAGCGGGACTCTCCCGGCACCCGCTCCAGGATGCTGCCGCCCAGGATGAACATCCGGTGCCGCGCGGCCAGGACCGAGAGGCGCTCCGTCGTCGGGCCGGGGATCGGCTCTGCGACACGGGAATGCTCCGCGCCGGGGCCGAGATAGGTGAACAGCTCCGGCAGGGCCGCCAGATCCGCCCCCTCGGCCGCGGCCGCTTCGATGAGACGGCAAGCCTCACGGACGTTCACCTCGCGATCATCCCGAGAGTTCATCTGAACTAACGCAACTCGCATATTCCACTCCAGAAGCGGCGGCAGACTATCACAGTGCCTGATGAGGAATCCAGACAATATCGAATGACGAACAACGAATTTCGAATGTCGAAGGAAAGGGGCTTCGGCGATTCATCATTCGATATTCGCCGTTCGATATTCGAAATTCGCCGATCCTGCACCTCGCAGATTTGAAATCCGGGTTACGCCGTGCTGACGAAGACGTTCTTCACCTCGGTGTACAGCGACAAGGCGTGCATGCCCAGCTCGCGCCCGGTCCCGCTCAGCTTGTACCCGCCGAAGGGGGCCTCGAGGTGGACGCTGCGGTTGCAGTTGATGCTGAGGACGCCGGTCCGGACGCGCCTGGCCACCCGGATGGCCCGCCCGATATCCCGCGTCCAGAGGGAGCCGGAGAGGCCGTAGATCGTGTCGTTGGCCAGCCGAACAGCCTCGTCCTCGTCCCGGAAAGGAATCACGCACAGGACGGGACCGAAGATCTCCTCCTGGGCCACCCGCATCCGGTTCTGGACCTGGGTCAGGACGGCAGGGAAGAGATAGCTCCCCCGAGCGCGCGCCGGGTCGGTGGGAACCTCACCACCGCACGCCAGCTTGGCGCCCTCTGACTGGCCCACGCGGATGTACTCTACGACCCGCTCGCGCTGGCCCGGAGAGATGAGGGGTCCGACCTCGGTCTCGGAATCCATGGGGTCCCCGACCTTGAGCGTTTTCGTCCGGGCCACGAACTTCGCCAGGAAGGCGTCGTGGACTCCCTGCTGGACGAAGGCCCGGCTGCGCGCGCAGCAGTCCTGACCCGCATTGCCAAAGACGGCCAGGGCCGAGGTGTTGACCGCCTCGTCCAGATCGGCGTCGTCGAAGATGATGTTGGGGGACTTGCCGCCGAGTTCCAGTGACACTTTCTTGATGCTGTCGGCGGCGAGGTGCATGATCTGCTTGCCAGTTTCCGTCTCGCCCGTGAACGCGATCTTGCCGACCAGGGGATGACCGGCCAGGCTGGCGCCCGCCGTGAACCCGGGGCCGGTGATGACGTTCACCACCCCGGGCGGGATCCCGGCTGCCTGGCAGATCTCACCCAGGAGCAGGGCGGTGAGGGGCGTGTAGCTTGCGGGTTTCAGGATCACGGTGTTGCCGGCGGCCAGCGCCGGGGCGACCTTCCATGCGCCCATGATGAACGGGAAGTTCCAGGGAACGATGAGGGCGACCACGCCGATCGGTTCCCGCAAAGTAAAGTCCAGGCCGGGACTGGCCACCGGGATGGTTTCTCCGTAGATGCGGGGAACGGCGCCGGCGTAGTACTCGAAGCAGTCGGCGGCCGCCCCCACCTCGTCCCGCGAGTCGCGGATGGGCTTCCCGACGTTCCGGGTTTCGAGCGCGGCAATCTCCTCCAGACGCTCCCGGATCAGACGGGCCACGGTGAAGAGGTACCGCGCGCGCTCCGGCGGCCTCAGGTGAGACCACGGGCCTTCCTCGAAGGCCCGGTGGGCCGCGCGGACGGCCCGGTCCACATCCGGCGTGTCGGCCTTTGCCACCCGGGCGATCTCCTCGCCGGTGGAGGGGTTATGGACGGCAAAGGTCTTGCCCGATTCGGCGGGAATCCACGACCCGTCGACGAGCATGGGCTTCTCAGAACCACCGTCTGGCATGCTGCGCCTCCTGTGCGGGAGCCGGGTGAGTGCGAAGAGCAGGCTGCTGAAAAAGGCCCATCTGTCCGCCTCAGGCGGATTGGCGCGCTCGCGCGGCGCTGCGACGTACGGACTAAGTACGCCTCGCACCTGCACCCATCCTACGGATGGGTACCCGGCGCGCCGCCTTGCATTTGGACCTTTTTGAGCAGCCTGGGCAATAAGGGGTTTTTCCGCATCCTGATAGGCGCAAGGCTACCATGCGGCGCCGGCCATTGGGAAGCCGGAATCTGGCTCCGGCAAGGGCGGCACGCGGGTAGTGGCCGGTGATGGATCGCCGTGCTAGACTTTGAACCAGCCAGATTGATCCTCCTCAGCATCGGCTATTCCGTGGACAATCGGTGGCTGGTGCCGCACTTCGAGAAGATGCTCTACGACAAAGTCGTTCTCGTGGCGGGCGCGCAGGAGCTGGGGGAACTACCGGCCGTGAGGGGTCTGCTAGCAGGAAAGGGGCAGGTGGACGGCAGGGCGACTGCGTACATCTGTCACAGATTCACCTGTTCAGCGCCGGTGACGGATCCCGCCGCCCTGCAAGCAATGCTCAAAAATATCGAATATCGAACGGGGAATGTCGAATAATAAACGATCTTCATTCGACATTCGAAATTGTTCCGTCCCGACGAAGTCGCCTTAGTGCTTCTGGCCGCAATTACGGTGACGTATTGTGCTGACGCAAACTCCTCGATCCCCTCTCCCCTGTGTGGGAGAGGGTTCGGGTGAGGGGGGTCTTCGGCACGGAAACTCTCATGACACCCTCACCGGGTACCCCCTGGGTGCCCTCTCCCATCGAGGGAGAGGGGGGAGAAATGATTGTCACTGTACTTGCGAAACGCAGTACTTACGGAACGAGCAGGACCTTCCCGATGGTCTTCCGTCCTTCCAGCAGGCGGTGCGCCTCGGCCGCGTCCTTGAGCGGCAGCGTGGCGTGGATATGGACTTTCAGCTTGCCGGCTGTGATCCAGCCGAACACGTCCCCTGCCCGCTCCAGCAGCTCCGCCCGCGTCGCCGTGTAGGGCCCCAGGCCCGGCCGGGTGAGGAAGACCGCGTTCTTGGCCAGGCGCGCGGGGTCCAGGGGGGGCACCGGCCCGCTGGACTGCCCGAAGAGGGCCAGCATCCCCCGCGGGGCGAGACAGTTCAGGCTCTTGTCGAAGGTGGTCTTCGCCACCGAATCATAGACAACGTTCACGCCCTTCCCGTTCGTGAGGCGCATCACCTCGGCCTCGAAGTCCTGCTCCGTGTACTGGATGACCTCGTCGGCGCCGGCTTCCCGGGCCAGGGCAGCCTTCTCTCGGGTGGACACCGTGCCGAATACCCGGGCCCCCCGCATCTTCGCGATCTGAACCAGGAGCAACCCGACGCCTCCCGCTGCCGCGTGGACCAATGCCGTATCGCCCGGCTTGAGCGGGTAGGTGCTGAACGCCAGGTAATGTGCCGTCATCCCTTGGAGGATGGCTGCCGCCGCAGGCCGAGCGTCCAGCCCCTTCGGGAGCTTCACCAGACGCTCGGCGGCCACGACGGCAAATTCGGCATAGGCGCCTATGGCCGGCGAATAGGCGACCCGGTCTCCCACCTGGACCTCCGTGACGTTTGGCGCAACCGCGGTGACGGTCCCTGCTGCCTCCATCCCGGGGACGAAGGGAAGGGCGGTCTTGTAGACCCCGGTCCGGAAATAGATATCAATGAAGTTCAGTCCGATCGCCTCCACCTTGACGAGTGCCTGCCCTGGGCCGTGTGTGGGCGCAGGGATCTCCTCGTACCGCAGGACCTCCGGTCCGCCCAATTCGTGCACGCGAATGGCTTTCATGGATCCTCCCTTGTGGCTCTCTGGCCTCTGGTCTTGAAACTCCGATTTCGCAATACGAGTAGTGCCTGAGGACGCTACCAGAGAAACGCGGTGGGTGTCAAGTCGTCAACTACGTCCGCGGATTCCCGATGTGAATACCAGCCATGCCCCTCGGGGCGGGCGAATCACATGCCGCCCGGGGTTATAGCCTCATACACTGCCCTGTGGAAATCGCATGTAGATTCTGTTGGTGGAATCCGCCAGCATATTGTGCTTGCCTACATGACAGTGGCTGGATAGAATGCCCGAGTGCCGAGGGACCATCCATGGCGGGACATTGCGAGGTGCATCATGGAGCGAAAAGCGAAGGCTACGGTGCTGGTGAACGGGCACATCTTGAGCGAGGTAAAGCGGTTGGTGGGCCAGGGAGGGTATCGCTCCCTCAACGCGTGCGTCAATGAGGCGCTGCGAATGTTGCTGGCCCACGAACGGCGTGCTCGCCTCGAAAAGGAGATGGAAGAGGCGAGCCGGGACGAGATGTTCCTGGGGGATATCAAAGCGACCATGGAGGATTTCAAGCACGCTGATGCTGAGACCGCCCGGAGGTTGAGATGACGTCCGAGGCGATGCGCTGGCGGGTCTACCTCGCCAACCTTGACCCGGTGCGAGGCTCGGAGCAACGCGGGACCCGCCCTGTGGTGGTGGTAAGTTATGAGGCGTTCAACCGACTGATGCCCGTGGTGACCATCCTGCCGCTCACCTCGTTGAAACCGGGTCGGCGGGTGTACTCGAATGAGGCAAGGCTGCCACGTGTTTCCTGCGGGTTGCGGAAAGAATCTCTCGTCCTGGCTCACCAGATCCGAACCATTGACAAGGGCCGACTCGTCAAGGCGGTCGGTGGGATTGCGGATCAGACCCTGCGCGCATCCATTGAGGAGGCCATGCGTGTGCACCTGGGGCTTGCCGTGTCGCACTCGTTGACGTCGGACTGATCCTCGCGTAGCATCCCCCCATTGTGACCTCCCAGGTGCTCGATCTATTCCATCCGCTCGTCAGGGACTGGTTCCTAAGCGCCTTCGCGCGGCCGAGTCCGCCGCAGGAACAGGGCTGGCCCGCGATCGCGGCGGGGCGGCACGCGTTGCTGTGCGCCCCCACGGGCTCCGGGAAGACGCTGGCGGCATTCCTGTGGGCGATTGACGGCTTGGTCCGCTCCGCCGCGAGCGGCCGCCTGCGGGACGAGACCTCGGTCGTCTACGTTTCCCCCCTGAAGGCCCTTTCCAACGACATCCAGAAGAACCTGTGGGAGCCGCTGCGAGCCATCCGCCGGCTGGCGGAAGAGCGGGGATCCTCCTTGCCCGAGATCCGGGTTGCCGTCCGGACGGGGGACACCCCGGCGAAGGACCGGGAATCCATGCGGCGGCATCCGCCGCACATCCTGATCACCACGCCGGAGTCGCTCTATATCCTGCTGACGGCCGAGGGCAGCCGGCGATATCTCGCGTCGGCCAGGACGGTCATCGTGGATGAGATCCACGCCGTGGCGGCCGATAAGCGGGGCGCCCACCTGGCCCTCTCCCTGGAGCGACTGGAAGACCTGGCGGGCGCGCCGCTCCAGCGGATCGGGTTGAGCGCGACGCAGCGGCCGATCGAGGAGATCGGGCGGCTGCTGGTCGGGACGCGAAACATGACGGCGGACAGGATGCCGGATTGCGCCATCGTGGACACGGGGCAGGGACGGGACCTGGATCTCAGGGTGGAGGTGCCCGACCAGCCCCTGGGCGCGGTCGCCAGCCATGCCATGTGGGCGGAGGTGTACGACCGGATTGCCAGCTACGCGAAGGGGGTCCGGACCACCATCGTCTTCGTGAACACCCGGAAACTGGTGGAGCGAGTGGCCTACCAGCTCACCCAGCGGCTGGGAACAGAGGCGGTGGCGGCCCACCACGGCAGCCTCTCGCGAGAGACCCGTCTCACGGCGGAGCAGGGACTGAAGGCCGGAACCCTGAAGGTGATGGTGGCTACCGCGTCGCTTGAGCTGGGGATCGACATCG
The DNA here is from genome assembly GCA_001771285.1 of candidate division NC10 bacterium RIFCSPLOWO2_12_FULL_66_18. Taxonomy (GTDB): domain Bacteria; phylum Methylomirabilota; class Methylomirabilia; order Methylomirabilales; family 2-02-FULL-66-22; genus 2-02-FULL-66-22. Next base: position 15,568 of record METI01000204.1, read on the forward strand.
GTCACGTGGATCTGGTTTGCCACCTGGGGGCGCCGCGGTCGCTGGCCGTCCTCCTCCAGCGGGTGGGCCGGTCGGGACACTGGCTGGGGGCAACGCCCCGCGGAATCCTCTTCCCGGGGACCCGGGACGAGCTGATCCAGTGCGCCGCCGCCATTCGGGCCATCCGGGCGAGCGGGCTCGACCGCGTGACGATTCCCAGGGCCCCACGCGATATCCTGGCGCAGCAGATCGTGGCCACCGTTGCCTCGGGAGAGCGAACCGAGCAGGAGATGCTGGAGCTGGCCCGGCGGGCCTACCCGTTTCGCGATCTACTCCGAGAAGAGTACGAGGCGATCCTCACGATACTGGCGGAGGGTGTGGCCACCAGGCGAGGGCGGCGGTCGGCCCACCTGCACTGGGACCGGGTGAATCGTCGCCTGCGAGCCCGGCGCGGCGCACGACTCACCGCCATCACCTGCGGCGGGGCCATCCCCGACGTGGCCGACTACCAGGTGATCGAAGATCCGGCCGGCACCTTCGTGGGGACGGTCAACGAGGATTTCGCCGTCGAGAGCAACGTTGGCGACATCTTCCTGCTCGGCAACCGGTCCTGGCGGATCCGAAAGGTGGAATCAGGGAAGGTCCGGGTCGAGGATGCCAAGGGCGCCCCGCCGACCATCCCCTTCTGGCTGGGCGAGGCGCCCGGGCGGACGATAGAGCTGTCGGCAGCGGTGGCCGACGTCCGAGAGGCCGTGGCCGGCCGCCTGCCGGACGTCCGCACGGCCGTCGCATGGCTCTGCGCCGAATGCGGCACGGATCCGGCGGCCGCCGAGCAGATCGTCGCGTACGTGGCCGAGACCCTCGCAGTCCTGGGAACGATGCCGACACAGAAGACGATCGTGGCCGAACGCTTCTTCGACGAGGCGGGCGGGATGCAGCTCGTCCTGCATGCGCCCTTCGGCGCCCGGATCACGCGGGCGTGGGGACTCGCGCTGCGAAAGCGCTTCTGCCTGACCTTCGACTTCGAGCTCCAGGCGGCCGCCACGGATGACGGCATCGTGATCTCGCTGGGAGAGCAGCACAGCTTTCCGCTGGAGAGCGTGTTCGCCATGGTCCGCTCCGGCAGCCTGGACGAGGATCTGGTCCAGGCCGTCCTCCAGGCACCCATGTTCGGCACGCGCTGGCGCTGGAACTCGACCCGGGCGCTGGCCCTGCTCCGCGTGCGCGGCGGCCGGCGGGTCCCGATGCCGCTCCAGCGGATGCAGGCCGACGATTTGCTGGCGGCCGTCTTCCCGGGGCAGGTGGCCTGCCAGGACAACAATCCCGGCCCGGTCACGCCGCCCGATCACCCCCTGGTCAACGAGACCATGGAGAACTGCCTTTACGAGGCCATGGATGTCGAAGGACTGCGTGTCCTCATCAGGAGTCTCGAGCGGGGGGAGCTTCGGACAGTAGCCGTGGATACGCCCGTCCCATCGCCAATGTCGCACGAGATCCTGAATGCCAACCCGTACGCGTTCCTGGATGACGCCCCGTTGGAAGAGCGCCGGGCGCGGGCGGTGTCGCTCCGCCGCGTGAACGTGGACCTGGCGGCCGGCGTGGGGGCGCTGGACCAGGCGGCGATCGACGAGGTCACGTCGCAGGCATGGCCGGACGTGCGGGATGCCGACGAACTGCACGACGCGCTCTTGAGTCTCGTGCTGCTGCCGGTGAAGATCCTGGGGAGATGGCGGGAATGGATGGATGAACTGGTGCGGGGGCGGAGGGCGGTGCGGGTTAGGTGGTCCAGGGGGGAGAGTCGAGAGCCGAGAGCCGAGAGCCGGGACGGAAGTGCCGAGAGCCGAGTGCCGAGAGCCGAGTGCCGAGGAGAAACGGAATACCGAGAAGAGGGATACGTTGCCACGGAGCGGGTGGAGTGGGTGCGGGCGGCGCTGCACGGGGTGCAATGTGACGCGGAGCAGCCGGTGGTACCGGCCCGCGAGCCGACCGGCGCGCTGACGGAAGAGGACGGGATCCGCAAAATCGTTCAGGGGTGGATGGAGGTCGTTGGACCGACCACGGTGTCGGCACTTTCGGAGCGCCTGGAGTTGCGACCGGGTGCCGTCGACGCCGCGGTGCTGGCCCTGGAGGCGGGGGGTGTTGTCCTGCGGGGGCAATTCACTCCGGGGAAAGGTGCGGAGGCAACGGAGTGGTGTGAGCGACGGCTGCTGTCCCGGATCCACCGGCTGACCATCGGCCGCCTGCGACGCGAGATCGAGGCGGTGCCGGCAGCCGACCTGCTGCGCTTCCTGTTCCGCTGGCAGAACGTCCATCCCGGCAGCCAATTGCACGGGCGCGAGGGGATCGTCCAGGTGATTGGAAAGCTCCAGGGGTTGGAGTTGCCAGCCCTGGCTTGGGAGAGGGACATTCTGCCGGCCAGAGTTGCGAGGTACAGCCCGGCGGACCTGGAACAGCTCTGCCTGTCCGGGGTGGTGGCCTGGGGGCGGCTGCGCCTCCGGGAGGACGCGCCGGAGGAGGAAGCGCCCCGGCGGCGGCAGGCGCTGACGCGATCGGCGTCGCTCGGCCTGGTCCTGCGGGAGGACCTGGCGCACCTGCTGGAGCCGGGTCCGGTCGGCCCGGAGGAGTTGGCGGGCCTCTCGTCCACCGCCCGGGCGGTCATCCGGCACCTCCAGACTCGGGGCGCGTCATTCCTGATCGAGATCGCCAGGGGGACCGGGCACCTCGAAAGCCAGATCGAGGAAGCTCTGTGGGAGCTGGTGACGCGAGGCCTGGTGACGGGGGACGGGATCGCCGGTCTCCGCCTGTTGCTGACCAAAGGGGAGGCGAAGCGCGAGTCGTACCGGCGCTTCCGCGCGATCCGGGGAGGTCGCGCCATGGCGCGACATGTCCCCGTGGGCCGATGGTCGCTGCTGCGGGAGCCGGGTGATACGGGAGATCGTCAGACGGCCGGCCCCGACGCGGAAGAGGGGATGGCGCGTCAGTTGCTGCGCCGGTATGGAGTGGTCCTTCGCGATCTGCTGGCGCGGGAGATGCGTGCGCCGTCGTGGCGGACGTTGCTCGGCATCTACCGGAGGCTGGAGGCGCGGGGGGAGATCCGGGGTGGCCGGTTCGTGGGCGGATTCACCGGTGAGCAGTTCGCCCTGCCCGAGGCGGTGGAAGCACTCCGCGCGATCCGGCGCAAGCGGGACGGGCAGGAGGCGGTCCTGGTTGCCGCTTCCGACCCGTTGAACCTGGTAGGCATCCTGACACCGGGCAGCCGGGTCTCGCCCCTGTCCAGCCAGGCCATCCTGTACGTGGACGGCATGCCGGTCGAGGTCGGCGAGCCCCACCGGCTCCGCGCCAGGCGGCTTGACGACCTGCGGGAACGGTGATAGAATCCGAAGCATAACAAACGGGAGCCCGGGGTGCCGGGCTGAGAGGGTGGGGCGGTTCCCTCACCGACCGTTAGAACCTGACCCGGGTAATGCCGGCGTAGGGACTATCAGGAAAACTCAACCGCCCTCGTGGCGGTTTTTTTTGTTGTCCCGGAAGGCATGTGTCCCCGCCGACCTGGCTCCGGACAAGAAACCAATTTGTCCGCTCCGTCTCTTTCCGGGTGAGGAGCTCTTCATGAACATGCGAGCAGCGAGGTATTCCGGGCCAGGAAAACCCCTGAGTCTCGAGACGCTTCCGCTCAGACCTCTCAAAGCCGGTGAGGCGCTGGTCCGGGTCAAGGCGGCGGGGATCTGCTACACGGACCTCCACTTCCTGAGCGGCGTGTTGGATCTGGGCATCCACCCGCTGACCCTGGGCCACGAGATTGCCGGTGAAGTCGCGGACCTCTCCGGCGCGTCCTCGGAAGTGACGGTCGGCGACCGGGTGCTGGTGTACTACTACGCGACCTGTGGCCGATGCCACTGGTGCCGCACGAATCGGGCGAACCTGTGCCCACAGGTGGTGGCGGAGTACGGATTCACGGCCGACGGAGGCTATGCGGAATACGTCGTGGTTCCCGCCGCAAACCTGGTGAAGATCCCCGACAATCTCGATTTCGCCGAGGCGTCCACCCTGGGGTGCGGCGTCACCACGGCGATCCACGCGGCGCGGACGATCGCCGACCTGCGGATCGGCGAAACGGCCGTGGTGTACGGAGTGGGCGGCGTGGGATTCGGGCTCATCCAGTTCTGCAAGCTGGCCGGCGCGCGCGTCATCGCGGTCAGCCGGTCGCCCGAGAAGCGGGCGAAAGCCTCACAGCTCGGGGCGGACGCGGTGGTGAACGGAACGGCGGACGTCGCGGAGGCGATCCGGGCCATCACGAATGGGGAGGGCGCCGACGTCGTGTTCGAATTGGTCGGCACCGAGGCCACCATGACTCACGCGGTGAACGCCCTCCGGCGGCGTGGTCGCCTGGTCTTCATCGGGTACTCGAAAGATCTCTTCGTCGCCAGCCCGTTGCAGCTCGTCATCGGAGAGCTGACCGTCACGGCGTCCGTGGGGAATACCTTCGACGAGCTGCTCCAGGCGGTCGACCTGGCGGCGGCCGGGAAAATCAAGGCGGTCGTGGATCGAAGAGTTTCCCTGGACCAGCTCCCCGCGACCCTCGAGGCCCTGCGGAAGGGAGAGATCGTCGGACGGGCGGTGGTCACGTTTGAATGAGAGCCGCGAGCCGTGAGCCGAGAGCCGCGAGCCAAAATGCAGGGGAGCTGAGGAGCAGAGGGGCGGAGGAGCGGAAGGCAGAAGGCAGAAGGCAGAAGGCAGGGGGGCAAGGAGGCGGAGGAGCAGGGGTGCAGGGGGGCAGAGGGGCCACTGCAATGCGGGATGTCGAATTCGGAATGCGGAATTGAACGACAGAGGTCGGGTGTCAGGGGCGGGGGAACGGGGAGCGGGAGGCGGAAGACAGAGGGGCAGGGGAGCTGAGGAGCACGGGAGAAGGACGATGACCGAGCGCATCGCGGACCTGAGGGCAGCGGTTCTCGAGATGATCAGGCGAGGGGCTGACCAGCCGAGGGACGATGCGGCGTTCAACGCCTTGGCGCTTCGCCTGTTCGCCTACCAGTTCCGGGCGAACGGGCCGTACCGGAAGTATTGCGAAAAGCGAGGGCGAACGCCTGATAAGGTCCAATCCTGGCTCGAGATTCCTCCCGTTCCCATCGCCGCCTTCAAGGAACTCACCCTGACGTGCGAGCCGGTGGAACACGCTGTTGCGTGTTTCATGACCAGCGGGACGACGAATCCCGAGAAGCGCGGGCGGCATTACCACTTCACCCTGGAGGTGTACGACGCCTCCGCCACCACGTTCTTCAAGGCGAACGTCCTGCCGGACGTGGACCGGCTGCGCCTCCTGATTCTCGGGAGCCCGCCGGACCTGATGCCGAACTCCTCGCTGTCCCACTACCTCTGGCTGATGTGCTGCAACTTCGGGGCATCGGGAAGTTCGTTCTACATCGGCAAAGAGGGTCTGGAGGCCGATCGCTTGCTGGCGGACCTTCGCGCGGCTGAACAGGCGGGAGAGTCGGTCTGCTTCCTGGGGGCGAGCTTTGCCTTCGTCCACGTCCTGGACCTGTGCGGGCAGCAGGGACTCCGCTTCCGCCTGCCGGCGGGCAGCCGGGTGATGGACACCGGCGGCTTCAAGGGGCGGTCGCGCGAGGTCCCCCAGGACGCCCTGTATGGCCTGATCGGCGAGCATCTCGGCGTTGCTGCCGACCGGTGCGTGAACATGTACGGGATGACCGAGCTTTCCATGCAGTGCTATGACTCGCCGCTGCGGCGTGCCCGCCTGGGGCGCCAGGAGATGCGCACCATGGAGGCCCCTCCGTGGGCCCGGACGATCATCCTGGATCCGGAGACGCTGGCCGTCGCCCCCGAGGGGGAGCAGGGGATCATCTGCCACTACGACCTGGCCAACTGTTCCTCGGTCGTGGGCATCCTGACCGAGGACCTGGGCGTTGCGACACGCGAAGGCTTCCGATTCCTGGGGCGGGTGAAAGGGGCAGAGTCCCGCGGCTGCTCCGTCTCGGTGGACGAGATGCTGGCCGCGGCGGGAAAGACAACCCCATGACCCAGCCTGACGACAGCCCGAGTTTCCTGCCGCCAGAGGTTGAGGCCGAGGCGAGCGGCGGCCAGGTGTCTCCCGTCCTGGTGGCCAAGGTCGCGGCGCACATCTGGGCCGCCCGCAAGGCGTACCTGGCTCGGCTCCCCGTGGCGGAGATCGTGGAGATCCTGGATCGGGCCATCGGCCTCTGGCTGGAGGCCGGCTCCCCCTGGCTGGATGCGGCCAGCCGCAGCATCGCGGCCGCCACGCCGTACAGCGAAGCGATGGTCCGCCTGGGCATCACGCGGCTGCTCGAGGGCTGCCGCAAGGATGCCCTGCTGGCCCTGCTGGAGGCGGAACTGGGCGACCCGGCCGTCCTGGATACATTCCGAACACGGCCCGGGACCCGCGGATCGCACCGCGCACGGGGCCCGGCCGTCACGACCCACATTTTCTCCGGAAACGTCCCGGGACTTCCGGCGATCAGCCTGATCCACGGGCTCCTGGTCAAATCCGCGTGCCTCGGCAAGCCGGCCTCCGAGGAACCGGTCTTTCCCGCGCTCTTCGCCCGGTCCCTGGCCGCGGTGGATCCCAAGTTGGCCGCATCCGTGGCCATCTTGCCCTGGTCCGGCGGCGATGCCGCGGTGGAGGCGGCGGCCTTCGCCGCCTCGGAGGCGGTCATCGCCTACGGGAGTGATGCCGCGATCGAGAGCATCCGGGCACGGGTGCCGCCCGGCGTCCGATTCGTGGGGCATGGCCATCGGCTCAGCCTCGCGGTCATCGGGCGGGAGACCCTGGCTTACGATTCAGTGGAGTCCCTGGCAGAGCGACTGGCATACGATGTCTCGCTCTTCGACCAGCAGGGATGCGTCTCGCCCCACGTGGTCTACGTGGAGCGGGGAGGGACTATCGCACCGCAGGAGTTCGCCGAGAGCCTGGCACAGGCCATGGCCGCCTTCGAGCGCGACATGCCGCGTGGGCGGCTTTCGGTTGAGGAGACGTCGGCGATCCAGCAGGCGCGGAGCGAGGCCGAACTCCGAGAGCTTCGGGAGGAACCGGTCCGGCTGTTCGCGAGTCCCGGGAGAACGGCCTGGACCGTGATCTACGAGGATGATCCGGCGTTCGTGCCCTCGTGCCTGAACCGCGTGGTCCGGGTCAAGCCGCTGGTGGACCTGGCAGAGCTTCCCAACCTGCTCCGGCCCGTCAGTCGCCACTTGCAGACGGTGGGCGCCGCCCTCAGCCGGGAGCGGCGGGATCGCCTGGCGGACGCCCTGGCACCGCTCGGGGTCTGTCGGGTCTGCCCCATTGGGGAGATGCCCCATCCGCCGCTGCACTGGCATCATGACGGAGGCTTCAACCTGCTCCCCCTCCTCAAGTGGACGGCCATCGAGGATCCGGCTGAAGGCTGATCGCTGAGGGATTCTAAGTGCTGCTGAGCGCAATTACGGTGACGTATCCAGCTCCCCCGGACCGCCCCTCGGACGCCTGGCGCTCCGTCGATGCCGGCTCGCCCTTACCCCGGGTCGGCCGCCACAGAACGGCGGCCTCCGTGCCGGGGACGGGCTCGCCCGCGGGCGCGGCGTCTCGGGTCGGCCCGGGGGAGCTAGGATTATACGGCCAATGAATACGTCATCGAACTTGCGTCACTGAGTGCTAAGACATGCCCGCAAAGATCGAGACGCGCACCATCTTCAAGACCTTCGAGACGCCCACGGGGCCCGTGCAGGCCCTTGGCGGGGTTGACCTGGCGGCGCAACCCGGGGAGTTCGTGGCCCTGGTGGGGGAGAGCGGCTGCGGGAAAACCACCCTGCTACGCATCGTGGCGGGTCTCGTGGCGCCGACGCAGGGTGAGGTGTGGATTGATGGGGAACGGGTGACCGGCCCGAGCCAGCACGTGGGGGTCGTGTTCCAGCGGCCGGTGCTTCTCCCATGGCGGACGGCCGTGGAGAACGTCCTCCTTCCGGCGCATGTGCGGCGGCTTTCCCTGGCTGAAGCCGCGGCGGAGGCGCGCGGCCTCCTGGAGTCCATGGGGCTCGGCGAGTTCCTGGATCGGTTCCCCCGGCACCTGTCGGGGGGCATGCAGCAGCGAGTGGCCATCGCCCGGGCGCTGCTCCTCCAGCCCAGCATCCTGCTCATGGACGAGCCCTTCGGGGCGTTGGACGCCATCACCCGGGAGCAGATGCACCTGGACCTCCTGAACATCTGGAGCGCCCGGCAGCCCACCCTTGTGTTCGTCACCCACGACATCTCCGAGGCGGTCTTCCTGGCGGACCGGGTCGTGCTGTTGAGTCCGCGTCCCGGGACGGTGCGGCAGGTCTTCCGGGTTCCCCTGCCCCGGCCCAGGATTCCCGACCATCGCTTCAGCAACGAGTTTGCCGCGGCTTGCCGCGAGGTGAAACACGCCATGCAGGGGAACGGGGGGAACGGGCGATGAAGACGAGCCAGGCCCCGGATATGGTGAGCCCGCTCGCCATCCCCCGGCCCGGTACGGAGATCGTGCTCTCGTGCCTCCTGCTCTTGGTTCTCCTTGCGGCGTGGGAGGTCACCGTCCGGGTCCGAAGGATCCCTCCCCTCATCGTGCCTGCCCCCACGGTGGTATGGGCGAGCCTGGTTACCCACACCCGCAGCGGGTTCCTGATCCTCCACCTCGGCGTGACGCTGTCGGAGATCCTGCTGGGGTTTCTCGCCGGGAGCCTTCTGGGCATCGGCCTGGGGATCGGCGCGGCCCTCTCGCCGCTGTTGCGGGGTGTCCTCCAGCCGTACCTGATCGCCTCGCAGGCCATGCCGAAGCTGGCCCTCGCCCCCATCTTCGTCATGTGGTTCGGATTCGGCATCCTGCCCAAGATCCTCATCACGGCGCTGATCGTATTCTTCCCGCTGTTCGAGAACACGGTGACCGGCCTCAACGAGGTGGAGGCCGACGCGCTGGAGCTGTTCCGCGCGCTACGCGCGACCCCGTGGCAGACGCTCCGCTGGCTGCGGCTGCCCAACGCGGTGCCCTTCGTTGTTGCCGGCCTGAAGGTGGCCATGGTGTTGAGCATCGTCGGCGCGGTGGTGGCGGAGTACGTGGGGGCCAATCGCGGCCTGGGTGCGCTCATCATCAGTTCCCAGGGCATCATGGACACGCCACTCATGTTCGCGGTGTTCGTGGTGCTCGTGCTGCTGGGCGTGATGCTCTATCAGGCAGTCGTGCTTCTGGAGCGCGCGTGCCTGGCGCGGAGGTATCGAGGGTAGAGCCGAGAGCCGACTGCGGAGAGCCGAGAGCCGAGAGCCGCGAGCCGAGTGCAGAGGGGCGGAG
>METI01000204.1:24876-35622 GCA_001771285.1 candidate division NC10 bacterium RIFCSPLOWO2_12_FULL_66_18
GAGCCAAAAGAAGAGAGCCGAGACCTGCCTGCCGCGACGTACGCGGCGCAGGCCGGGCCGCGAGCCGAGAGCCGAGGGGCGGGGAATCGGAGACGGGGAGGTTATGGAGCATGGTGAACGACGGTATGACCAGAAGGGAGCTTTTGAAGACGGCGGTGGCCCTGGTCGGGGCGGCAGGGATCGAGTGGCCCCGGTGGGGGATGGCGGCGCTCGAGAAGGTCCGGATGGCCTGCTGGAGCCAGCCCATCTCGGAGCAGGCGAATGTCTTCGCGGCGCAAGAGTTCGGATGGTTCAAAGAGCAGGGCCTCGATTTCGAGTTCGTGCCGGGAGCGGGTGGCGGCGAGGCCCTCAAGCATGTGCTGGCCGGCAACGCCGATTTCGCCTTCACCAATGTGGAGCCGATCCTGTTCGGCGTGGAGCAGGGGGCCCAGGTCCAGGTCGTCTACAACGTGTATCCCAAGAATGTCTTCAACGTGGTGTCCCTGAAGTCCAGGAACATCACCAAACCGCAAGACCTGAAGGGGAAGCGGATCGGTGTCTACAGCATGGCCAGCGGGACGCGGCACAACCTGCTCGTCATTCTGCACTCCGTGGGACTGCGGGAGTCGGACGTGGAGGTGGTGGCCACGGGGGTCCTGAACTTCGGGCCGCTCATGGAGGGCAGGGTGGACGCCACGGCCGCCACCGACACCGGCCTCTGGGCGGCCCATCAGAAGGGCCTGGTCGAGGTCAACGTCATCTGGGCCCGGGACTACCTGGACATCCCCACGGACGTCTTCGCGGTGCGGGCGGAGACGGCGCAGAAGCGACCCGACTTCGTCAGGCGGTTCCTCCGCGCCTACCGGAAGGGAAGCCAGTGGATGCTGGACAACCCGGAGAAGGCGGCCGAACTGGCCGTCAAGCATGCCATCGACGGGCAGGACGTGAAGCGAAACCTGGAGATCATCAAGATCCGGAACGCGTCCACGGTGAGCGAGGGGACGAAGAAGCACGGGCTGGGCTGGTTCGACATGGACGTCCTGAGGCGGGTGGAGAGGACTTACCTGGAGCTGGGCCTGCTGAAGAAGCGGGTGGACGTCGAATCCGTCTTCACCAACCGGTTCGTGCAGGAACTCTGAGGAAACCTGGGGGCAATGTTGCAGGAATCCTTTCTCCCTTTACCTCTCACCTGCAGGGGCTAGCAGTCTGGCGCCAGGGGTCAGGTGTTTCCAGTCCCCGACCCCCGACCCCTTTTTCGTTTGTTCTAGAGGGGGTGCTGATCCAGGACCAAGTGCGTGGAGAGGGTCACGGCGATGAGCTTCCCGGTCTCGTCGGTGATTCGCGTCTCCCAGATCGAGGTAGTCCGGCCCCGGTGGAGGGGGAGCGCCTCTGCCCGGATCGTGCCGTCCCGCACGGCCCCGATCAGGTTGATCTTCAACTCGACGGTCACGGTCTCCTGGCCGCGATCGATATTCATGTAGGCCCCAGCCCCGGCCACGGTGTCGGCCAGCGTCATCACCGCCCCGCCGTGCACGATCCCCCAGGGCTGCTTGTGTTCCTGCCGGGTTTTGAGTGTCGCCTCCACCCGATCGGGCGCGAGGTGGGTGAATTCCATTCCCAGGACCCCGGCGAATGTCCCCTGGATCCGCTCGTTCGCCCGGGCCACGATCTCCTGCGGCGTCCTCACGCTTCTACCCTCGTTCGTCCTCTCTGAGGTCATCTCGCGTTCCTCTGAACGGGCAATCTGGCAACCCGACAACCAGGCGATCGGGCACCTGGGAACTTCGGCACCACAGATTGCCCGAATGCCAAATCGCCAGGTTGCCTCACTGACTGATTGCCAGATCGCCCAGTTGCCCGATTGCCGAGAGACCGCCTGCCAAGCGCGCGTATCCTAGCCTGGCACAGCCGCCGTGGCAACCCCGGAACGCTCCCACAGTGATCGGCTAGCCAGGGAAGATCATGGGGCGTCACAATTGCCGGCCCACGCTTGACACCGCCCCCTCCCCGAAGTAACGTAAGCAATTCGCTGAACGTTCATTCATCCCAGGTGGATTCCCGAGGAGCGGGGGAGGACGACGTGGCGCGTCCGAAGCGAGAGGATCTTCGAATGGAGCGGCGACAGGCCATCCTGGACGCCGCCATGAAGGTCTTCGCCCAGCGGGGATACGCGGCGGCGACGATCCGGGCGATCGCCCGGGAGGCGAACATCGCCCAGGGCACCATCTACCTCTACTTCCCCAGCAAGCGGGATCTCCTGCTGGCGCTTTACAGGTCCATGATCCTGGAATCACTGGAGGAGATCATGGCCCGCCCGGAGAAGGGCGACGATGAGGCGTTCCTCAGATCCCTCGTCGTGGACCGGATCCGGCGCTTCCGCCAGAACGCGCAGGCGGTGCGCTTCGCCTTCACGGAGCTGCCGTTCCACGATGAGCTGCGGGAGAAGTTCTACCGGGAGATCGCCCTGGAACAGCTCGGACGGATCCAGGCGTTCCTGAAGGATCGGATCGCTAAGGGAAGCTTCCGTCCGCTCCGCCCGGAGATCGCAGCCCGCGCCTTTCAGGGCATGTACGTGATCTTCGCCCTGGCGGAGATCGTCTACGATGATCCGGAGGTCGCGCGGTTCACGCCGGAGGAGATTGCCGACGAGGTGGTCCGCCTCTTCCTGCGCGGGGCCCGCAGTCAGGACTAATCACTCAAGGAATTCCCTTCCGAAAGGAGTGACCATGCGACGCGCTATCGAGGTGGTGATGCCCATCCTGCTGGTCCTCTTCGTCGCCGGCACCCTCGTGCCGCCGGGTGAGGCCGCGGAGGCTGTTCGGGAATATCTGAAGCTGGACCTGACAATGGCCCAGGTGGGGGCGGCCCAGCCCCCGGCCGTTCCGCCCGCGGGGGCCATGGCCCTGTCGCTCCGGGACAGTATCGCCCTGGCCCTGAAGAACAACCTGGATATCGCCGTGGAGGGGTTCAACCCGAATCTTCGGGAGCAGGACCTGACCAACGAGAAGGCGGCCTTCGACCCCAGCGCCTTCCTGGAACTCAGCCGGAGCGACAACCGTTCGGCCAGCAATTCTATCTTCAGCACTCGGCGGAGCCTCTCGGACCTCTGGGATTTCAACACTGGCGTGAAGCAGAAGCTCCCGACCGGCGGCACCTACGAGCTGCGCTTTAATAACGAGTATCTGAACACCAGCTCCACCTCGACGAGCGACGGCTTTACCAGCAAGTTCGCCCTGACCCTTACCCAGCCAATCCTGAAGAACTTTGGCTTCGAGGCCACGGAGACCAACATCCGGATCGCGACCAACAACCAGTCCATCTCCCGGGAGCAGTTGCGGTTGAAGGTGAGCGACATCGTCACCCAGGTGCAGAACGGCTACTTCGACCTCATCTTCGCCATCGACAACCTGGAGGTGCAGCGCCGGTCGCTCCGCCTGGCGCAGGACCTGGTGGCGCTGAACAAGGCCCGGGTGCGCGCCGGGGTGGCGGCCCCCGTGGAGGTCACGCAGGCCGAGGCCCAGGAGGCGGCCCGGGTGCAGGACGTCATCCTGGCCGAGAAGGCGGTCCGGGACGCCGAGGATACCCTCAAAGTGGTCCTGAACCTGCCCGTGAGCGGGGGATGGGGGCAGGAGATCCGGCCCACCGACACTGCAAGCTTCGAGGTGAAGCCGATGAACCTGGACGAGGCGATCCAGAAGGCCCTGGAGAACCGCTACGAGTACAAGAGCGCCAAGCTGGACATTGACAACAGGGAACTCTCGGTGCGGCTGACGCGGAACCAGCTCCTCCCGGACCTTTCCCTGACCAGCAGCGTGTCCACGAACGGTTTCGGGGGCGTGTACGGCAGCGACCTGAGCGAGATGGGGTCCAGCCACTTTGCCTCGTACTCGGTGGGTGTGGTCCTCACGGTGCCGCTGGGGAACCGGTCCGCCCAGGCCAGCTATCTCAAGGCGAAGCTGACCGCAGACCAAGCCCGCACGTCGCTGAAGCAGCTCGTGCTGCAGATCACACAGCAGGTGCGGGAGGCGGTGCGGCGCGTGGAGTCCGACGCCAAGCGGGTGGAGGCCAATCGCGCGGCGCGGGTGCTGGCGGAAGAACAGCTCCGGGTAGAGCAGCGGCGGCTGGAGGCGGGCGTCACCACGACCTTCAACGTGCTGTCCTTCCAACGCGACCTGGCGGCGGCGCAGGGCAACGAGATCCGGGCGATCACGGACTACAACAAGTCGCTGGCCAACCTGGAGAAGGTGCGGGGGACCGTGCTGGAGCGGAACCGGATCGAGATGTAGGTCAGGATGGGTGTCGGCGCCATCCCGGAAAGACAATGGGACGGGCAGGATTTCGGTCAATTCAGACCGTGCCTGCCCGTCCCGATGGATCACCGCCAGGTCCTGGCGGCCCCGGATTTGCGCCTCAGACGATTAGTCGGGCACGTTCCGGACGAAAGAATTCGCCAGGGTCTTGCGCAGCTCGGCCGCAAGGGCGGCGTCCGGGATCTCCCGCAGGATCACCCGCACGGCGAATCCGCACTTCTTGCAGCGCTTGTACTGGAAGACCCACCGGCTGTCCTCCTGAGGCTGGCCGATCTCCTCCATGTCGGAGAAGCAGCAGGGCCCCGAACGAAGAGGGGAGATGATCCGCTCAGGGTACAGGTTCCTTGGGCGCTTCTGGTCGGTGTACTCCACAATCGTTGCCATCGTCCGCTCCATCAGCTCACGGCGTAGACAGCCACCGCGGGTGGATGGGCCGTGTCTGCGGGCCACCGCGGTTCCTTCCTTCGGCTGTCCTGATTCCTTTGACATATGCGTCCTGCCTGTGACGTCCCGTGCCGGGGGCCACCCGGCGGAGCGCGTCTGAAACACGTCGCCGAAGATCAGGCGACGCGGTAATGGGCCAGATGTCCCTTCAGCTCCTCGACGACGCCCGCGATGATGCCAATGTCCTTGTAAAGCTTGCCCATCATGAGCGCACCTTCGAACGCGGCGACGAGGAAATGGGCCAGGCGGGGGATATTGGCGTCGTTCCGGAGCATTCCCTGGGTCCTGGCCTGGGTCAGCGTGTCTTCGATCCGCGATCGCAGTCGGTCAAAGGCCTTGTTCAGCCGCCGTCGGAACTCCTCATGGATGTCGCTCATCTCCACGGCCAGGTTTCCGAGGGGGCAACCGCCGGTACAGCCTTGCCGCCGGATCCGCTCTACCTGGCAGTCGAAGAAGTCGAGAAGCTGCTGCCACGGATCCTTTCCGTCGGTGAAGCACTTCTCGATGATCTCCCGGGTGATCCGCTCGATGCTCCGATCCAGGATGGCAAAGCCTAGCTCGTCCTTGCTCTTGAAGTAGTAATAGAAGTTCCCTTTCCCGACCCCACTTTCCTTGAGGATCTCGTCTACGGAGGTTTTATTGAATCCGCGAACGTGAATCAATCGACTCGCCACGTCGAGGATCTGCTCTTTTGTGCTCGTCTCTTTTGTCCCTGTCGTCATCTCCCACCCGTGTACTAACCGGTCAGTCGGCGGTAAAATATAAGATAGAAAATATCCTGTCAAGGAAGAAAATTTCACAAGCAATGTCAGACAAAAGATAAATTATTGATTTCACATTGTTGTACCGTTCTGAAATTTTTTCTTCCGACACATTCCCTGGTCACCAGGTTGCTACTAAAAATCTTGGGAAACTGCTGGGCCCCTGCTCCAGCGGGACAGGATGAATCCCTCCAGGACGGTGGCAGCTTCTTCGGTCAGCGGATCGAAGGCCACTTCCACCCCCTGGGGCTGCCCGGCTATGGGGTGGGAATCCGCCCCGATGACCTGACCGGTGACCTCTAGGGGCTCTCCCTTCAGAAAGATCGTCAGGCGGAGCTTCTGGCCAACCGGCAGCGTCTCCGTGGTTGCCAGGAAAATCCCCGCCATCCGTAACGTGGTCGCCCTGGCGTTGAAATATGGACCTGGTCCCTTGACCCCCACCGGCAGGTCCACGGGGATCTGTGCTTTGAGGCTCGGTCCGCTCTCCGGGCCCTCCACCGGGAGGGCGGTCCGGGGCGCCGACGTCACCCCGGTCCTCGCATGGGGTGTCCGCTCGAGGGGCAGGCTGGCTGCCTCCCACGCGGCGAATCCCCCGGCCAGGACGCTGACCCGGATATAGCCCTGTTCCATCAAGAGCCGGGCGGCACGGGCGCTGATGACCTCGCCGGGGGAATCGCAATAGAGAATGATCCCCTGATTACGGGCCAGGGCGGTGCAGATCTGGATGATCTCCTCCGGGCTTGCCCGCAAGGCCCCTTTCGCCTGCACGGAGCTGGCCGCATACGACGCAGGCGTCCGGATGTCCACGATCACCAGGTCCTGGCGCTGGGTCAGGGCGCGCGCCAAATCCGTCGTTGGCATCCGTGGCGGCGGGGCAGCGGCGACGGCAGGAGCGTTCTTTCCCGGGTCGGGTTCCGCAGGGGTGGCGGTTGCCAGGACCGGCCGTCCGCGGCGGCGCAACATCGCCCAGACCCCGCCGGCCGCTGCCAGGGCGGCGATGGCCACGCCACCGAGCAACAGCGGATTCGGCCACGGAGACGACTGAAGCAGGCGGAGCTGCACATCGGTCTGCAGGCGCTGGACGTCGGGGAGGTTCGACAACAGCCGGTTGGCAGCATCCAGGCGGGATTGCGCGGCGGCCCAGTCGCCCCTCACATACCGCTCGACCGCCTCGTGCCACACGATGTTGAAGGGGCTGGTCTTGTCCAGCGCCACCCCGGCGGCCCGGGCGAACTCCTTCACAGTGTTCACAGGGACGAGGAAGTTGAATCCCTGGATCGCCTGCGTCTCGTCGGAGGTCAGGGAGATGAAGGTGAGCATTCCCACCACCTCTCCCTTCTCGTTGATGGCCGGCCCGCCGCTGTTCCCCCAGGAGGCGGCCGCGTCCGTTTGGATGACCTGGCCCCCGCGGGCGTCCAGCTTCAGGCTGGAGACGTGTCCGGTGGTGAGGGTGGCCTCCACGGCGCTCCGGCGATCGAGGAGGTCGTGGTACATCACGACCCCGGGGAACCCGAGGATGCGGATGGGCTGGCCCACCTGCACCCGGTCGGAATCTCCCAGGGGGATGGTGGGCAAGTTCCTGGCATCGATCTTCAGCACCGCCACGTCCTTGCCGGATTCCGTCGCCCCACCGCCGGTCCCGGACACCCGCTTTCCCGGCCGCTCAGACAGGGCGGGGCTGTAGGCCTTGACCTCGGCGATAAACTTCTCCCGGTTGGGCAGGACCACGGTCAGCGTCTTCTTCAACTCCACGATCGCCGCGGGCGCCACCCGCGGAACCAGGCGCTCGACTGCCGCCTTCTTGCGCTCTTCGGACAACCCCGATTCCAGGCAGGCCTGCTCGATGGCCTGTCGGATGAACGCCTCCCGCACCTCGCGATCATCCTTCTCGTAATACGGCTGGACCACGTGCCCGTTGGTGATGATGTATCCGTCGGGATTGACCAGGTAGCCGGTGCCATGGGCCTGGCTGGAAGGGGGCGTGACCCGCTGGGGGGGTTTGTTCGGGCAGGCAAGGCGGACCTCGCCCGAAACCTCGGTCACGATGATCACCACCGCCGGCTTCGCCTTGAGGAGCACCGGCGTGGCCGACGGCTGCTCACCGGCCCACACCGTGCCTCCCACGGCGAGCCATGCGATGCAGCCGCCGAGGCCGAGGACGGTCCGAGGCGTCATGGTGCTGTCTCCTTGCGGCGGAGGAGGAGCGGCGCGCGCGGCTGGTGCGGGTTATCGCCGCTTCTCCCTTGACTTGGCCTGTGGTCGGTGTAAGCTTCCGGCGCAATCCGCAGGAGAAGGGAGGGCTGCGAGGCCATGCCGGCATCCCAGGCGAAAGTTCTCGTGGTGGATGATACAGAAGCCAACATCAAATTGGTCCGCGCCCTGCTCAAGGGGGCGGGGTACGAGGTCGTGACCGCCACCTGCGGCACGGACGGCCTGGCGGTCGCGGCGGCCGAAAAGCCTGACCTCGTCCTGCTGGATATCATGATGCCCGACCTCACCGGCTTCGAGGTCTGCCAGCGCCTTCGCGCCGCCACGGAGACCCGCCAGACCCCCGTCGTCTTCCTGACCGCCCTCCACGAGATGGAGGACCACATGAAAGCTCTGGACGCAGGCGGGGACGATATTTTGACCAAGCCCATCAACAAGCTGGAGCTGCTCACGCGTGTCCGGTCGCTCCTCCGCATCCGGGCGCTGACCATCGAGATCCAGGAGCAGCGCCGATTCATCCATGACCTCCTGAAGACATACGTGTCGGCGGAGTCAGCCCAGCGCTACCTGGCCGATCCCACCGGGGGTCTGTCCCTCGAACCGCTGAAGCCGCCCTCCTAGTCCTTCCGCTCACGGTCCTTCAGGGCCTTGGCCACCGCCTCCAGGAACAGGGTCTTGTCAATCGGCTTCGTGACATAGCCGGAGCAGCCCGCCTCGAAGGCCTTGGCCTCGTCCCCCTTCATGGCATACGAGGTGACGGCCAGCACCGGGATGTCCCGGGTCGTGGGGTCTCCCTTCAGTTGCCTGGTCGCGGTGAGGCCGTCCATGCCGGGCAACTGAATGTCCATGAGAATCAGGTCCGGTTGCCTTTCCTTCAGCGAGGCGAAGGCCTCCGGCGCACTGCCGACCTCCCAGACCTCGTATCCTTGCGACTTCAGCAGGAACTGCGCCAGCCGCCGATTGACCGCGTTGTCTTCAATCAGCAAGATCCGTTTGGCGCTCATCTCACGCCTCCTCGGTCCACGAAATGTTGCCTGTGTTCCCGCGGATCCCTCCCAGCCTGTGCGCCCCCGTCATAGGTCGGCGGCGGGGACGGAAAATGTGAACGTGCTCCCCTTCCCGGGCGTAGAGGCAACCCGGATGGTTCCGCCATGCATCCTGACGAGCTTCTTCACCAATGCCAGGCCGAGGCCCGTTCCCTCCTGCCGCGGGCGGGTGGGGTCGGAAACCTGCTCGAACTCCAGGAAGATGCGTTCCAGGTCCTTTTCCGGGATGCCGATTCCCGTGTCGGCCACGCTGACCTCCAAGTAGAGACCGGGTGTTGGGGGTTGGGTGTTGGGGGTTGGGAATTCCGGACCCGCCCCTGACACCGGAGACCCGACCCCCGTCACCTGGTGGGCCGCAACCGTGACCTGCCCGCCCGCCGGCGTGAACTTGATCGCGTTGCTGAGGAGGTTGTAAAGGATCTGCTTCAACCGCGGGGGGTCCGCCCAGGCTGGGGGGAGGCTGGAGGCGAGATCGCTGTCGACCCGGACCTGTTTCTTCATCGCCAGGGGCTTCACCGTGCCCAGGACCCCCTCGACCGTGTCGGCCAGGCTGACCGCCTCGGGATTCAGCTCCATCTTCCCCGCCTCGATCTTGCTGAGGTCGAGGACGTCGTTGATGAGGCGGAGGAGATGCTTGCCGGAGGTGAGGATGTTGCCCAGGAACTCGCGCTGCTCCTCCGGGGCCAGGTTGCTCATCTGGGGGTCCAGCAGGACCTCGGAGAAGCCGATGATAGCGTTGAGCGGAGTGCGCAGTTCGTGGGACATGCCGGCCAGGAACTGGGACTTGTGCCGGGAGACCTCTTCCAGTTGCCGGGCCGTGTCCTGGATCTGGCGGAAGAGGCGGGCGTTCTCGATGGCCAGGGAGGACTGGCCGAGGAAGTCCTGGTCCTTGCGCTGGATCCGCTCGCAGAGGGTCCGGACGAGGTTCCGGCCCATCTCCGGATGCCGGGCGAACACGGCCTCGAACCGCCGGCGGGACAGGGTCCACACCTCGCTTTCGGTCAGGGCCGTCAGGGTGGCCGTGCGCGGCTGGCGGGTCAGAATCGCCAGCTCCCCGAACCAGCTCGGGGCCTCGATGAGCCCCACGGGGGGGCTTTCGGGATCGCCGCCCTGCACGGTGACCTCCAGCTGGCCGGACGTCAGCAGGCAGAACTCCCGCGCAGGATCCCCCTGCCGGAAAATCGGGGTTCCCTGGGAGAAACGCCGGCGCTGCATCTGCCCGGCAATCCGCGTCAAGCTCGTCTTCGGGATGCCTTCGAAGAACGGCATGGATCGCAGGAGGCCGACGAGTTCCGGCACCCCGGAGGGGAGCGCAGTGGGCCTCACCTTTCGCGTCGGGGCCCGCCGATCGCGCGGCTTCGTCTCCCGGGTTCTCCGTTTCGTCACGGGCTGCGCTCCTTTCCAGTGCTGACCGATCAGGCGATTTGGGCAGTCGGCCGACCCGTTGGGGCCGCAAGGGGCAGCGTGAAGGTGAAGATGCTACCACGACCGACCTCGCTCCGCACCCAGATCCGTCCCGCGTGGAGCTCTACAAACTTCTTGGCCAGAGCCAGGCCCAGGCCGGTCCCCTCTGGCTTGGTCGCGTCCCTGGCCGTCTGGGCTTGCTGGAACTCCAGGAAGATCCGCTCGTGATCTTCGGGCGGGATGCCCGGTCCCGTATCCGTGACGGCGACCTCCACCCAATCGCCGTCGGCGTCAACTGGTCGGGACGACTCGACCAATTGACGAGTTGACGAATCGACCCAGTGCGCGGTAACGCGCACCGTACCCCCCTCCGGGGTGAACTTGATGGCGTTCCCCACCAGGTTCAGGAGGACCTGCTTGATCCGGGCGGCATCCATGGGGAACGGAGCGATCCGGTCGTCGCTCTCGACCTGGAAGGCGATGGCCTTCTTGGCTGCCAGCGGGCGCATCGTGCTCTGAACTGCTTCAAGGACATCACTCAGGGCGGCCGGCTGGATCTGGAGCTCCATCCGGCCGGCCTCGATCTTGGACAGG
>METI01000205.1 GCA_001771285.1 candidate division NC10 bacterium RIFCSPLOWO2_12_FULL_66_18
TCTTCACCACGAAGGAGAAGGGAACCGGCCTCGGGCTCTCTGTGGTGTACGGGATCGTGGAGAAGCACGGCGGCAAGATCGCCGTGGACAGCCGGGTCGGCCAGGGGACCACGGTGACGGTGTGCCTCCCGGCGGCGGCCCCCGGCATCGCGTGAGCGGCCATGGCCGGTGAGGGAACCATCCTGCTGGAGTGGATGGGCGAGGCGCCGATGGAGGGCGACCTTCTGGAGCGGGTGCGACAACAGGTGGAAACCACGTTCGCCATTCCGACGCGCGTTGCGGCCGTCAATGGATCGCCCGCGGACAGTCTGGACCCCAGGCGGGGGCAGCACTCCTCGACGCGGATCCTGCGCTGGATCCTGACGACCCTGCCGCCCGGGGTGGCCAAGGTCCTGGGGATCACGGACGTGGACCTGTGCATCCCCGTCCTCACCTTCGTCTTCGGCGAAGCCCAGGTGGATGGGCCGGCGGCCGTGGTGAGCACCGCGCGCCTCCGCCTCACCTACGATGGGCGGCCCGCGTCGGCGAGGCTGGTCGAGGCACGCCTGCTGAAGGAGTGCCTGCACGAGCTGGGGCACACCTTTGGCCTGGTGCACTGCCCCGACGTGACGTGCGTGATGTCGCGATCCAATTCGGTCCTGGACGTGGACCAGAAGCGGGCGGGGTTCTGCCGGGATTGCCGCCAGCGCCTGCGGGCGCTGACGGAAGAGAGGGACGACCCATGAAAGCCAAGGGATCCATTCTGGTGGTGGACGACGAGGAGATCGTCCGGGATTCGCTGGCGCGCTGGCTGGAGGAGGATGGCTACCAGGTGGACACGGCGCCGGATGGCCAGGCCGCCCTGGCCAAGCTGGCCGCCCAGGCCTACGCCATCCTGCTGGTGGATCTGAAGATGCCGGGAATCGACGGGCTCCAGGTCCTGGCGCAGGCCCGCACGCTGCAGCCGGACGCTGCGATCATCATCATGACGGCCTATGCCACCGTGGATACCGCCGTCCAGGCGATGAAGCAGGGCGCCTACGATTATCTGGTCAAGCCCTTCGAGCCGGAGGAGCTGTCCCTGATGGTCGGCAAGCTGACCAACACCCAGGCCCTCCGGCGCGAGAATGTCCTGCTCCGCAAGGCGTTGAAGCGCCAGTGCGAATTCAAGGACCTGGTAAGCAAGAGCCCCAAGATGGAAGCGGTCTTCGAGCTGGCCCGGACCGCGGCCAAGAGCAACTCCACCGTCCTGATTCTGGGGGGGAGCGGGACGGGCAAGGAACTCCTGGCCCGGGCCATCCACGCCGAGAGCCTCCGCCGCGAGGGCCCCTTCGTGGGCGTCTCGTGCGCCGCCCTGACCGAGAGCCTGCTGGAGAGCGAGCTCTTCGGCCACGAGAAGGGTGCCTTCACCGGCGCCGTGGGCAGCGCCCGCGGGAAGTTCGAGATCGCGGCCGGCGGGACTCTGTTCCTGGACGAGATCGGGGACATAAGCCCCAAGCTTCAATTGGATCTCCTGCGGGTCCTGGATGCGCGCGAATTCCGCCGGGTCGGCGGCTCGCAGGTCATCAAGACCGATGCCCGGATCATCGCGGCCACGAACCGCGACCTGAAAAAGCTGGTCGACTCGGGCAGCTTCCGGGAGGATCTGTACTACCGCCTGAATGTGATCCCGGTGACCCTGCCGCCCCTGCGCGAGCGGAAGGAGGACATCCCGCTCCTGGCGGAGCATTTCCTGGCCCAGTTCCGCACCGAGATGCGGAAGCCGCTGGAAAGCCTCTCCGGCGAGGCGCTGGAAATGCTCATGGCCTATGACTGGCCGGGGAACGTCCGGGAACTCCGGAACGTCCTGGAGCGGGGGGCAGTCCTGGCCCGGGGCCCGATCCTGACCCCGTTGGGGCTGGAACTGGGCCCCCCGACCCTCCCCCCAGGGGCACCGACGGATACCCCCGACTCCCTCCGGGAGGTGGAGCGGCGACACATCGAGGTCACGCTCAAGCAGCACAACTGGAACATCACGCGCGCCGCCAAGGCCCTCGGCATCGACCGCGTGACCCTGTACAACAAGATCAAGCGGTACCAGATTCGAGAGGACGAGTGATGCGACTGTTGAGGATCACAACTCCGCCATTGTGTTTCTCAACAGGAGCAGGAAACCTTCTCGATTCAGAGCCTTTCCCCACGCTCGCTGAGCAACCGTTGAATTCCTCAACGTCGGGCTCCCCCGCACCCATCACCGCCTGCCTCCCTTCGGTCCGCTGAACCTTCTGAAATCACACGACTTCCCGCGACCGCGGCAGACCCGGCCGACATGGCACCCGCCTTGATACAGGGAGAGGTGGAACCAATCACCTGGAGGGTGCTGACATGCGGCGGGCCACGGAGATCCAGCCTGAAGGCTTTCGGGACCTGCGAAAGCATCTCCTGGAAGCCCAGGGGGTGCGCTGCCCCTTCTTCGAAGAGGTCGTGATGGCCTTCTGCCGGGCGTACCCCGTGAAGAAAATGGTCCCCAGCGATCGCCTCCAGGCCAACTGCATCTGCACCCGAGAAGGGTTCGACGACTGCCCGCTGTTTCGCGAGGTCATGGCCAGGCTGGAGGGTGCCAGGGGTGCCGCCGAGGAGACCAAAGAGCCAGGTGCGAGCGGGAGCGGCTCCCCGGCGGGCTGACGAGAACCACGAGGAGAATGGCGAAGGGGGTGTGAACCATGGTTGCCATCTTGGTGGTGTTCACGATCATCCTGTTTGTGGGGGCGGACCTGGTAGTCCAGTGGGTCCGGCAGCGTCGGGCCAGGCCGGTGCTGGTGGCCCAGGAACGTGGGGGCGGCGTGGCTGACCTCCTGCTGCCCAACCTGCAGCCGGAGCGGTTCAGCCTTCCGGGTGGCCTCTTCTTCCACCGGGGTCACACGTGGGTGAACCTGCTCTTCTCGGGGCAGGTCAAGGTGGGCGTGGATGACTTCCTTCAGAAGTTGCTCGGCCACGTGGACGCCATCACGTTGCCGCCGGTCGGCGTCGAGGTGAAGCAGGGGGAGCCCTTCGTGGCCATCCGCCAGGGGGGGAGAACGGCGACGCTCCCGGCGCCGGTGGACGGGGTGGTGTGCGCCGTCAACGGCGAGCTGGCCAAGGCGCCCGGCCTGATCAAGCGCGATCCGTACACCCGGGGCTGGCTGGTGGCCCTGCGGCCGACCAACCTGGCCGCCAACCTCCCGAAGCTCACGGTGGGCGAGAATGCCCTGGTCTGGCTCAAGGCGGAGCTGGCCCGGCTGCAGGAATTCCTGCACGGCACCCTGACCCTGAGGCGGGATGCGCTGGTGGGGGCCACGGCGGCGGACGGCGGCCTCTTGGCCGACGGCCTTCTGGAGCATCTGGACGACGAGACCTGGGCGGAGTTCCAGGCGAAGTTCCTGAGCGCCTGAGCCGGGTGACGCGTCGGGATCCATGGTGAAGCTGCCCCGCACCGCGGGATCATCATCGGAGGAGGAACCCGTGAGACAGGGATGGAGAACGGGGGTGGCCTGGCTGACCGGGGCGGTCCTCGCCCTGGGAGGCCACGCAGCGGCCCAGCAACTCCGGCTGCCGCCGGATATGGCCTACACCAAGGCCGAAGGCAGCCCCGGCAAGGTGGTCTTCAGCCACCAGTTTCACGTCGCCGTCTCGGAAAAGTGCACGACCTGCCACGTCAGGCTCTTCCGCATGCTCGAGCCCACGCGGCAGGTGACCCACGCCGACATGGAGGCGGGCAAATCCTGCGGCGCGTGCCACAACGGCCAGATGGCCTTCGGTCCCACGGAGGCGGCGGGCTGCTCCCGGTGCCACGTGGGTGAGGGGAAATCGTCATGAAGGGCGCGATCCTCTTCGACAGCACCAAGTGCATCGGGTGCGAGGCCTGCGTCGCGGCCTGCAAGGAGAAGAACAACCTGCCGGCGATGATTGACCCCAAGCTGACGGCGTATACCTGGACGGTGGTGGAGCAGCGCAACACAGCCTTCATCCGCCGTCTCTGCATGCACTGCGAATCGCCCACCTGCGCCTCGGTCTGCCCGGTGGAGGCGTTCCGCAAGGAGCCCAGCGGGCCCGTCATCTACGACGCCAGCCGGTGCATCGGCTGCCGGTACTGCATCATGGCGTGCCCCTTCGACGTGCCCAAGTACCAGTGGGACCGCGCGGTCCCCATCGTCCAGAAGTGCGACATGTGCGCCGATCGGATCAAGGCCGGCCAGCAGCCGGCCTGCGCCGCGGTCTGTCCGACCGGCGCCACCATCTTCGGCGACCGCGACGAGATGATCCAGGAAGCCCGCGCGCGCTTAGAGGCCGCGCCCAAGGCCTACGTCCCGAAGATCTACGGCCTGGAGGAGGTCGGGGGCACCTCGGTGCTCATGCTCTCCAGCATCCCCTTTGCCAGCCTGGGGATCCGCCCCGACCTGCCGCTCACGCCGCTGCCCGCGCTGACCTGGAAGGCTCTCTCCAAGGTACCGGACATCGTGGGGGTCGGGGGGGCGCTCCTGTATGGCATCTGGTGGATCACCAATCGGCGGATCCGGGTCCAGGAGGCGCTGGCCCAGGAGGCGGCTAAAAAGGGCTGACAGGAAGAGCCGCGAGCCGCGAGCCAAGAACCGCGAGCCAAGACGTGGGGGGACCGGCAGCGGGGAGTGGCGATGAGAAAGGATGAAGAGGCAATGAATAGCCGGCGATGGCCTGAGATGACCTTCTGGCGACTGGTCTTCCTGGTGCTGGCCGCCACCGGGACCGTGGTTGCGGTCCTGCGGTTCACGCGGGGCCTGGGAGCGACTACGAACCTCAGCGACCATTTTCCCTGGGGGCTGTGGATCGGCTTCGACGTGCTGACAGGGGTGGGGCTCGCAGCGGGGGGGTTCACGATTACCGCAGTCGTCTACCTCTTCAACCTCAAGCGTTTCACCCCGATCATCCGGCCGACGGTGCTCACCGCATTCCTCGGGTATGTGTTCGTCATCCTGGCGCTTCTCTTCGACCTGGGGCAGCCGCATCGGATCTGGCACGCCCTCGTGATGTGGAACCCCCGCTCGGTGATGTTCGAGGTGGCGTGGTGCGTGATGCTCTATACCACCGTCCTGGCCCTGGAGTTCTCGCCCATCGTCTTCGAGCGGCTGAACCTGGAGCGGCCCCGGCGGATCGTGCGGGCGATCAGCGTGCCGCTGGTGATCGTGGGCGTCATCCTGTCCACACTTCACCAGTCGTCCCTGGGCTCGTTGTACCTGATCGTCCCCCACAAGCTCCATCCACTCTGGTACTCGCCCCTCCTGCCGGTCTTCTTCTTCGTGTCGGCCATCGCCGCCGGGCTGGCCATGGTGATCGTGGAGTCCGCCCTGTGCCAGCGGGCCTTCAACCACCACTTGAAGATGGACCTGCTGGAGCCGCTGGGGCGGGCCATGGTGGTGGTCCTCAGCATCTACGGGATCCTGCGGGTGCAGGACCTGGCGCGGCGGGGGGCGCTCCTCGGACTCCGCCGGCCCGGCTACGAAGGGTCCATGTTCCTGCTGGAGATGGGGCTGGGGGTCCTCCTCCCGATCATCCTGCTGGCGATCCCGCGGGTGCGGGCAAGGCAACCGGGGCTGGTCACGGGCGCTTTCCTGGCTATCCTGGGCTTTGTCATGCACCGGCTGAACGTGAGCGTCACCGGCATGGAGCGGGCCGCGGGGGTCGCCTACTTCCCGTCGTGGATGGAGATCGCCCTCTCACTGGCCCTCGTCGCCGCGGGATTCGCGATGTTCGGCCTGGCCGTCCGGTATCTGCCCATTTTCCCAGAGGCACCGCACAGGGCCTCGGGGGTCGAGGCCCCTGCGTGGCTTCTGGCGAGGCCCGCCTCGATGGTCGCCGGCGGGAGTCCAGAGCCCATCGGCCAGCCTTCTGCCCCTGCCGGAATGGAGTAGGGAAC
>METI01000206.1:0-6269 GCA_001771285.1 candidate division NC10 bacterium RIFCSPLOWO2_12_FULL_66_18
GCTCCAGCTGCCGCTCCAGCGGATCGGCGCGCTCGAGTTCCGCCACACCGACTTGGAACGGGCTCCAGCTGCCGCTCCAGCGGATCGGCGCGCTCGAGTTCCGCCACACCGACTTGGAACGGCTTCCACCACGATCGGTCTTCCTTTCTCTCGTAGATCCTGAGCCGCATCGTGGGCACGGCCAGCGAGCCGAAGGTGCCGGCGACGACATAGCAGTCCTCGTCGGGGTAGGTCGGGTAGCTCTTGTTCTCCTGCGAGGTCTGCTCCCAACTCTTGGGCGAGGCCGCGGTATCGGACAGCAGGAAGGTGCCCAGGACACCGCTGGCGAAGCGCAGGTTCATCGCCACCGTGTCCTCGACCGGGAAACCGCGCGTGGCGTTGGACGAGAAGGCCTGTACCGCGATGATGCCGCCGCACAGCATGCGCAGGTTGTGCACCTCGTGGATCATGTTGAGCAGGATCGGGCCGCCGCCGGGCTGGCGACGCCATGGGGCGGCGTCGTAATAGTCGTCGGGCTTGTAGAATATCGCGCTGCCCATCACCGCAACCAGCTTGCCGAGAACGCCCTGGTCGACAATCTCCTTCGCGCGCGCCATGATCGGGCTGTGGGCCCGGTGGTGGCCGACCAGTATCTTCGCCTTCGCGGCGTCCGCCAGATCGCACAGGCGCGCGCCTTCTTCCAGCGTGTGGGCGACGGGCTTCTCGAGCAGCATGGGCACGCCGGCGTTGATGCACTTCAAGGCGTGCTCCACATGCAACTGATTCGGCGTAGCAAGAATCACGCCGTCCGGGCGGTCCTTTTCGAACAACTCATCAAGCGCCCTGAACAGACGCACACCGGCCTTCGAGGCGATGCCCTCTGCGCCCGGCGCTGGATCGACGATGGCCGACAGTTCGCAACTCGGGCTGGCCAAAGCGAGTTCGATATGGCGGTGTCCAATCAATCCGGCGCCTGCGACGGCGATTCTGATCTTGCCCATGCGGGGCCTTCGAGTGACGGTTCACCGCAACATCACGCTTTCACTTTGGCCTCGACGCCGAGAATGCCGGATGGCTTGACCATCAGCACGAAGATCAGCAACACGAAAGCGTAGGTATCCTTGTATGTGCCGGATACGTAGCCTGCCCCGAGGCTCTCGATGACGCCGACCAGAACGCCGCCCAGAACCGCGCCGGGCAGGCTGCCGAACCCGCCGACGACGGCGGCCGCGAATGCTTTGATCAGAACGCTGAGGCCCATCAACACTTGCACGTAATTGATCGGCCCGATCAGCACGCCGGCCGCCGCACCGAGCGCACACCCGATGCCGAAGATCAGCGAGATCATCAGCGGCACGTTGACACCGCTGAGATAGGCAATGTCCTTGTTGTGCGCGACCGCGCGGATCGCAAGGCCGATCATGGTCTTCTTCAGCAAGAGATTCAGGACGAACATCAGGATCAGCGCCGTGGCAACGATCCACACATATGACATGGGCAACGCAAGATTTCCGATCTCGACGGGCCTACCGTAGGGCACCGGGAAGGGAAGGGCCTTCGGCCCCCAGATCAGATAGGCGACATTCTGCAGCACGATCGACATGCCAAAACCCGCGATGATCATGCCCATACCCGCAACGGTGTAGCCACCCCCGGTGCTCGTCAACCGGCGATAGAACACGCGTTCGATGAGCACGCCCACAATGCCTGTCAGCACGACCGCCAGCAGCAGCGTCGGCACATATCCGATCCCCAAATGCCGAAACAGCATGAGGCCGATGAAGGCACCGATCATGTAGATCTCGCCGTGGGCGAAATGAACGATGTCAAGTCCCGAGTAGATGAGGGAGAGACCGAGTGCGACCAGAGCGTAAACCATGCCGATCGAGAGGCCGATGATCACGAGATCGATGAAGTAGCCCACGGGATTTCACCTTTTTCTGGGAGGCCGAACCGCTTGCCGCATGGGAACCTGATCGTCATGCACCGGTGCCGAGGCTCGCCTCGCGATTGGCAACCGTGCCGCCCAGGTAGGAGAGCCGCACATTGTCGTCGTGGATCAGTTGATCAGCTGGGCCTTCAATGTGGATGACGCCGTCCATGATGACGTAACCATACTCGGCGAGCAGAAGCGCCATGCGCACGTTCTGCTCGACCATCAGCACGGTCATGCCGTCCTGCGTGATGCGATGGATGGTGCGGAAGATGTCGAGAACGACCTGAGGCGCCAGCGCCGAGCTCGGCTCGTCGAGCATGATCATCTTGGGGCTCGACATCAGGCCGCGGCCGATGCACACCATCTGCAATTGGCCGCCGGACAGCGTGCCGGATAGCTGCTGGCGCCTTTCTTTCAGAATCGGAAAGTATGTGTAGACGCGATCGAGTGCGCGGCTCGCCTTGGCCCGGTCGCGGACCACGAAGGCGCCGAGCTTGAGATTTTCCTCCACGGTCATGCCAGGAAAGACCTCTTTCCCCTGGGTGACCTGGACGAGGCCGCGCCGCACGATGAGGTCGGGTCTGAGGCCGTCGATCCGCTCGCCATCGAACGTGATCGAGCCGCTCCACGGCTTGATCAGTCCGGAAACGGCTTTCAACAGCGTCGATTTCCCGGTGCCGTTACCACCCAGCAGCGCAACAATCTGGCCACGGGCGACCTTGAGACTGGCGCCGTTGAGAACTTGGACGCTGCCATACCCCCCAACCACGTCCTTGATTTCCAGCATGAGCGCGCTCGCTTCAGTCAGGTTCTTCCTGCTTCGTCGGATGCTGCCGACATCATGCCGACCGCAGGAGCGCGCGAACCTCGGAATCTTCCATCTCCTTGCCGAGGTACGCCTCGATCACGCGGTGGTCTTCCTTGATCGCTGCCGGCGATCCTTCGGCGATCTTCTCGCCGTGCTCGAGCACGCTCACCGTCTCGCACGTCTCCATCACGACCTTCAGGATGTGCTCGATGATGATCAGGGTGAGACCGAAGCGCTTCTTGAGAGCAAGAACCGTGTCGAGCACGATTTCGACATTGACCGGCGACAAGCTGGCTGCCGGCTCGTCGAGCAACAGCAGCTTCGGCCGCATGGCCATCGCGCGGCCGAGCGCCAGCAGGCGGCGCTGACCGCCGGACAGCTCGCCGGCTGGCATATCGGCGTAATCGGCGAGACCGATGAAAGCGAGGAGCTCCATCATCTCCTCGCGCACGCGGCGCTCCTCGGCCCAGACATTCCGAGATCCGATCACGGCCGAGGCGGTGTTGTAACGGATCAGGCCGTGGTGGCCGATGAGCAGATTCTCGAGCACGCTCATGCCGGAAAAGATACGCAAGAGCTGGAACGTGCGCGCCACGCCATGCCGGGCGATCTCGTGCGGCTCCCAGTCGGTGATGTCGTCGCCGTCGAACACGATGCTGGCGCCGGGCTCCGGCTTGTACACGCCCGAGATCAGATTGAAGAGCGTGCTCTTTCCCGAGCCATTGGGACCGATGATGCCGTGCACGGCGCCCGGTTTCACAGCGAGATCGATGTTCGAGACGGCCGTCAGGCCACCGAACCGCTTGGTCAGGTTCTTGACCTCAAGTAGCACGGCTCTTGGCCTCCCGGATCGCCTTGAAACGCCGCCTGACGAGATGGTGGTCGATCATGCCGCCAATCCCGCGCGGCATGAACATCACCGTCAGCACGATCACCGAGCCGAAGATCGCCATCCGATACTGGTAGTAGTCTTGGGTGAGGTCGTTGATGATCGTCACCAGCACTGCGCCGATGACGCCGCCCCAGATGTGGCCGATGCCGCCGAACACGACCATCAGCAACAGGGTCACCATCTCGGTTATCGTATAATCGTTGGGATTGAGGAAGCCCGGCGCCATGTGCGCCTTCAGACTTCCGGCGCAGCCCGCGTAGAGCGCGCTCAGCACGAAGGCGATAATCTTGTACTTGCGCACATTGACGCCGCTGGCCGCGGCCGCCAGCTGGTCCTCGCGCAGCGCCTTGAATGCGCGGCCGATGTCGGAGCTCAGGATGCTGAAGGAGAAATAAATACCAAGCAGCGCCAGCGGCATCACGACATAGTAGTAGGATCGGTGGGCATCGAGCGCCATGCTGCCGATGAAAGGTGGCGGGATGTTCTCGTATCCAATCGCGCCGCCGAGCGATTCGGTCCCAGAAATAACGATGCGCACGGATTCGGCGAGCCCGAGCGTGGCGAGCGCCAGGTACGCGCCCTCGAGGCGGAATGATGGGATGCCGACGATGGCACCCGCCAGGCCGGTCACCAGCATCGCGGTGGGCAGTGCGGCCCAGAACGGCAGCCCGAGCTTGGTCGAGACTACGGCCGACGTGTAGGCTCCGATCGCGGCAAGTGCGATGTGCCCGACCGTCACCTGGCCCGCGAAGCCTTTGACGATGTTGAGCCCGACCGCCAGGATGACGTTGATGGCGATCACGTTGACGACGTACTGATGATAGTTATTCTTCAGCAGCATGGGCAGCGGAAGCAAGACAGCCAAGCCGGGCAGCCACGGCACGATTGGGTGCACAGCATCGAGCCAAGTCGAGCGACCGCCGACCGTCGGCTTCCGCGAACTGCTCTTTGCAATATGTACGGTCACAGCGTGTCCGATCCGTTGCTGGCTTCAAAGAGTGCCGGCGACCGACTGGAGCAGCCGGTCGCCGGCAGCGAACGATCAGTCCGGTTGTGCTAGAGCCCGAAGTCCGGCTCGAAGGAGACGCGGGCAAGCACGCGCATGTCGTAGTCCTTGCCGCCCTTGGTGTACTCGACCAGGATGCCGGTCCGGTTGCCGTCGCGGCATTGCGGCGTCGAGTCGGCGCAGAAGTTGATCGGTCCGGAGGCGAGGCCGCTGTAGTTCTTGATGCCGGCAAGCGCATCGCGAATGGCGGTGCGGTCGGCCTTGAGAGACGCCTCCGTCAGCGTGAGCTTGGCGCGGCTCAGCGCCAGCTTCACGATCTGGGCGGTCTCGTAGGCCTGGCTGAAGTCGTGATCCGGGCAGCGGACCTTGTACTTCTCCTGCACCATCTTGACGAAGGCTTTCGCCACCGGTCGCTCGTCCTTGCACGAGAACGCCTGCGCGAACGTCAGGCCCACGACTGCATCACCCGCCAGCTCGGGAACTGGCGCGTTGCCCGCAGCGGACGCCGCAACCCGACGAACCTTCGCGGGGATGCCGACCTCGACCGCCTGCTGGACGATGCGTGCGATGGCGTCGAGCTGGCCGCCGATGGCAAGGACTTCCGGATTGAGCGACTTGATCTTCAGCAGGTGCGACCGGAAATCGAGATCCGTCTCCTGCATCTGCGCCTCGTAGAGCGGCTCGATGTTGTGGGTCTTGCGCATGTAGGTCATGTAGTCCTTGGCAAAGCTGATGCCAGCGGCGTCCGTCGTGTAAAGGTAGGCGACCTTCTTGCCGACGTTCTCCGACAGATACTTGGCATGCACCGACGCGTAGAACCGCTCGGCAACCGACGTGCGGAACACCCACGCGCTGCCCTTCTTGGTGATGTTGGTGTTGGTTGAATGCGGGATGATCTGCGGCACCTCCTCCTTGGCCGTGATATCGACCATCGGCAGCGACACCGAGCTGCAGGTCGAGCCGATCACGATATGGACCTTGTGCTGATGGATGAAGCGGTTGACGTTCGCGACGCCCTTGTCCGGCTTGCACTCGTCGTCGAGCAGGATGACCTCGACCTTCTTGCCGTTGATGCCGCCCGTGGCGTTGACCGCTTCGAACTCGTCCTTGGTCATCTGGCCATACTTGAGGCCGTTCTCGACCACCATGCGCAGCGTGATGCCGATGCGGATCCCGCCGTCCTGCGCCAGGGCTGGCGTTGCGATTGCGCCTAGCGCCACCGCTGCGGCGAGGGCCAATGCGAGCACCGAGCGTTTCATGTAATTCGTCATCTGTGGTTTCCTCCGGTTGCTGACTGATTTGAACTTCATCTGTGGCTTCCTCTGGTTGCTGACTGACTCGAAGTTCATTTGCTTCATACTGGTCCTCCTTTGGCTAATCGCCAATTTCTGGTTGGATTGGCCGCCTCGGGTTCATGGGGGCCAAATAGGAAGTTGGAAAAACGCGGATCAGCGGGCGGGCGAGAGACAGCCACCTGGAACGGGGGCTGGGAGTTCGTCCTGAGGTTGTCGAAGGACCCACCTGAGGGGCTCTCCGGGAAAAGATGCCAAATCCTGCCCGCCGAGGCGGACGGTATCAGCGAAGAGAGAGGAATGTATGGATGACCATACAGGGACGCAAGCTAACACAGGGTTTAAAAAGGTGTCAA
>METI01000206.1:6302-38700 GCA_001771285.1 candidate division NC10 bacterium RIFCSPLOWO2_12_FULL_66_18
GGTGTCAAGCTAAAAGTATGTGAATATTCAAATAGCAGCGAGGTGGTGACACTTGGCCCGACCACACTGTCATCGGATCCCCACCAGAGTGATCAAGCCGAAGCTCACCACCGCCATGAAGGTGGCCGCACATAGGCCAGCATAGAAGGGCCGCAGTCCGATCTTCCGCATGTCGACAACGTCGGTTTCCAGGCCGACGCCGGCCAGCGCGCAGACGAGCAGGAACTGGGATGCGGTCTGGATGGCGTGGCGCATGGTTGAGGAGAAGACCCCCAGGGAATTTAAGACCGCCATCCCCAGGAAGCCGAGGACGAAGAGAGGAATAATCTGATGCAGCGCGATGCCTTTTCCCGCGCCCGTCGGCCCCCCCTCGGTCTGGCGCCTCTTCAAGGAAATCCACCTCAGCGCCAAGATGACGGGGGCCATAAAGAGATTGCGGGTGAGTTTTACCACCGTGGCGACCTCCCCTGCCTTCTGGCTATAGATGAGGCCGGTGGCTACGACCTGACTGGTGTCGTTCACCGCCGTGCCGGCCCAGGTCCCGAAGAAGGTGTCGGACAGACCCCAGAGGTGTCCCACGAGGGGATAGACCACGACCGCGAGCAGACCAAAAACGACGGTGGTGGCCACGGCCAGTGAGGTCTCCTCGTCTCGCGCTTCGATGAGGGGCGCGGTCGCCACGATCGCCGATACCCCGCAGATGGATGTCCCGACCCCCAGGAGCGTTCCCAGGCGGTCCGACATCCCCATGCGCATGCTGACGGAGCGCACGACCAGGATGGCCAGGACGATGCAGGTCGCCACCACCAGGACGGCGGCTGCCCCCGTGGTGACCACCTGGCCGAGGCTCAACTGGGCCCCCATGAGGGCGATCCCGACCCGGAGAACTTTATTCATCGCGAATCTCGTCCCTGGCTTGCACCCGTCGGGCACCCCGATCAGGTTACGGATCAAGATCCCCAGCAGAATAACGATCGCGATCGCGCTGACCACCGTCCTTCCGTTTACCGTGATTTGATCCTGGATGAACCATGCGGGTAGGCTGATGGCGAGAATCAGCGCGAACCCCGGGGTATATTTCAGCATGCCGCCTCCATGAGTTGCTTCCTCACCGGCGGGTCCCCGGGCCCCAGGACCCCTCTTGGCGTGCCCTAGCCCGTCTTAGCCGATTCAGCCGCCAGTCCAGCATTGTTGGTTAAATTTCCACAAGGGTACGTAAAATGGCGCTTGTTGAGCCTGTTCGGCTCATATATTTTCGACGAGGCCTTGCAGGCGCTTTAAGCGTGTTTTCTTGATCCGATTGGGCAAATTGTACCTCCGTGCGCCGGGCGATGGACGCTGCGGCGAGCCCCGCACGAGGGATCCCTTGATCTCCGGCCGGTAGCTGCCCTCCTTTCGATGAACCTCCAACAAACAGGCTGATTGAAGAAGCCGCCCGATTCGTATATCACTCCGGGGCGCCGAAGCGTCCTTCCGACGGATGTGTTCATTCTCCCAAACCAGCGCCCGCTTCTCTCAGGAGGCCCGCCATGCCCCGGATGCAGATCCTGAACCCGCTCGAGCGGGAGGCGTTCGAG
Source organism: candidate division NC10 bacterium RIFCSPLOWO2_12_FULL_66_18 (assembly GCA_001771285.1). GTDB lineage: Bacteria > Methylomirabilota > Methylomirabilia > Methylomirabilales > 2-02-FULL-66-22 > 2-02-FULL-66-22. The sequence continues at coordinate 7,880 of METI01000206.1, forward strand.
ACCCCGCCGATGTTCACCAGCGTACAGCGCAAGCAGCACTTCGATTTCCCTGTGGGGGTCCAGCGGACTGCCGCAAGTCTCCGCACGCCGGCCAACCAGCTGGCGTTCCTGCTGACCTGCGGCTACTTTGCCGCGACCAAGCGATTCTTCCCCGTCCAGACCTTCCACCCCCGGGACCGCGGGTACGTCGCCGACCACGCGGGCCTCGGGAAAGAGCCGATCGACCTCACGCTGTACGACCAGCAAATCATGGCCCGACACCGGGCGGTGATCCTGGACTACCACGGCTTTCGTCCGTTCGAGGCAGCGAGCTGCCCGGGGCTCCTCGAGGAGGTCGCGCGGCTGGTGCACGCGCAGCTCAAGCCCAAGGTCATCTTCTGGCGCTGTGTCGACGTGCTCGTCCGGGAGAAGGTGGAGGTGTCAGGCTACTTCCGCCTAGCCGCCCTGATCCTGCGGGCCGTCAACCGCCGGAACTGGACGCTGATCGCGACCTGCGAGCGCACGCTCACCCCCGAGATGCGCGCGCGCCTGGATCCGCTGCTCACCCAGGAACCCGCGGAAGCGGGAGGGGTCCCCGGGAGAACCACCGCCTACAAGCTGACCGGGCTGAAGAAGTTCTCTCAGTCGACCAAGCCGGCGAAGGTCAAGGCGCGGGTGGCGGATCTGGACCTCCTGGCGGGGCTGTACCACCAGCTCCAGCCGGCGCTCACGGCCCTCGTGCTCACCCACGAGGGGATCCAGTACTACGCCCACAGCGTCCTCAAGGCGGACGTCTTCCAGCTCACGCGCCGGCGCGCGGGCCACCGGTACCTGCACCTCATCGCGTTCCTCGCCCACCAGTACTACCGGCTTCAGGACAACCTGGTCGCGGTGCTGCTCGGCACCCTGCAGAGCTTTCACAATAGCGCCCTCCGCGAGCATAAGGAGCAATGCTACCTCCGCCGGGCGCAGCACGCGCTCGCGCTGCAGCAGCTCGTGGGCTCCTTCGAGACCGGCCTCGCGGCGCTCACGACGATCCAGGCCGGGTCCCCCATTAATCGAGAGATCCTGGACCATGGACGGTTTAAAGGCGTCTGCTGAGCCTCCGGCAGATCTATGACCGAATCACGTGATAAACTGCCCATCATGCACCAGTCCCTGGGATATTCTTGAATGTCATGCGTGTGAGAATGGTCTCCACCTCGTGCTCGGCAAGCGCAAGGGAGCCCTCCGTCTTGGCTTTAATGGCCTCCGATAACTCGCGTCTGGCCAGCGCCACCGAGGCCTCGTCATGGGGCAACCTTAGTTGTGCAAGCTTCAACGCGGTGGCGCTCGATTCGGCCAAGGTATTCACTCCCCAAAACGGAGTCCATCGATTCCCAACAAGACTCGGCGCAATCGGATGAACACGCTCATGTCCGTGGCCCCTCATCTCAAGCACAGAGCGGACGAAAGGATCGAGTTCTGCCACAAACGCATAATCGCCCACCATGGGCTTATACGGATGCACAGGAATGCCGCTTACCTCAGCGGCGAGTCGCGAGTACTCTGTGAGACGGGACAGGTCGATGCCGGTGCGGACGCCGTACAGAATCTCAAGGGCGACGACTACCTCATCTAGAGCGGCCAAGCCGGCATGAATGCCGAGTCCGTTCATCGCGGCATCGATCCCAGCGGCCCCCCCAGTCACCGCCGCAACCGCAGCCGCCGTCCCCAGCCCGAAATTGTTGTGGAGATGGGGCACGAGGTCGATGGGTTTGACAAGCAGGCGGAGGAGGGTTCGGAGGTAGTATCGCCAAGCCTCCGGGACTGTCGCGTTCGTGTTCTCATGAATGCTCACGTAGGCAAGTTCGAGATCGACGATTCGGTCCAAGCGAGCGGCAGCCTCGGGAGGCGCCATGTGTTCAATGCGGCCACCGAGGGTCGTCGCAACCAGCGCGCCGCGCGAGCGCGCATACGCGGCCAGTTCCCTGAACACCGCCACGGGGTCTGGCTCAATAATCACCCCATCCGCTCCAGCATCTAGCACCTGATCGACGCTGTCTTTACGCGCCCACGCTGACCCAAAAACCTTCATCCGCTGGCGTGGGACGTCTCGGATCTTCCTGAACATCTCCATGACCTGCGGCGTTGGCGGCTGGGTCCCGTGGACAACGTCGATTTCAATGATGCGGACCCCGATCTCCGCCGCTAGCGTGGCCATGGCGACGGCCCCGGAGACATCCCAGCGGGATCCGGGGATGGCCGTCATATTGCGAATCGTTGAGTCCAACATGAAGATCTCAGGTCGTGCCTCATAGTCACGCCGGACCTCATCGCTAAAGTTGAGAGGATTGACCTGCCACTTTCCTTGATTCAGCCACATGTGCGACCCTACTCCATTGGGGCCGATCCTCGATCACCAGCCTTGCTGTGGTCAGGGCTCGGTGAACCGATAACGCGCCAGGGCGGACTCGTCCAGTGTCGCGCCAAGTCCTGGCGCGGTCGGGACGGCCACAGTCCCCGTCTCCATGACCAAGGGGTCCTGGACCACGTCTCCCGTGAGCTTCGTAGGACCCACACACTCGCAGGCCTCCAGGAGGTTGGCGCTCACTGCGGCCACATGTAGCTCGGCTAGGGTGTTCAGCGTCAGACCGAAGCCGTGCCCGATCACGCAGCGGATTCCTGCCGCGTCCGCCATGTCGATGGCCTGGAGACACCGGAGCAAACCCCCCTGCTTCATCACCTTGACCTTTATGTAGTCGGCGGCCTCGAGGCGGATGATCGCGACCAGGGTGTCGGGGCCGACGATTGCCTCGTCAGCCATCACCGGGATGTCCACAGCCCGGCGAACGCGTGCGAGGCCTTCCAGGTTATTGCGAGTGACTGGCTGTTCAAGGAGGACGACTCGCAAGGGGGCTATAGCCCGGGCCAGGCGGATGGCGGAGTCTACATCGAACGCCTCGTTCGCGTCTACCCGGATCTCCATTTCCGGGACCGCTGCCCGGACCGCGGCCACCCGATCCCGGTCTACCTCCGCTCCTGCCCCCACCTTGATCTTCGTAGAGCGATAGCCGCGCTTCCAGAAATCCCGGGCGGCGGCGGCGGCCTCCTCCGGGTGGCTCATCCCGATCCAGCCATTGAGCCGGATCGTGTCCTTCACAGCCCCGCCCAGGAGGCGGTGGGCCGGGACCCCTAATGCCTTTCCGTTCAGGTCCATCAGGGCCATCTCAACGCTGGCCTGCGCGTCCCACGCGCCCGGCGCCGCCTGTTCCATCACGGCCAGGGCCGATCGTATGCGGGTGGCATTGACCCCCAGGAGCGCCGGGGCAAGTCGCTCCCGCACCACGCGGAGGATCCCTTCCGGCGTCACCTCGCTGTAGCCATGATCGGGGTCCACATTCCCCGCCCCCGCGAGCCCGACGTCTGTCTGGACACGCACCACCACACTCCGCTGGACAGATTTCACTGCGTGCGCGTTCTTGAAAGTCCCCCGGAGCGGAACCTCCACCAACCAGGTGTCAATGCCGGTGATCTTCATTGCACGTCTCCTGGCCCGTCCTTCCAGCGCCGGGGCTTGTGGTCATACCCCTGTACCTCCGCCTGGCACTCCGGACAGCGGAAGGGGCCGCTCCCCGCCTCCATGGTGACCGTCACCCGTTGCCCTTTGACGTCCAAGTCCACGCTGATCACTGTCCAGGGCGGGGCGAGACCAAGGATTGCCCAGTAGAGCTCTGTATCGCGCATGGCCTCAACCCTCCTTTCAAAGGCTGAAGCATAGCGCGGGAGGGGTCTGCCACCCACACGATTTCCGGAAGAGTTCCATGATTTTGCGGATCACGCCGGGTGGCTGCTGGTTCGGATACGACTCCGGGCAAACGGTTCCGGGTACCACCTCTGTGCCCATTCAGGCCGCAGCCGCTCCAAAAGGCAAGCGCGATCGGCCCATCCTGGGTCGTCGAGATATTCACCGCCACGTGGTCCTCTGGTCGTGTATTGTCCCCAGCGCACCTGCGGGATTCCCGCTTGACCACCATAGCTCGCCTTTTCCGATCTCAGCTGGTCCCGCTCCTTTTCGCATTACCCCATCGGAAGGCCAACGGCTCATAGAGGTCGGGGCGCCGGTCCCGGACCACCGGGAGTTCCTCATGCGCCTTGGCGAGCAGGTCGAGATCCAGGTCGGCGAAGATCACGTCGGCTCCCTCTTTCTCTGACGCGGCCAAGACCTCTCCACCAAGCGGCGAGATAATGATGGTCCGGCCGAAGTAGGTCGACTGATCCTCCTGGCCGGCTCGGTTGACGCCAACGATGTACACGCAGTTCTCGAAAGCCCGGACTCGGAGTGTCATCTCCCACATCTCAGACCGCCAGGCGTGCGACCAGGTGCGGGCGCTGGTTGGCAGAAAGATCACCTCTGCGCCGCGGAGCGCGAGGACCCGGAAGGCCTCCGGGAAGTGCCGGTCGTAGCAGATAAGGATACCGACGCGTGCTTCGTCGACGTTGAAGACCGGGAACCCAAGGTCCCCCCCTGGAAGTAGTTCTTTTCGTAGCTCCGTCGGTATTCTTTGTCACTAACGTTAAGCGGCAAATGCGCCTTTCGGTACTTGCCGATGATCTCTCCCCGTGTGTCGATAATTACGGCGGAGTTATACCGCTCGCCGCCAGGCGTGATCTCGGCGATTCCTGCGACGATATTGACGCCGTGCGCGATCGCGTGTCGGGCCAGGTGCGCCGTGGTCGGTCCAGGGATCGGCTCGAAGAAGTGCCGGTAGTCAGCGTAGTAGTTGGCGGCGAAGAAATACGTCTGGAACAACTCCGGGTAGCAGACGATCTGCGGGCGGCGCCTCAAGGCTTGCTCCAAGAGCACGTCGGCTCGCTTCAGGTTCTCCGACTTGTCCATACCGCAGGGACCCATCTGGATCCCCGCGACCTTGAGGGTGCGTGCCATGAGTAGTTTACTCCACTTACCGCTCCAGCATGTGCAGCACCACCTTGGTGATGGCCAGAAACGTTATCGGCATCAAGGTGCGAATGACCTAAACCATGTTCACCCGGGCGGCGTTGCACTATACGGTTAGATCGACGCCCCGATTGCAGCTCCTCCTGGCCAGGCTGTACCCAGGTGACTCAGGCGATACAGTTCCGAGCCTCAAACACAGCAGGATTCCGGAACCGATCCATATCGATCCTCCGGCCCACGTATTTCCGGGCGACTGCACCGGTTCACTTATGCCTGTGCCCCTGCCAGCGCTTGGGCCACGAGGTCAGGGATCTCGTCGAAGTGCTCTGGCACCAGGGCGCCGGCTTCCCGGAGTAATTGCTTCTTCCGTGTCGGTGAGCCGAGCCCTCGGGTGATGATGCTGCCCGTGTGGCCAAAGCTCATCCCGCGGGGCAGCCCTTCTAGCGCCTCACCGCAGACGAACGCCACCACCGGCTTGGTGATCCGCCGGCTGGCGATCTCTTCCGCCGCAACTTCCTCGTGGCCGGTCCCTGGCTCCCCGAACAGCACCACCGCCCGCGTTTCCGGGTCCGCCTCGAACAACGGCAAGAGATCCACGAAGGCGGTCCCGATCAAGAGGTCCCCACCAATCGAGACGTATGTGCTCTGCCCGATCCCCCGGCGACTCAGGGCGCTGCCGATCTCGCCGCCCATCCCGCCGCTCCGCGAAATGATCCCGACCGGCCCCGGGCGATACATCCGTTCCGGGAACTGCCCCCCGGTCCCTCCCAGCTTGGCCTTCCCCGGGCTGATCATCCCCTGGGAGTTCGGCCCGATCACCCGGATGCCATTGAAGCGCGCCCGACGGAGGATGTCCGCGCTGTCGTGGTGCGGGACGCCCTCCGCCAGGATCACCACTAATGGTATGCCGTTCTCAATCGCCTCCAGCGCGGCATCCCGCACGCCGCGACCGGGGATGAATAGCACTGCAATGTCAGCCGGGCACGCCCGGACGGCGGAGCGGACGCTATCGAAAACTGGGATTCCCCCGACCTCTCCACCCCCCTTGCCCGGAGACACCCCACCCACCACCCGGGTGCCGTACTTCACCATGTACGTGAGGTGGGTCCGCGCCTGCTGACCCGTGATCCCCTGGACCAGGACCCGACTCTGGCCATCTAGCAGGATACTCATAGCCCCGCCTGGCGCACCCGAGCCACGATCCGCTCCACCGCCAGTTCTAGCGAAGTAGTCTCGTCGTAAAATTCCACGCCGGGGACCTCTGCAGCCAGCTCCCGCGCCACCTCTACACCGGGGCCGGCGTAGCGGAAGACCACTGGGAACCGTCGAGCATCCACCCCCAGGTCTTTCAGGGCCCGAACCACGCCACGGACCTTTACGTCGATCGGGATGAAGTTGGTGATGTTCCCTCCGGCAATCAGCCCCGCCAGGCCAGGGCGACCGAGGATCGACTTGGTGGCCAGATACATCTTCTCCTCGACCTTGCCCGGGGTGATGTCGAAGGTAGTGGCTGGCATCTCCCCGAGACGTAGGAAATGGTCGAAGGTGAGTAGCCCGCTTCCCCCGCCTGTCAGCATGCAGGCGATCCGTCCGTCGGCGAACTCGTTGAAGCGAATGGCCGAGCCGGGATCGATGGCGTCAATCTCCCGCATCCGGCGCTCCAGCGGAGTCAGGGGGCGCCAGCCGTTGCTGCTCCCCGGGTCGATGAGCTGGTCCCACTCCGGGTGGCGAAAGTGCGCCTGGTCGTCCACCACCACCACGGCGGAGGGAGCCACAACCTTCCCCACTTCGTCCACCGCCAGAGGATTGACCTCCACCAGAAAGGCATCGTTGGTCCGAAAGACCCGGTAGAGGCGGGTTAGGGTGGCCGCCACATCCAGGAGGTGCTGCCCTATCAGGCCGCCACTCTCGACGATCTCTCGCGCCAAGAACAGCGGGAGGTCCGGCCCCGGCTCGACCGGCCGGGTCACCAGCACATCGGCCCGGTGTCGCACCAGGTCCTCGACCTCGACCCCGCCGGCAGCCGAGAAGAGGACCACCGGGCTCCGGCTCATGCTGTCGAAGGTGAGGGCGCAGAAATACTCCTCGCGGATGTCGACCATGGCCTGGACCAGGACCTGGGTGACGGGAAAGTGCCCCAACGTCCGGCCGAGCAACTCCCGCGCGGCGTCGGCCGCCGCCGCGGGCGTCTCGGCCACCTTGACCGCGCCCGCCTTCCCGCGGCCCCCCGTCGGAACCAGCGCCTTCACCACCACCGGCCCGCCCAGGGCCCGTGCGGCCTCGGCGGCCGCCTCGGGGTCCGCGGCCGCCCGGTACGGCGCGACCGCCACCCCGCCCTTAGCCAGCAAGTCCAGGCTGTGATGTTCCAGCAGGCGCGCCATCGTTCCCTACATCTCTACGACCGTTCCCACGCCCTCAACTACAGCCTTCTCGTACACCAGGATGGCCACCGCCACATCCTCGATGGCGACCCCAATGGATTTGAACAGGGTGATCTCGTCCTCGGCCGTCCGGCCCGGCTTGGCCCGGGTGACAATCTCCCCCAGCTCGGCGGCGATCCGGTCAGCCGTCCACTCGCCGGCCTTGACCGGGATCACCAGGTCGCCGGCCTCCTGCAGGGCCTGCTCGCGGTACTCCACGACGACCCGGCTCCTCCGGACCAGGGCCGCATCCACCTCCCGCCGGTTGGCCAGGTTGGCGCCGATGGCGTTGATGTGCGAGCCCGGCCGGACCCATTCGGCCGCGATCACCGGCTCCCGCGACGTGGTGGCCAGGCAGATCACGTCGGCCTCCCGGACCGCCCGCTCGGCGTCCGCCGTTACCTCGACCTTCAGCCCGGCCTCGGCCAGCCGCCGGGCGAAGGCCTCGCGGTTGGCGGCGTTCCGGCTGGTGGCGATGACGCGGTCCGGCCGGAGCAACGCGGCCAAGTTCGTCACCTGGGTCTCGGCTTGCTCCCCCGTCCCCACGACGGCGAGGGTCTTGGCCCCGGGGCTGGCCATGTACTTGGTGGCCACCGCCGCCGTGGCGCCGGTCCGGAGCGCGCCCAGGAAACGGGCCGCCACGACCGCCAGGAGGGTTCCGGTCGCCGTGTTGTAGAGGAGGACTGTGAACCGGTCCTTGCTCCGGTCCTTGAAGACGGGTCCCACGTACCCGGTGTAGACCTTCACCCCCAGGTAGCTCCGGGTGGGCGGGATCGGCCGCGGGATGGGGAGGACATTTACCGCTGGTAGGACGCGGATGTTCCCGGCGACACCAGGGATCGGCACGGTGACCCGGGCGGCCATCCGGGAGATGCCGTTGGCGAAGTCCTGGAACGCCTGCTCGACCGCCTGCTGCGCCTCTAGTGGGGTTACCAGCCGCCTGACCTCGGCCTCGCTCAGGACGCGGACCTGCCCCATGCCCCCGCTACCCCCTGGCCGTGCGGGGCGGGAGGACCACCTCCGCCTCGCCGGTCGTGGTCGTGACGCCCACCTGGTTGATCCCGGTGATCTGCACCTTCACCACGGTCCCGGCCGCGTCCGGGACCTTCCCGGTCACTGTCCCCTGGTACCAGGTGGTGTCGCCGTAGATGGCCGGGGCCTTGATTTGGACGTACAGCCGCTTCAGGAAGCCATTGTCCCCCATCCAGTTCGTCAGCAGGGGTGAGACCCAGGCGAAACGCATCACACCATTGTCGAACGGCCCGGGCATTCCGCGCTGGGACGCCAGATGGAAGTCCTCGTGCTGCTGCGAGTACTTGACTGGCCAGCCGGTGATCGGATTCTTTACCGCCGTGTGAGGCGCCTTCAGGCAATCCAGAAGTCCGAGGACCCCTGCCCGATACGAAGGACCGATGGCCGCCTGCCAGCAGACCATGTCCCCGATAGTCAGGGGGCCCCGCACCAGCGTTGGGATCTCCTGGTTCATCTCCACGTTTTCGCCGGTCAGGACGCGGGCCCCTGTACAGGTCTCAGCCTTTATCGCCTCCACGATTTTCTCCCGCTCAACCTCGCTGTAGCGGTAGATCGGGCGGTCAAACAATAGCTCCGTGCCCACTTGCGTAGCCCGGATCATCGTCCCGATCGCCTTTCCTACCACCTCGTCCCGTTGGTTCCAGTAGGTCGCCTCGGAGATGATGAAGACTAGGCGTCGCCCAGTACCGCTCTTCTTCTCATACAAGTCCGTCTGCTTGGTGACCGCGCGCAGCGTGTCCCCTTCGAGGATCGGGACCGACCACTGGTACTCCACGCCGCCGATAAGGGAAGACAGCGGTGCCTCGATTGGCGCCCCGTGCAGGATCGGGTATAGGACTGACGTGAGGAACGCCGGCGGGGCAACCAGGCGGCCGTAACGGCTCTTGGCCGCGTAGTCGGGGTCCAGCCAGAGAGGGTTCCCGTCGCTGATACCATAGGCGAAGTGCCGAATGGCATCAGGGGTAACGGCAGTGTTCCAGGAGGTTCGTTCGCGGACTTCCTGCCCGGTCAGTGCGCGGGACCTGGCAACGAACTCATCAATTGTGGCTTGCACGGGATCACCGGACATGGTTAGACCTCCTCAATACGTACAACAATGGGCGGAGGGGATGAGCAATCAGACCACCTGTACCTGAACGCATGCGACCCCGGCTCAAGGGCGAGGGAGCGTGATCGGCTTCCTCCTCCATGCTCGCGGCCGATCTCATCGCAGGCGCTCTTCAGGTATATCACCGAGGTGTTCAAGACCGGCCTGCGCGGTCGGTGCAACGCCCGGCGCGACTCCTGGATTTACGCGGTCCAGCTCCAACATAATGTTGTTTCTAATAGGCTCCCCGAGATTGGGCATGGCCTGCTGGGCAGCTTGGCGACTCCCAAAGAGATACCACACAACGGTCGCTCGGTGGGAAGCAGTAACCTGACCCACGGACGCTTTTTACTGGTCGGTTTGAGGCGAAACTTCTTTAGAAGAGGGTTTTCGGGACGGTTATTCCGCTGAACTCCTCCTCTCCCAGCGGCCTATCGGCCTCGATTCCGAGGACCTTGAGGTAGTGATAGATCTGTTTGAGGTGGAACACAGCTTGCCCCAGCAGCAGGGTGAGCAGGCTGCCGCCGGTCCTCGGCGTGAAGTAGGTTTCCACTACCTTCTCGAGCAGGTGGGTCTGGTTGATTAAGAAATCTTCGAGCCGGGCTGTCAACCCGTTGGCATACTCGACGATCTCCTGGGTCGTCCGGTAGTTGTTGGCGAGGTTGTCGGCCTGCACCAACATCTCATGGGTATAATGCCCGCTACGAACGGCCTGCATGCACGCATCCGTCCGCACGAATAGGTGCCAGCTGAGCTGGCGCAGCGTCCATCCCGTCTCGGGGCAGACCCATTCGAGTTCCTCGTCGGGGATTTGGAGAATGGCGCGCTTTGCCCCCTCGTACACGACCCGGTACTTCTTCAGCATCTCGGCCGCCGAGAGGTCTCCGCCCACCTCGCCGCGAATGCCGAAGGCCTCCTTGAGCGCCGGGACATCGAAGCCCACTACCGCCCGATCTCCCACAACGGTGACCGGTGTCGCCTTCAGGCCGAGGGCGTTCAGCTCCTCCGCCGCCTTGGGGTCGTTATCCAGATCGCGGCCATCGAACTGGATGCCGTTCGACGAAAGGAACTCTTTCGTTAGCAAACAGTTCGTTCACCCCGGGCGGAAATAGACCTTCACATCTGCCATGGCAAGCCTCCCGCCGATTTCTCAGATGCGCGATAGGTCACAAGCAGCGTTCCCTTCGGTCGCTCCGTGTTGCGCCCAGGAAGAGCGCAGGGTCCTCGCCGACGAGTCAAGAGCGGGGCTAGCACCACGCGGTTGCCTACCCACGCCAGCGCCCTAAACCTGAGCGGCAACATCCAGGCGGTGAGCCGCGCCGCCGGGTGCCCAAGCGGGCAATACCTCAGAACCACCATCCCCCTCGACGGCAGGGTATCAAACCTATAGCCACACTGAACTAGAAAGTGCCACCTCTTTACGCGGAGGACCGGAGGACCTCGGGATTCAGGACCCGGCTCGGCGTGCCCGCCAGGTAGTTCTGGATGTTCTCAAGCACGCCTTGGAAGGTCGCCTCGTAAGTCTCCACCGTCACGCCGCCGAGGTGCGGCGTCAGGACCACGTTGTCGAAGGCAAACAAGGGATTGCCGGGTTCTGTTGGTTCCTCGCCGAAGACGTCGAGGCCGGCACCCGCGATCCGCCGCTCGCGAAGCGCCTCGACCAGGGCCGCCTCATCTATGATTGCTCCGCGTGACGTGTTGATCAGGTAGGCGCTTGGCTTCATGAGGGCGAGTTCCCCGCGCCCGATGTACTCCCGGCTCTCCGGCGTCAGCCGGAGGTGGATCGACACCACGTCCGACTCGGACAGAAGCGTGTCCAAAGTGACCATTCTCGCCCCCGCCGCTTCGGCCCGCTCGCGCGTCAATGTAAAGCCGCACGCGAGGACGCGCATTCCAAATGCCTGCGCGATGTGGCTGACGCGAGTCCCCATCAGGCCAAGACCGATGATCCCCAGGGTCTTCCCCTGAAGGCAGACGCCGATCGTCGTCTGCCATTGCCCCGTCCGCATCGCTCGGTCCTCCACGACCAGGTGTCGCATCACGGCGATCATCAGGCCAAAGGTCAGCTCGACGGCCGGGTTGCGATTCCCCTCGGTGTAGGTCACCAGGATGCCGAGGTGTGTGGCAGCCTCAGCATCAATCACAGGGGCGGGGTACCCTGTCTGGCAGATGTATTTGAGGTCCGGCAGCTGCTCCAGCACCGAGCCCGGCAGGGCGGTCCGCTCGCGGATCGGAATAACGATTTCGACACCACGCAGCCGCTCAACCAGCTCCGCCTCGCTGCGGGCCTTGGTGTTGTACACGACCACCTCAGCAAGTTTCCGAAGCTCGGAAACTGCAGGGATCTGTGCAGTGGCGTTCTGGAAGTCGTCAAGGATGGCGATCTTCAATTTCGGCGCCGCTCCCTCTTGCCGGCGGAGAATTCCACTGGTCATGTCTGGGTCATCGCTGGCTCCCGGTCCCGTTCCCCGCAGGCTCGTCCTGGAGGAGCAATCCTTCACAGGGCACCTACGCGTCCAGTACCGAGACCGCAGGTTCTACGGCGAGACAGCGGGGGTCAGCTCATCCTCCCTCCCGGCGAAAAGAGACGTTCATGAAAGTTCTATCACGACAGCGGCCAGGATGCAGAGGATGGCAGAGCACCGTTTCTCGGGGGATACCTTCTGAGGAAAACTCCCGCTCCGGAGGTGATCAATTTGCCGTGGTCGAACACCAACTGCCCACGCAGCAGTGTCACCATAGGCCAGACCTTGACGCGTAACCCCTCATAGGGGGTGAAATCCGCCGCCGAATGCAGCTCAGCCGCGCGGATGACTCGGTCGGCAGCCAGATCCACGAGCACCAGGTCAGCGTCCGCCCCCAGGGCGAGGTGGCCCTTTTGGGGGGCCAGCCCGAAAGCCCGAGCAGGGTTGGCGGCCGCGATCTCGGCAATCTTCACCGGCGAAATTCCCCGCCGCAGCGCCTCCGTCAGAACAACGGCGAGCGAAGTCTCGATCTCTGCAAAGCCTGTCGTGGCCGTCCAGATGTCCTCCCCCTTGACACTCAAGGGCTTCACGCTGTGATCGGTCCCGAGACAGGTGATGGCACCGAGGCGGATCCCGCGCCACAAGGCCTCGACGTGTGACCGGGAGCGCACAGGAGGGCCGGCCTTGGCCAACGTCCCCGGCAACTCTGTGGTGAGCGTGAGGTAGCGTGTGCAGGTCTCACCGATCACGGGGAGGCCCTTGGCTTGATAGGCCATGAGGACATCCAGCGCGTCAGCCGAGGTGAGGTGAACAGCATACAGAGGACAGCCGAGCCGTTCGACCAGGAAAAGAATTCGGAGGAGCGCGTGCGCCTCGATGAATGGCGGCCGAGCGTCGTCCCAGGCCACCAGGCCCTGATGGCCACCGGCCCGAACCTCCCCCATGAGCAGCTGCGCAATCTCGTCCGTCTCGGGGTGGAGCATGGGCAGGGCACCGGGTGCATCCTGGGCGATGTGCCGCAGCAGCGCGTAGATGGTCCCATCATCGATGCCGGGGGCAACTTTCCGCCCCTTATACGTCGTGAACATCTTGAAGGACTGCAGCCCCAGCTCGGCGTGGCATCGGGACGCCTCCAGTGCCTGTCGCATGCTCGAGATATGGCAGTGGAAGCTGAAGTCAATGGATGGAATCCCCACGAGTTTGGCCAGGATGTCATCCAGGATGTCGAAGTACGAACCGCCGGGGGCGAACTGGTCCAGCTTCAGCAGCGCGAGCAGCGTCGTAACTCCTCCCGCAGCCGCGGAAATGGTCTCGGTACGGAAATCCTCCAAGAAGGGCAGGTAGTTCCCCATGTGGGTATGGGGATCAACAAACCCGGGGAATACATAGAGGCCCCGGGCATCAATGATCCCCTCCCCTTGAGCAGCCGGGATCTCTTGGGCAAGGGCGGCGATCCGTCCCTCCCGAATGCCCACGTCCCCCGGGGTCATCCCCTGGTAGGGAATGACCAGGGTCCCGCCCTTGATGACGGTGTCGAATCGCATTCGCTCTCCTTCCGTGGGAGACGGATCTCACCCCGCCGCCTGAGTGGCCACCAGCCCGCGCAGGTCCCCGTCCGTCAGGGCAGCCTTCTTCTTTACCGCAAGCTGCTCGACGGCCCCCAGCAGCTCGGGCAGCCGGGCTTCGGGGAAGTCCAATTCCAGATCCCGGAGTCGTGCGCGGAGGGCTGCCAGGCCCGAGTATCGCCCCAGCACGATCCGCCGCCGGTTGCCGACAACCGCGGGACTGATCGCTTCCTTCGCTGGCGGGTGCGCGAGGATGGCCTCCACGTGCGTTTCAAGCTTGTGAGCGAACGCGTACTCCCCCACGAAGGGCTGGCCCGCGGAGATCTCGATGCCCGTGATCTCTGCCATCAAATGGCACAGATCGTACAACTCGCCGATCCGGATCCCGAGATCCAAGCCGTAAAACGCCTCCAAGGCCAGCACGACTTGCTCCAATGCCACGTTTCCGCACCGATCCCCCAGCCCCATGAGGGTGCAGTCAATAACCTCGGCCCCTGCCTCAACCGCGGCCAACGTGTTAGCGAGAGCCAAGCCGAAATCGTTGTGGCAGTGCGTGACCAGGGGGAGCCGGCAGGTGCGGCGAACCTGCTGGATGAGGTATCCCATGGCGCGGGGGAATACCGCCCCCAGGCTGTCCGAGATGCAGAGCCGGTCCACTCCGGCTTCGGCCGCCATGCCAGCCAGGTCGGCGAGGAATCCTATGTCGGCGCGCGTGGCATCCGCCGGGGAGAAGTTCACCCGCATTCCTTGCTCCTTCGCCCGGCCGATGGCAGCCATCGAACGCGCCCGCATCTCCTCTCGCGTGAAACCGAACACGTGCTTCATCCGGACATCCGAGGACGCGATAGCGATCTTGATCCAATCAACGCCACTGGCGACGCAGGAGTCGATTTGGACTTGCCAGGTGTCGGTGTACGCCAGGACAAGCCCCTCCAAGGGGACCGTGCACCCCTCTCCCTTTAGCCGACGCACCAGCTCGAAATCGGACTTGGACCGGCCCGGGTATCCGACCTGGAGTTGGGGGACACCCACTGCCTCCAGTCGCCGTGCCAAGCGGAACTTCCCCTCCAAGCTGAAGTTGATGTTGGCAGCCTGTTCCCCGTCGCGCAGGGTGCAGTCGTTAATGATCACTCGGGACGGGAGGTCAGGAATGTCCCGGACACCAGGGACATCGTTCGCCGGCCCCAGGTACAACCCTTCCTGGATCATAGTCTGCCCTCCCGCGCGGTCATGCGGTCATGCCTTTGGCTGCCCGGGTACGATTCGTGTGCTCTTGAACGCCGCTCCATTCCCAGTTCACCCGTCAGTCCTCGGGAAGATCCAGTAAGAGGACGCACTTAGCCGGATCGATGACAAGCCGTACCGGGTCTCCCGTACGAAACCACACGTTCGGGGGGAGGATGGCCCGGATGGGCTGGGGCCAGTTCGGCAGCTCGACGAGGTAATCCACTGAGTCTCCAAAGTAGTGAGCGCGGGTAACCCGGCCGCTCCACACATTGTGCCCGGTCGTGGCGGAAGGGCCCCGGCCCTCCGAATAGAGCTCGACGTTATGGGGCCTCACCGAGGCCAGTACGCATTGCCCCTCCCGGAACTCGTTGTCGCCCGCGGTGCGCAGGAAGATTCCGGGGGCTACCTCCAGCTGGTCCCGACCCCGGAGCACGCCACGGAAGGAGTTGGTCTTTCCTACGAACTCCGCCACGAACCGGGTACGGGGCCGCTCGTAGATTTCCCGGGGGGTCCCGATCTGTTCGACTTTCCCCATGTTCATCACTACGGTACGGTCACTCGTCACCATGGCCTCCGCCTGGTCGTGGGTGACGTAGATGCTGGTGATCTTGAACTTGTCGTGTAGCCGCCGGATCTCGAAGCGCATCTCCTCCCGGAGATTGGCGTCCAGGTTGGAGAGTGGCTCATCCAGGAGGAGGATGCTGGGCTCAACCACCAGCGCCCGGGCAAGGGCGACCCGCTGCTGCTGACCCCCCGAGAGCTCGGCAGGGTACCGGTCGGCCAGTCCCTCCATGCGCACGACCTCGAGCATGGCGCGGACCTTGCGGTCGGCTTCGGCCCGGGTGACGTCGCGGAACTTCAGCCCGTAGGCGACATTCTGGTACACGGTCTTGTGGGGCCAGAGGCCGTAGCTCTGGAAGATCATGCTCATGTTGCGCTTGTCGGGCGAGACCGAGAATGAGCTGGAGCTGATGAGTTTTCCATCAACGCGTACCTCCCCCTCGTCCGGCTGGAGGAAGCCGGCCACGAGCCGCAGCGTGGTGGTCTTCCCGCACCCTGAGGGTCCAAGGATGGAGACTAGCTCCCCGTGCTCGATGTGCAGATCCAGGCGGTCCACCACCCGCACCTTGCCTCCGAACACCTTGGTGAGGCCCACCAGATCTACCGTCGCCAATCTACTTCCCTTCAGGCCCTCATGAAATCCCGGCCCATCATCCGGAACACGCACACCACGACCGCCAGGGTGACAATCATCAGAATCACCCCGAGGGCTGCGATGTCAGCGAGCCGGGCTTCGTCATACAGGTTGAGAATGACCACTGAGATGACCTTCGTATCGATGGTCCATATTAACGCCGACGTGCTGAGTTCTCGCAACGAGGGCATGAATACCAGGAGCCAGGAGGCCAGGAGGCCGACCTTGAACAGGGGCACCGTCACGTCCTTGAACACGGTGAGCCGGTTGGCGCCCAGGATGCGGCCGCTCTCCTCCAGTTCCGGGTGGATGCTCATGAGGGCGGCATTGCTGGCCTGGTAGGCAAGGGGCAGGAACTTAGTCACATAGGCCAGAAATAGGATCCACAGCGTGCCATACAGCACGAACGGCGCCTTCGTGTAAGCAGCGAAGAGGCCCACGCCCAGGACAATGCCGGGGATCCCGAGCGGGAGGGTCGCCAGGAGCCCGAGGTGCCGGTGGCCGTGGACCAGTTGGCGCTGGGAGATGTAGGCGATGACTGAGGCGAGCAGGGTTGCCCCGGTGGCCGCCATGGTAGCCAGAAGCAATGTGTTGACCATGGATGAGGCGATGGCGCGGCTTTGAAAGATGGAGCGGTAGTTTTCCAGCGTCATGTTTGACCAGGTCAGGCCGTGACCGAGATTTTTCATGAAGGAGGTGGCGATGAGGGCAAAGTAGGGCAACACGATGGCGCAGGTGACCGGTACCATGCACATGGCGAAGACGGGATACCGCCACACGCCGAGCTTCTGTGGCCGCCGATGGCCACCCTTGCCCCCAACGGTGGCGTAGCCGCGCCGGCCCAGGGCCGCCCGCTGCATCCAGACCAGCAAGGCGGCTGCCACGAGTATGGGGAACGAGTACGCAGCAGCAAGGCCCACGGCGTCGATTCCCTCGTCCATGATGGCACGGATTTGGGTGGTCATCAGGTGCTGGCGGGCTGGGATGGCCAGGACCGCTGGGATGCCGAGGAGGGTCATAGCCTCCAGGACAGCGAGGAGCAGGCCCGCCATCAGCGCCGGCAGCACCAGCGGGAGAGTGATGTTCACCATGGTGGAGAGGCTGTTGCCGCCGGCGATGCTGGCCGCGTCTTCGACATCGGAAGGGATGTTGTTGAGGGCTGCCAGCACCACGATGAAGACCTGGGGGAAGGTGAAAAGGGCCATCGTAAACACCACCCCCGGCATCGTGAAGATGTTGAAGAGGTATTCGTGCCCGGCGGCCCCCGTGATTCCCCGGTAGATGATGTTGAGCCAGCCTTCACGGGGACCGGCCAGGAATATCCACGCGATGGCACCAAGAAAGGGTGGTGTCACAAAGGAGAGCAGCACCGAGGTCCGGATGAAGCCGGGCAGGGGCATATCGGTCCGGCCAACGCACCAGGCCACCGCAGCCCCCACCATTAGGCTGAGGGGGCCGACCGCAGCCGAAACGATGAAGGTCCAAAGGACCGGGCCGCGATAGAGGGGCTCGGTGAAGGCCTTGATGTAGTTGCGCAGCGTCCACTCCACCCCTTGACCCCGGGTTAGTTGAAAGCTCTCCAAGACGAGATGGTACAGAGGGTTCAGGATGAGCACGAACAGCACGAAGGCGACGAATACCCACACCGCTGTGGTCGCCTCGAACCGGCGCAGGACAGCGACTACGCGAGGCACATCCCTCCCCTCAACGGGCTGAACATTTCCACCCGTGTACGCCTCTCGCGTCGATACGGGTTGCTCCATTTTTCACGTCCGAAGCCCCCACATTGGGAGACGGTATGGCAGGCGGCCGGGCAGGCGAAGTCCCACCTCTGTTCCTGCCGTGGTCCGATGCCGCTCTCACCAGAGGCCGGCCCCGCCAGCGACTCGGAGAATCTACACGCCGAAGAATTTTCGGAATCCCTCTTTCATGGACGGTGTCTCCTTCTCCGCGTCTTCCGGCGATACGAAGATGGGCTTCAGATCTTCGAAGGGTGGCAGACCCGGAGGATACTTCACTTCCGGGTGGCCGACGTGATAGCCGGAATCCACGATCAACTGCTGGACCTCACGGCTGAAGAGGAAGTCCACAAACAATTTTGCGGCGTTGGGATGCGGCGCATTCTTGGGGATCGCGCTGGGGATCCCATTGACGAGCACCCCCTCCTTGGGAACGAACATTTTGAGCGGCTCTCCTCGCTGGGCGTGATCGAAGACGGACGCAAGGGGGGCGTAAACGACCATGTGCGATTCACCCCGCTCGACGAAGGTAAGTGTGCCTGACGCCGAAGGGACGATTCTGGGATTCTGCTTCGCCAATTTCTCGAAGTAATCCCAGCCGAACTTCTTCACCATGACAATCATCACTTCAGCGGCGACCCCGCTGAAGCTCGGGTTCGGGAGCACGAGCCTGTCCTTCCATTCGGGTCTCAGGAAATCGGTCCAGCTCGTCGGTAGCTCCGATGGCTTTACCAGTTTGGTGTTATAGGCCGGCACCTGAGCGGTGGCTAACGGAATCATCCACGAGCCATCCTCCGTTGTGAAGAAGGGATTGAACCTTTCAGTCCCTCTTGGCCGGTAGGGGAGGAGATAGCCACCTTGCTTGAGCTGGAGGAAGTAGCCCAAGTTAGAGAAGGTGAAGACGTCGGCTACGTTGATGTTACTCTTCGCTTCCTGTAGATACCGCCGGTAGAGGGGACCGGCCCCGTCGCGGTGGAAGACACATTGGACGCCAAACCCCTTCTTGTTGAAGAGGTCGCACACCTGCTGGTTGAAATCGGTCGTTAGTGCAACATACCAGACGACTTTCCCTTCCCGCTTCGCCGCCTGGAGGTCTGCCTCCGCAGAGGCAAATGTGCCCAGAGAGAAAAGTATTGCCATTCCAAGAACAAAGCTGGCTAGAGTGCGCTTCGATGACATCGTGGGCCCTCCTCTGACTCCCTGAGTCAGAAATTCACTGACAAAATTGGCCGACGGCGCGAAAACTCGTCGGCCGCCCTGGTTCGCACGAACGGCTTGGGTTGCGCATTGTGGGTATCTCTATCCATAATTCCTTTCCGGGTCCCCCACCTTAAGAGTCAAGTAGCCAGAGCCCGGGGCAACACCCGCACCCAAAGTAGCGTTCCCGCCTCCACTTCCAGGATCCGCAGGCTGAATTCCTCAAGGCCGAGGTTTCCTTCCGGGATACTGGGGTCGAGGTAGACCCGGCCCCGAATCGGTGCCCCCTCGTGCGTCCCCACCTCCGCCAGGTCGCCCAGTCCTAGTCCAAGGACCTCTGCCGTTCGCGGGTGGAACCCCAGGAGCTGAACGGGATCGGCCGACGGCGGGAGGGGCGACCAGGGACGCGCGCGCAGCGACCGACGCTGGCGCCGCATCTCCGCCCGCAAGGCCGTGGTGGGTCGGGCCGCCACCGCCCCGGCCTCGATGACAATCCCGTAGCGCTCGCGGGCCTGGGTCTCGCTGATGTAGCCTTCGGCCACGTCGGCCAGGATCAAATCGGGATCACGCTCTAGTGGATCCCCGTAGCCTCCGCCCCCAGCTGTCAGGATCACGACGTGGTCGCCCTCTTGTAGGGGGAAGCCGGAGACCTTGCCGGGCAAAGGTGACGGCTCGACTACCTGGCCGCGGCGTACCACGTAGAAGCGGTTTGGGGCGCCCGCCTCCCCGCCCAGGACACCATACGGAGGGAGAAGATTCCGTTCGGAGAGGACTGAGAGCAACCCCCGCTCGCTCTCCAGCCGGATCTCGCGCCGCATCCCGAGACCACCGCGCTTCCGACCCGCGCCGGAGGAGTCGGGCCGCAGTTCGCACCGCTCCACCAGCAGGGGATGCTCGTGCTCTACGAACTCCGCCGAATGAATGGAGTTGAAGTCCCCGCTGCCCCACTCCCGGACCGCATTGGACCCGTCCGCCTCGAGGAATCCTCCCGTTCCGCCAGCCGGGTATTCGTAGAAGATTGACCGGACCCCATGGTTCCCCAGGCTGGCGATGTACAAGTGATTGGCGCACCCTTTGTTGTCACCGGCGACAAACGCCGGGGCGGCCTTGGCCAGGGCACCCACGAGCGTCCAGGAGACCCGGCGCTGGATTTCCACGAACCCACCCATGGGCGAGGGATACGTGGCGTTCACCACCGTCCCTTCCGGCGCAATAATCCGAATCGGTCGAAATGCCCCATCGTTAATGTGACCCACCGGGTCAAGCAGGGCCTTCAGCGTGACGAACACAGCCGCCGATGCCACGGCCAGGCTGGCATTGACTGGGCCTGCACGCTGAAGCGACGAGCCAGTCAGATCCACCTCCACATCCGACCCCCGGACCGTTACATTGACCCGGATCCTCAGATGCCCTGGCATATTTCCATCAGAGTCCAGGTAGTCCTCAAAGCAGTACTCCCCGTCGGGAAGCTTCTGAATCATGGCCCGCATCCGGGCCTCGGTGCGGGCCAGAATCTGCTCGATCCCGTTTTGAACCGCAGCCACGCCAAACCGGCTGACGATGGCTCTCAGGCGTTCCTCGGCTGTCCTGCACGCTGCCAGCGCAGCGTGGAAGTCGCCACTTCGGTCCCGGGGTTGCCGGAGGTTGGCGAAGAGGAGATCCAGGGCCCCTTGATTGGGTCGACCTCCTTCGTAGGCCTTGATGGGCGGGATGCGGATTCCTTCCTGGAAGATCTCCGTGGTCCGCCCGGAGATGCTCCCTGGGGTCATTCCGCCGATGTCACCCCAATGGGCTCGGACGCAGAAGAAGAGCAGCAGCTCCCCATTCACGAAGAATGGGCAGATCACCGCCACATCATTCAAATGCGTCCCGGACATGTACGGGTCGTTTGTGATCACCACGTCCCCTGGGGCGAAGCTGCCGCGGAAATGCCGGATCGCGCTCTGCACTTGCATGGGTAAGGGAAGGACGTGCACCGGGGCGTCGTCCTGGGACTGCGCCACGAACCGCCCCCGTCCGTCTAGCACTACGCAGGAGAAGTCGGCTCCCTCGTAGAGGATCGAGGAAAAGGCGGTCCGCATCACCGTGACACGCATCTCCGCCACAGTCGAGACAAGGGCCTCGTGGAACACCTCTAGCGTGACCGGGTCCATCTCATTGCGGCTCATCGGGGTCGCTCGCCTCCCGTGTGCACCGCAGAAAGAACGCTCCCGTTGACGTGAGGTGGAGAGTCCACCCAGGCGGGATCACCGTGGTGGCGCCGAACTCTTCCACGATGGCCGGCCCCCCTACGTCACGTCGGGGGGGAAGGAGTTCACGGGGCAGGACCGGCGTAACATGCCACCGCCCCCCAAAATACACCTGTCGCTCCTGCGGGGGCCCAACCGGAGGGCGAGCATTGTCGAGGTCAGGGAGGCAGGGTTTCCGGGTGAATCCCGTGCAGGTCACGCGGAGGTTGACTAGCTCCACTTGCTCCTCCAGGTCATGTCCATAGCGGCGAGCATACCGTTCGCGGAAAGCCTTGGCGATTTCCCCGGCGCCTACCCCGTCGTGGACTGGCACCATCAGCTCGTGTGCCTGGCCGGCGAACCGCAGATCGGCGAACCGCTCGACGGTTATCCGCTCCGGAGGCACTCCTTCCTCCTGCAAGGCCATCACCCCTTCCGTTGCCATCTCCACAAACAGCTTTTCCATGCGAAGTGGGTCGGCCTCGGTGAGGTGGCAGATATAGCTCTGCACGTAGTCATGGCGCAGGTCTGCGGTTAGGAGCCCAAGGGCTGAGATGTTCCCGGGCCACAGGGGGACCAGGATCTCCCGAATCCCGAGCTCCTCGGCCACTTGGACGGCATGCATCGGCCCGGCCCCGCCCATTGCCACTAAGGTGAAGCCCCGAGGGTCGTACCCGCGTTCAATGGAGATCTTCCGAACGGCCCCAGCCATCTTGGTCACCGCCAGCTGGATGATCCCTTCTGCTAACCATTCCAGGTCCCGCCGCCCCAGGGAGGCTCCAAGCCTGGCGAGGGCCTCATGAGCCAGGGACGGACGGACCGGTAACTGTCCCCCCAGAAGAGACGAGGTTGAGAGCCGGCCCAGAACTAGGTTGGCATCCGTGATCGTGGGCGCGGTCCCTCCCTTGCCGTAACAGGCTGGCCCGGGGAGGGCACCAGCGCTTTGGGGACCGACGCGGAGAGCACCGTCCACGTCGATCCATGCGATGCTCCCACCGCCTGCACCAACTGTGTGGATCTCAAGCTGTGGTGTCTTCACCGGCATCCCGGCGATTATTCCCTCGGTGGAAACCAAGGGTTGAAGCCCCTCTAGGAGGCAGACGTCGGTACTCGTCCCCCCCATATCATACGTGATGAGGTTCACCATGCCTGCGGCGCGCCCGGCGAAGATGGCCCCACTCACTCCCGCTGCCGGCCCGGACAGAATCGTCCTGATCGGGAAGCGAAGGGTGGTAGCGCTGTTCATAATCCCGCCATTGGAGGCCATGGAGTAGAGGTCGGCCCGGTACCCTTGGGCGCCGAGATCCCGGGTCAGCGCGACGATGTACCGGCGCAGCACCGGGGCGATATAGGCGTTCATGGCGGTGGTACTGAAGCGCTCGAACTCCCGGTATTCGGAGAGGCTCTCTGCCGAGGTGTAAATGGCCACATTTTCGAGGCGCTTGGCCAGGATCGCCTTGGCTCGCTGCTCATGAAGCGGGTTGGCATACGAATGGAGAAAGCAGACTGCGACAGACTCCACTCTCTCACCGCAGAGCACCTGAGCGATCCGCTCCACCTCGGCCTCGTCCAGTGACTCCAAGATTTCGCCAGTGAACAGTAGCCTCTCGGTGACTTCAAACCGCAGACGGCGAGGAACAAGCGGGCGGCGCCGGACAAACTTGGTGTTAAACTGACCCGGAGCCATCCGGCGGCACAGGCCGATCTCCAGGGCGTCACGGAAGCCCCGGGTGGTCAGGAGCGCCACCTTCGCCCCCTTGCCCTCAAGGACGGTGTTCGTTGCCACCGTCGAGCCGTGGACGACGCGACGGATGCTTGTGCAGTCTCCGCACAGTCCGAGGATCCCGGCCAACACCCCCTCCGCCTGGTTGCCGGGGGTAGAGGGCACCTTGAACACGCGCACCTCGCCTGAATCCTCTTCCACGGACACTACGTCCGTGAAGGTCCCGCCAACATCGACACCGACAAGTCTCATTCCAGACCCCTATTGGCCGGGCCTCACGGCAGCGCCGCACGCTCAACTGGTGTCATGTGGCTCAATGCCTGCTCCACCACGTCCATCCCTACGCTCCGGTTCCAGGCCTCGATAAGTCGCGCGGTTACCGGTCCCGGGATGTTGCTGGATAGCACCTTTCCATTGAATCGGCTAACTGGCAGGATGCAGAAGCTGGTCGTGGTCAGGAACGCCTCATCAGCAACGTATACGTCGTATGGCGTGAAGTTGCCTTCCGTGATCTCGACATTCACGCTGGGCGCTATCTCGAAGATAGTGTCTCGTGTAATTCCGAGAAGGATGTTCTTGGGACGTGGTGTGAACACGCGACCATCCCGAACGAAGAAAAAGTTGGCAGTGCTGCTTTCGGCAATATTGCCCTCCAAGTCCAAGAGCAACGGGAAGGCTTCTGGGTCGACCATCTTTGCCTCAAACTCGGCCTGGATGTGGTTCATCTTGTTGGTGATCTTGGCCTTAGGGTCGAGGCACTCAGGTGGGGTTCGGCGCGTGGAGGTCAGCACGACATGGGCGCCGATCCGGTAAAACTTCGCGCGTATGAAGTATGGGGGTCGGTTATAAACCACGACCGTGGGCTTGCCAGCTTCCAGCGGATTCCGACTAGGCACATCCAGCCCTCGGGTAACGATAATCCAGATCATGTAGTCATCGGTGGGGCCGAGGAGGTGTTTGTTCCGATTGAAGACCTCTAACGCGATCTTCTCCAGGTCAGCCGCTGAGAGGTCCAGCCGGATGTGGGTATACTTCAGCGATCGCATCAACCGCTCGCAGTGCTCCCGTAGCTTGAAGGGGCGGTGGTTGAAGGAGCGGGCTACGTCGTACACCCCATCACCGCAGACGAAACCCCGGTCGAATATGGATACCATCGCCTGGCTCTCGAGCACGAACTCCCCATTTACGTAGGCAATGCGTTCACTCATGAATTCCTCCAACCCCCTGCCGGCCGGTGAACTCACCCTCGTTCCTCTCGTCTGAAAGCGGGCCGCGCGGACTCGGGCTCTTTGTACTGGATCTCCGTTGTGTATTGGTACTGGTCCTCGCGGAAATAATTGTCCGCCAGCCGGATCGGCTCCCCGCTGGCTAGATAACTCTCGGACTGGATGTGCAGGACCGGGTCCATCAACGACACCCCTAGAAGAGGCGCGATCGTCTCGTCGGCCCGCTGCACGCGGATAGTGCGGACGCTCCGCGCTATGGCGAGGCCGCGCTTCTGCCAGAGGATCTCCTGTAGGGTGGTCCGTCGCAGGTCAGCCCTCCTGACCACCGCTGCGATGTCTGGGGGGAGGTACGTGACCACTGCCGATAGGGGCGCGCCGGCCACCCGGTGAACCCGGATCACGCGAAGAGCCGGCGATTCGAAAGGTAGCCGGAGAAAGTTGGCCACCCGGGCGGGAGCAGGGATGGTCTCGATAGAAACCACCCGGACCTTGGTCCCCAAGCCATGATGGAGTGGGTCCCCCAAGGTGCGGACGACGTGTCCCGGCGCTGTCTTGGCCGAGACGAAGGTTCCTGCCCCCCGCCGGCCGTTCAGGAGCCCATGGTTCTTGAGCAGCCCGAGTGCCTGGCGGATCGTGGTCCGACTGACGCCGAACTCCCGACACAGCATTTCCTCACTGGGAAGCCGGTCGCTGTTGGATATGATCCCGGCCTCGATCCGCATCTGAATGAGGCGAGAGACCTGATAATAACGCGAAACCGAAGGGTTGTAGGGAAGGTTCATCGGTCTCACCAATGAGGCGGAGTCTCGTCGGAATATGTTGTATCAAAGTGATAACTACCACCGCCCTCGCCAACGTGTCAAGTCTTTTTTGGACCTCTTTTATCCGAATCAACTGGTAAACTTCAGGTGCTTGACGTCCCGGTACGCCTCAAATCGACGGAGCGCCCGGAGGGGGGTCCGGCCCTCCAACTCCGCGCCAGTGGAGGCGAGTGTGGTTGTAGTGCCAGAGGCACCGGGCGAAAGACTGGGCCAGATCGCGGCTAGTCGTGTACAGCCGCCGCCCGTAGAGCTCCTGCTCGTCGGTCATGTGCGAGCGCTCGACCTTGCCGTTCAGCCGTGGCGTGCGGGGCGGGATCAAGCGGTGGAGCGCGCCCGAACTGGCCGCACATCGCGGTGAACGGGTGCGCCTTCGCCGGCCGGTACAGAGCTCGCCGATCCGGCCTTGGTTCGGTGGGGAGGCGAAGGACCGTGGATATCCCCCCGACTTGATGGAGGAGCTCCCGGCGTACGTGGAGACGCTTTCCGACCGGTCGGGGGAGCGGCTCCTGTTTTCCTTCCAGGCCGGGAGGCCGATTGACCCGAAGAACGCCGACCAGCAAGGGCTCAAGAAGGCCCTCCGGCGCTTCTTGCGGACCACTGGGCGGGGGACGACGGAATGTGGAGATACGCGGGACGATGAGTATCCTGGAATCGCTGAGATTACTCTGGAGTGCGGCTTCAGGGATGGCGGCCTGAAGGGAGCGGGATCTCGACCGAAGAAAGGGTCTCCTCTGTAACGTTCAGGAAATTTCTTGACAGATAAGGGAAGATGTTTAATGTATAGTTAACAGATCAAGCAGGCAGAAATCATAATTCAAGAGGAAGAGTGATGCTCAAGAGAGATCATCGGGTCGTGCCGCTTTACTACCAGGTCGAGCACGTCATCCGCCAGCGGATCATTACCGGAGAGTACCCCCCTGGCAGTCAGATCCCCTCGGAAAACGAGTTGAGCCACGAGATGGGTGTCAGCCGCGTTACGGTCCGGGAGGCCCTACGCGAACTGGTTCGCGAGAACATGCTCGTGAAGGTGCAGGGAAAAGGCACCTTCGTCGCCCAGCACCCGACCACCAGGTTGCCGGCGATGAAGTTCACGGGCTTCCTGGAGGAGCTGTACGACCAGGTCCAGAAAGTTTCTGTGAAAGACGTGGAGATCAGCCGGGTTCCAGTGACCGATGAGCTGCGTAAGCTGCTGAAGCTGGACCCGGCGGAGTCGGAGCTGTTCCGCATCAAGCGCCTCCGGCACGTGAATGATGCACCCTATGCCTTCACGATCAACTTCCTTCCGGTGGAGATCGGGCAGCAGATCCGGGAGAAGGAGCTCCTGCGCGTTCCCCTCCTCTGGATCCTGCAGGAGGAGCTGAAGATTCCCATCACCCGGGCCCACGAGACCGTGGAGGCGGCGGCGGCCGACCCCGAGGTCGCCGAGAGGCTGGACATCCCCTTGCTCTCCCCTGTCATGCATGTCAAGCGTGTCATGTACACCGAGCCAGACCGGCCGCTGGAACTGGTGGAGAGTTATTACCGGGCCGACAGGTACCAGTACTCGGTCAATTTGATCCGGGTGAAGCGCGACGGGAAGTGGGCCTGGGATCACAAATCGTAGTCCCACCATCCGGACCAGCACGGAAATCGAATCACCGAGCCAGAAGCTCGGGCATACAATTTTCCCGCGCCGCCTCTTTTCTATTACAGGACGAGCGCGATAACCGCGCCCCACTCTCGCCGGAGCAATCGAGACTCACCCGCTTCCACTCCGCCCATTCGAGAAACTGCCCGCGCTTTTTGAATCCCGACCGCGAGCCAGGCTGCGCTGCGCTGAACCTCCCTAGAAGAAATACGCCACCGTAATTGCGGACCGAAGCACTAAGTTGCCGACCGGACCTCAGCCTGTGCCAGCTCTCGGAATTCCGGGAGCGTCATGACCTGCGCCGCGGTGATTGCGCGGGGATCCCATTGAACTTGCTCGATGACCGCGACCACGACATGGGCTGTTTCGTTTCGGAATCGGGCCGTCATGGGTCCGGGCACGAATCTCTGGCGCATCTGGTACCATCCGTCATCCCGATACGTGAAGGCCACCTCCGACTGGCCTGCGGGATCCGGATCGAGGGGGCAGCTTGCATTGACCCGCAGCGCTCGCACGCGGAACGGTTCATTCGGTAATGTCACGAGCACCGCGCGTTCGGTCCCCGGGAGGAGGTACTGTTGAGCCCAGATGTGGGGGAAGTTGGCAGGCCCGCCGATGCAATAGGTCTCATCCCTGGCCGGGCGGAGCGAGGGATGCACCGAGTAGCGCAGCTCCACGTTCTGCTTGAGGTCCGCATCGTACTCCACTGCACAGAGGTCGCAATGGATGCGTGGGTGGAGAGTCCCCACTGTTCCCATCTCCGCGTGGGGGATCCTGCAGTTGGGGCACAGGATCTCCCAGGTGTGGTACAGGGCCCCCAGCCGTTCCGCCTGGACGAAGAGGCGCAGGACCTCTGTCCGGTCCGCCCCCCACCCATCGGCCAGGGCAAAGGGTTGCATCCGCAGGACATCCCGGTCCGGGGCCGCCACAACGTGTCGCGCGAACCGCGCCACCAGGTGCTCGGACAGATGGCTTCCCCGGAGTGCGGCCAGGAGTTGGTCGATACGGTCTCGATCCACCGGGCTCATCCGACTCGGCGGCGAGGGAAGGTCCACCCTGGAGTTCCGGGTCGCAATGGATCGCTCGCAGAAGGCCAGGGTATCCCGGATTCCCCTTCGGCCCATCAGCCTGGCCATCCCCCACCCGAACAGCGTGCGCGGTGTCACCTCTGCGAATACCCGGACCGAGGTCCCATCCGTGTGGGGGCGAAGTTCCATCCCCCCGTAGAACACATCCAGGAGCCCGGTCTCGAAGACGCGCAGGACGGCGTAGCGCTCGCCCCGCACCCACTCGAACGGATACTCGCGCCAGTTGGCCGCCATGAGACCCCAGAATCGGGCGGACGCCTCGCGGTAGAAGGCGTCGGCGCTCACCACCACGGGCCCGTAGGCGACGTGGGGCATGCCGATCTCGCGGTTGATCTGGTCGGTGTTGGCCAACAGATCCCACAGCACTGTCGGTGAGACGGGAAAGTTTTGCTCCGCTTGCAGAACGATCGGCTGGTAGCCCACGAGTTCCCTCGCCTCTTGATTTACCGGTGCGTGGATGGACCCGCGGAGCCCGAGGCCGCAACTCCCCTACTCGCGGACGGGCATGTGGGGGATTTCTGCCAGGGGGATCGGGCGCATCCTGACGCGACCACGTTTTACAATGGCTTCGCGGGCGCCGGCAACCTTTGGCAGGAAGGCGTCACAGTTCAGGCCCAGGAACTCACCGGTGACGCCTGCGGTCTTCTCCAACCCCTTGGCAAGTTGGTTGATCGCCCCTTCATAGTTCCCCGCGTGAGCGTGGTGAAAGCCGACACTGATCTGAATGATCCCCTGCAGGAACCGCTTCATGGGTCCCCTTGGCTGGCTCGCCCAGCAGTGTTCCAGATGCTCGTGCGCTTCGAAGAAAAGGCCCGCGTTGAAGCACAGGGCCGCCTCCGCCATGGCCTTTCGCAAAGAATCCCGCGGACGGCTGATCGCCCCACTCCGCCCGATACGGGCTGCTATCCGAGCATAGATCCATGCTCGCTCGCATAGTGCCGGGTAGGCCGCGCAAGCATCCGGCTCCAACTCGACCAACCAGGGGATATCCTCTAACCCTCTGGGGACCCCTGACGCATGGAATTCCCCGGTATCGGCGCGCCGAAGTTGAAGCAGTTTCCCTCGGCCGATCAAATGGTCAAGTGCCGTTTCGACGCTTCCATCCACTCCGGGAAACGCAGCACGCCGGTGCGCCAAGAGGTCGGCCAGGGGTATCTGCGGCCGATCCGTTCGGATGGTTACCTCACAAAAGAGTGCCAGCCAGGCGATCGCGGCGCGCTTCTCTGGATCGTCAAAGGCCTGGAGCAGAAGATCAGCGAGACGGTTACGAACGGCCCGCTTCATGCCTTCAGATTTCAGAAATAGCTTCAGGAAGCATTTGTAACATATCGAAATATTAGTAGCGGATTGATGTTGCTCTGGTTGGATATTTCTACCAACTGGCTTGGAGAACGTCAAGGAAATTGAATCGCGAGGCGACGAGATCGCATGAAAGGCGAATCAACAATACTACGCCGCACACACCTGCATCGTCGGAGACGATCCGACTTGAACAGGGAGCCTGGATTTGGGGGGAGAGCCTGGGATTAGACGAGGCGGGCGGTTACGACTGATCCTTCTCGTGGAAGGCGCCGCACTTCTCGCAGACCCTCATCATCCGCGCGCGCGTCAGGACGACCTGGGCCCAGATCAGCTCGCCACCGCACTGGCACGTCCCGATGGACTTTCGCGCAGCGCCCTGGCGAGCCACCTTTTGTACCTTGCTCTCAGCCATATCTAGCTGCTCCTTCCTGCTGCCGCTGGCAGCACAACGGGGCGTCTCCCTGCCCCTGACTTTTAGATCCCCGATCCTTCCAATGGGTTCGCGGGAACCGAGCAAAAAGCCTCGTCAATATAAGGGGCCATCCCAAAGCCCGCAAGAAAAAAATGCAGTTTCCAAGAATTTTCCCTTGGGGCGGACAAACGTTGTTCCATTGGAAGCTCCGCCTCTCCCCGTATGCTGTTTCATGTGCATGGCATCCCACCTCACCCGCCTCCTCGATTTCAATAGACAGCCGATCCGCCAGGGTGGTACCTTTTCTCGCGACTGAGAGGGAGGCTGAATATGTCTCGAGGTGTGTTACGCTCCGTACGACTCGAGGTTGCGGACCCACTGACCGCAATCGAAGCTTGCTTCGAAAAGGGTTGGACCGATGGGTTGCCCGTGATTCCGCCGACAGAGGAGCGGATCTGGGCAATGCTCGACGCCATGGGAAAACAACCC
Source organism: candidate division NC10 bacterium RIFCSPLOWO2_12_FULL_66_18 (assembly GCA_001771285.1). Taxonomy (GTDB): domain Bacteria; phylum Methylomirabilota; class Methylomirabilia; order Methylomirabilales; family 2-02-FULL-66-22; genus 2-02-FULL-66-22. The sequence continues at coordinate 37,641 of METI01000206.1, forward strand.
GAGGACATCCTCGGTGAGATACCCGAGCGTGCGCGAGCGATCACCGCAGAAAAGCTGGCCATCAATGCCGTCATGGCGGGTTGCTTGCCCGAGTACGCGCCGGTCCTCCTGGCGATCGTGGAAGCCCTGTGCGACCCCGCCTTCTCCGCCCACGGACCGACGGCCAGCACCTCCGGCATGGGCATCCTGACCATCGTAAACGGCCCCATCGCCGCTCAGGTCGGCATGAATGCCGGCGAGAATCTCTTTGGCCCGGGCTGGAGGGCCAATGCCACCATCGGACGGGCCTTGCGCCTGCTCCTGCGAAATGTGTGCGGTTCCATCCCAGGCGTCATGGACCGGAGCTGCTTCGGCCATCCGGGCAAGTTCACCTACTGCATCGCCGAGGACGAAGTCCATAGCCCCTGGATCCCCCTTCACGTTGAGCGAGGGATCCCGCCCGAAGAAAGCGCCGTGACCCTGTTCGCGGGAGAATCCCCCCACCAGATCGCCAACCCATTGGCCTCGGACCCTGAGGCGATCCTCTCCACCATCGCCGACGTCATGGTGGCCGGCGGCCGCCTCAGCCTGTCGGGACAGCAGTTCGTGGTGATCGTCGCCGGTGAGCACCGGCGGATCCTGAGCCAGGCCGGTTGGACAAAGAAGGACGGACGGGCCTGGCTGCACGAGCATGCCGTGCGGTCGGAGGAGGAGCTGGCACGGGCCGGTCGCCTCCCCCCGCCCGAAACGCCACTACAGGCGGCGCGCCAATACCGGGCCGTAGCCGATCCGGAAGATATTCTGGTGATCGCCGCCGGCGGGGACGCTGGCGGGTACTCCGTGGTGATCCCGGGATGGGCAGGACGGTTACACTCGGAGGCGGTCACAAAACCGGTCCCACCCTGCCCCACGTGCAGGGTGGACGCCTAAACCTCAGGACCCATTGGTCATTGGACATTGGTCATTCACAAGGGGGGTACGATGAGTCTCACGATCTTTGACCCTACCGACGGACCGGCCGTGAAGGCGTTCACGCCGGCCCCTCGCCTGGCCAGCCTGGCGGGGAAGGTCATCGGCATCC
>METI01000207.1 GCA_001771285.1 candidate division NC10 bacterium RIFCSPLOWO2_12_FULL_66_18
CCGTCTCCTCGTCGTTCATCGCCATGCGGCGGAACGTCTCTCGAATGTCCCGGGCGGCGGCGATCGGATCCGGGGTGCCGTTCGGCCCTTCCGGATTGACGTAGATGAGGCCCATCTGCACGGCGGCGAGCGGATTCGCGAGTTGCCGGTCGCCGCTGTAGCGCGCGTCTTCGAGCCACGTGTGCTCGGTCCCCCAGTTGATCTCCTTGGGCTCCCAGACGTCCTCGCGCCCGCCGCCGAAGCCGAACGTCTTGAACCCCATCGACTCCAGGGCGCAGTTGCCGGCGAAGACCATCAGGTCGGCCCATGAGATCGTCCGGCCGTACTTCTTCTTGACCGGCCACAGCAGCCGTCGCGCCTTGTCGAGGTTCACGTTGTCCGGCCAACTGTTCAGGGGCGCGAAGCGCTGCTCGCCGTCCCCCGCACCTCCGCGGCCGTCGCTGATGCGGTACGTGCCCGCACTGTGCCACGCCATCCGGATGAAGAGCGGTCCGTAATGGCCGAAGTCGGCCGGCCACCAGTCCTGCGAGGTCGTCATCACCTGCTCGATGTCCTTCTTCAGGGCATCGAGATCGAGGGACTTGAACTCTTCGGCGTAGTTGAACTCCGCGCCCATGGGGTCGCGTGCGGGCGGGTTCTGGTGAAGGACCTTCAGGTTCAGCTGATTCGGCCACCAGTCCCGGTTCGACGGGCCGCTGTGCGCTTTGCCCGGGAACGGGCACTTCTGTTCGTTGTCCATGCTGACGTTGACCTCTTACGGTGATGGAGTGCCGCCCCGCTGGCTTCGGCGTCGGCGTGTCGGTGGGTCAGAGCGGGATGACGCTGGGGACTGAGCCAGGCAATCCGGACAGCGCCCCCAGTAGGCGACCTCGGCCTCGTCGATCTCGTAGCCCATGTCGTCGACCGCCGTGAGACAGGGGGCGGAGCCGACCGCGCAGTCGATGTCGACCAGGCGGCCGCAGATTCGACAGATCAGATGGTGGTGGTTGTCGCCGACCCGATCCTCGAAGCGAGCCGGTGATCCGGCGGGCTGAATGCGCCGGATAAGGCCCCCGGCGACCAGGACGCCGAGGGCGTCGTACACCGACTGGAGCGAGATGGCACCGATCTCGGCCCTGACGGCCTCGGCCACGGCGTCGGCCGCGATGTGGGGCTGGCCCGCGACCGCCCGCAAGACAGCCAATCGCTGGGCCGTCACCTGGATACCGCGTTGCCGCAGGAGGTCAGCCGGCGCAGTGGCCACGCCAGTCAGTATAGATCAAGTATTTGATTGGCTCAAAGATTTGACCTCAAGGGAGCTCTACTTCGCAGGGTTTCGGCTCACGGCTGAGTCAAGGATGGAAAGATGCACCGTTATAATATTCGCCGGTCATGTCCACATCGGGGTCCCAGGGGGTTGTGCTTGTTGTGGAGGACGATCCGACGGCCCGGGAGTTCTATCGTTCCGTTCTCCGTCAGGCGGGGTTGAGCGTGGTGTCGGTCGAGGACGGCCTGGCGGCATTGCACGTGATCGAGGCCAGACCTCCCCAGGTGGTCGTCCTGGACCTGGCGCTTCCCCGCGTCAGCGGGCGCGACGTCTACCGGGAGTTCAAGGCGCGGCCCGAGACGCGCGGCATCCCGATCGTGGTCGTCACCGGCCACGACGTCAGCGATCTGGACGAAGCCGATTTTGCCGGCGTCCTGCACAAGCCGCTCGATCCGAACGACCTGATCTCGGCGGTCAGAGGGTGCCTGCCCCGGGCAGGCAGGCCGTTCGAGCCAACCTGATCGGGCCCGATTTCCCTCTGGACAGCCCGGCCTCGAGTCGGGTACCGTGTGCTCCGTGAAGAAGCTCTGTGCCGTCGTCGGCGCCCTGTTGGTGGCTGCCCTGGCGAGCGCATCCGTCGCCGGACAGACCAACGCCAAGCTGGTGGTCTACGGAGACCTCGTCTACTTCTTCGGGCCCGGCAAGCCGCTGAACTGCACGATGAGCAACCGGTTCAAGCGGGGCGAGCCCGTGGGGTTCCGCGCGGCCGCCGTCGATCCGGCCACGGGCAAGCGCGACCGCGCATCGCAGCTCGTCGTCCACCTGTCGTACGGTGGCAGGACCATGGACGTCCCCATGCGCGATCGGCAGACCGAGCAGCAGCCGGAGCGCGACTTCTGGGTGGCCAAGTGGGTCGTGCCCGACGATGCCCCGATGGGCGTTGTGAAGTACACGATCACGGCCAGGGACCCGCAGGGGCGGACCGGCGAGTTCAAGCCATTCGACGTGCTCGCGTCGCAGATCACGATCGTCGAATAGCGGGACCGCGATGCGGTGGGCCGGGTTCGGGACTCTCGTCGCGCTCGCCACGGCTGTCGCCTGCTCGTCCACCGGCGCGTCACCTTCTGAGGAAACCGGCGACTCCCCGGCCGCGTCCTCCGGCGCACCACCCGTCCAGACCCTGACGCTCACATACGACAGGCCGATCGTCGGCGCCGCGGTTCGCGCGACCACCGCCGGCCTGCCCGCGGGCAAGACCGTAGAGCTCCTGTGGGCCACCGTGAGCGGCGGCTGGGTGATCGAGGACTCGTACCACTTCCGGGGCAAGAAGTACGTCGACTCGAGCATGCCGCTCGGCCAGTTCGCCGTCGATGCGACGGGCCGGCTGGACGCCCGCTTCACGATTCCTGAAGACTACGGCGGCATGCATGACGTCGTGGCGCGGATCGACGGCGTGCCCGTCGCCCAGAACGGCGTCGAGGTCACACAGACCTTCGAGATGACCCCCTCGTCGGGGCCGATCGGCACGCCGATCGAGCTCCGCGTCACCGGGCTGGGGTGGCGGACGATGGAAAGCACCTGGGTGGTGAACTGGGACAACAACCTTGTGGGCTTTGTCTCCGCGGCCGGCACCGGCGGGTCCGCGGTCGCACGGTTTCGCGCAGCCGGACCGGCCGGCTCCCATGTCGTGAAGGTGCTGACCGGCTATCAGGGGCAGGGGTACCTCAACTACGAGCAGTCGCCGGTCGCGCACCTGCCGCGCCCGCAGTTCACGTTCGAAACGACGCCCGGCCAGGCCGCGATGCCGCCAGTGTACGCCGAACCGTACCCGCGTCAGCCCGTCCCGGATACCGAGATTGCGGTGAGTGGTGCACAGCTGTCGCTCAGTCCGACCCAGGGGGCAGTCGGGACGCGGGCCGCGCTCCGCGCCGAGGGGCTTCCCGCGGGCGCGACACTGCAGCTCGTGTGGCAGACCTACGTCGGCAACCGCGTGAGCGGCGACGGCTTCGAGCCGCAGGACCAGCCGATCGGCCCCGTCACGGTCGGGCGTGATGGCCGCATCGACGCGCCGGTGGCCATTCCCGACGACCTGGGCGGACTCCACGGGATCGCGCTTCGCGACGGGACGCGTACGCTCGGGCGCGCCTTCTTCGTCATCGAGACCAGCATCGTCTCGATGTCGCCGCTTTCGGGGCCGGTCGGGACGCCCGTCACCATCCACCTGAAGGGCGTCGGGTGGACGGAGTACGACAACATCTACATCGCCACGTACGACAATGCGTACATGGGCTACGCGTGCGGTTTCAACAGCCAGGGCGATGTCGTCATCAACTTCACCGCCACCGGCACTCCGGGCCCGCACATCATCGATCTCTATCCGGGCATCTACCAGGGGCCTCCGTCCGAGTCGCAGCTGCTCTATCGGCAGCCGCAGCTCACCTACGCCGACGATCATCCGGGCAACCGGATTCCGGCCCTCCGCTTCATCTTCGAAGTCACGCCGGCACTCACGAGCCGGTTCATAACCGACCACTGATTCGTACGTAGTGCCGGGCTTCAGCCCGGCTAAAGCCGGGCACTACGGTCGGTTATGAACGCCCGGCGCAACTGGTTGACACTCCGCAGACTCCCCGGCCATCATCCAGAATCCGCTATGCAGCAGCTTCCTCGTGTCTTTCGTCGCGTTTCTGTGCTCGTTCTGCTCCTTGCCGTCCTGGGTGCGCCGGCCGCGCACGGCCAGACGGCGGCCATTGTCACCGGGACCGTGAGCGATGCGTCGGGCGGCGTCCTGCCGGGCGTGCAGCTGACGCTGCGCCACACGGCAACGGGCCTCACCCGCGCGACGGCCACAGGACCGGATGGACGCTTCGCCTTTGCCGGCCTGCCGGCCGGCGATTACGAGCTCGCCGCGGATCTGTCGGGATTCCGCGCGCTCCGGCGCGACCTGGTCGCCACGGTCGGTGAAATCGTGTCGCTGCCGCTCGTCATGGAGGTCGGCGTCGAACAGGCGATCACGGTCAGCGGCGACATGCCGCTCGTGAACACCGCGACCTCCGAGCTGAGCTTCCTCGTGGGCCAGCAGGCGATCGAGTCGCTGCCGCTCAACGGCCGCAACTTCACGGACCTGACGCTGCTGCAGCCCGGCGTGCTGCCGTACCCGTCGCGCGACGGCGGGTCGGTCGTGGCGCACGGGCTCGGCATGAGCATCAACGGGCAGGACTACCGGTCGAACGTCTACCTGCTCGACGGCACGCTGCTCAACGACTTCACCAATGGACCGGCCGGAAGCGCCGCGGGCACTGCGCTCGGGATGGAGTCGGTCCGCGAGTTCCGCGTCGAGTCGAACGGCTACAGCGCCGAGTTCGGCCGCAACTTCGGCGGACAGATCAACGTCCTCACCAAGTCGGGCGCCAACACGGTTCGGGGAAGCGCGTACGAGTTCCATCGCAATGACGCGCTCGATGCGCGCAACTACTTCGACGTCGGCGCCAAGCCCGACTTCGTGCGCAATCAGTACGGCGGGTCGCTCGGCGGGCCGATCCGGCGCGACCGGTTGTTCTACTTCGTCTCCTACGAAGGGCTGCGCGAGACGCTCGGCAAGACGATCACCAGCTTTGTGCCCGACGACAACGCCAGGCGCGGCCTCCTTCCCGACGGCCCCGTCACGATCAGCCCCGCCGTGCAGCCGTATCTGGACGCCATTCCCGCCGCCAACGGCCCGGCGCTCGGGAGCGGGCTGGCGCCGCACACCTTCGGCTTCGACCAGGAATTGAACCAGGACTTCGCCCAGGGACGCCTCGACTATCAGGCCGGCGCCGAGCACCGGGTCTTCGGCCGCTACACGTACGACGACGCCAGCCACCGGCTGCCGACCGATTACCCGCAGTTCCCGCGGTCGTTCATCTCCAGCAACCAGTTCTTCACTGCGGAATACCAGCACGTGCTGTCCGATCGGACCCTCCAGACCCTCCGGTTCGGCTACAGCCGGACACGGATCGGACAGAACGTGGAGGCGAACCTGTCACGCGGGCTGCCGCCCTTTGTGGCGGGCCGGGCGATGGTCGGCGACATCGACATCGGCGGCATGCAGCGGTTCGGGCCGCAGGTCTCGGCCAACCTCCGGCTCGCCCAGAACGTCTACAGCACGCAGTACGACCTGACGCACACGCGCGGGCGGCACCTCATCAAAGCTGGCGTGCTGGCGGAGCGCTACCGCGACTTCATGACCAACCCGACGTTCAGCCTCGGGATCTATGCGTTCGCGAACGTCAGGACCTTCCTGCAGAACCAGCCGCTCCGGTTCGTCGGCCTCGGCCCCCAGGGCGAC
>METI01000208.1:0-3477 GCA_001771285.1 candidate division NC10 bacterium RIFCSPLOWO2_12_FULL_66_18
AGGCGCTGGGGCGCACGACGGTGGTCGTCGCCGGGGTCCACATCCGCCGGGCCGGACCGGGGGATATCGCCAAGGTCTTCGAGAATGCCGGGCGGGCTGTGGAAACGATCATCGCCAGGGTCAAGGCCCCTTCCCGGGATCGATGAAGGGCGGCTGGCCCTCAGTGTTCAACGCCGGTCAGGTGGCGCAGCCCGGACCCTCGGTTGCGAGAAAGGACGTGACCCTGGGTGTGGGACGGGGGCCAGACAGCTCTTCCCTCTCCCCCACGCGGGAGAGGGCATGGGTGAGGGGGGCCGAACGAGGCGACTTCGGAGGACGCGGAAAGGAGAGATGGATGAGTAACAGGATGCTCCGCGGGCCGCTGGCGATTCTCCTGGTGACGGGTATAGTCCTTGCCGCCACCGGAAACGGGTGGGGACAACAGGAAACATCGAGGGCGCCTGCGAAACCCGACGACTCGCCAGGCCTCACAGCCATGGCCGCTGTGGCGGGGGCCATCGGGAGCTTCCTGTACATCCCGTTCAAGGCGGGGGCGATCTGCCCGGGGATGGCGCTGGCCTCCGGGGTCAGCCTGGCGGCGACGGGGGGGAACAGGGCCACAGCCGACTCCCTGCTCCGGGCGGGGTGCGACGGGACCTACTTCATCACCCCCGGGATGGTTCGCGGGCAGGAGGAATTCCAGGGATCGGGCGCACAGTGATGAACCCAAACAGTGCAGTTAAACCGCCAAGACGCCAAGTCCGCCAAGAAACTCCCCGATATTCAAGCCCTGACGGGGGAAGCGTCGATCGGCGCCTCGGAACAGTTTGGCCCGGCGTCCGCCCCCAGATTCTTCTGAGCTGACGTACCGTTGCGTTCTTGGCGACCTTGGCGGTGAAATATTTGGGATGAACCGGGCCCGGGAGGAACAGGGGATGCGAACTCATGCGATCCGGTGGTTGGTCGGAGTCCTCCTGGTCGTCCTCATGGGATTGACGGCGGGCTGTGCCACGATGCGGGGAATGGGGGAGGATGTCCAGTCGCTAGGCCGGGGCATCAAGAAGGTCTTCAGCGAATAGGACCCGGAAGCGCTGAGGCCGTCAACCCCATCAGCCGTCAGCTTGCAGATGACCGACGGCTGGCCAGTGAACGCATCCTCACAGCGTGCTGATGGAGTATCGAACCTCCTGCACCTTGCCTTCCCGGAATCGAATCGTCAGGATCTTTTCCATTCCCGATCGGAGAAGCGACGGCGGGACGTGATAGCGGTAGGCCCACTCCTCGTCGTCCCGGGTGAAGACCTTGGTCTGGGGATGCCCCAGGAGGTTCACCACGTCCTCTGGCGTGTGGATGCCGGAGCGGATCTGGCCGATGCGCTGCTCGTTGAAGTCCTGACCCTGGGTGTTGTACATCCGCTGGGGCTCTCCGGTGATGGCCGCCGCGCCGCCGGCCGCGCTCATCAGCAGGAGCGCCGCCGGCCCGCAGCCCAGGCCCGGCAGCAGGGCGAGGACCCCCAACCCGATTCCCCCCAGCCCGCCTCGCCACCCTGCCCCTGGACGCCTCATCCCTTTCCCCCCGAGCCGCGGCGCTGCTGCCCCACATAGTCCTCCACGAGCCGGGTCAACAGGGTCTTCACGGTCGTGTCCTGTTCCAGGGCCAGGATCCGGAGGGCCTTCACCAGGTGCGCCGGCAGCTTGGCCTGGAGCAGCCGCTCGGTTGCCCCCGCCTCCGTCGTCTTCCGCTGCCTGCGTCCGGGCATGGGTCAAAAGCCTCCAAGTATGATGAAATACTAATATGTCTAAATGCAGACATTGTCAACATGATTATATTGGAGCATGGGATGATGGGCCGTGATTTCCCTTGACACCCGCCGCAGCCCCTGGTAGCTATTCGAACGTTCGTTCGAATCCTTCCCTCCCGGTGACGGCATGCGAACCGACCCCTCCAATGGACAGGCGGGCGAGAGCCGCCAGACGTACGACCAGAAGCTGGAGTTCGTCCTCCAGCGCGCCGCCGAGGTGTTCGCCGAGCGGGGCTTCCACCGCGCCTCCATCCGGGAGCTGGCCCGGGCCACCGGGATGAGCCTGGCCGGGCACTACTACTACTTCCGGAGCAAGAACGAAGCCCTCTTCCGCATCTGCGATCACGTCCTCCGGCAGATCCTGGACACCTTCGAGGAGCGGGCCAAAGCGATTGACGACCCCCTGGAGCGCCTGCGCCTCCTGGTCTTCACCCACCTGGAGATCTCCCTCAGCCACATGCGGGAGATGAAGGTCCTCTCCCACGAGGCTGAGTCGCTTCGGGGCGAGTATCTGGCGAAGATCCGCCAGACCAAGAAGCGGTACTACGACAGCCTGGCGTCCATCCTGCGGGAAATCCGGGGGGACCGGCGGGGAAACGGGCGGGACCTGCGCCTCGCCGCCATGACCCTGTTCGGCAGCATGAACTGGATCTACACCTGGTACCGGCCCGAGGTGGATGGGGAGGCCAAGCGACTGACCGATTTCATGCTGGGAATCTTCCTGCGGGGTTTCCTGGGCGGCGAGGGCGCTACGGCGCGCCGCGCGGGCCGGATCCTGCGGCACCCGTCGAGGTAAAGCGGCAGACAGCGCGAAAGGAGTGGCCCATGTCCCTGGTCGAATATCGAACGGAGAAGGGTCTTGCCATCCTGGAGTTGAACGACCCACCGGCGAACACCTATACCCACCAGATGTTTCGGGAATTCGACGAGGCGATCCTTCAGGCCCGCTTCGACGACGAGGTGCACGTCCTGGTGGTGCGGGGGAAGGGGGAGAAGTTCTTCTCGGCCGGCGCCAACATCAAGATGCTGTCGGAGGTGACGCCGCAGTTCAAATACTACTTCTGCCTACACGCCAACGAGACCCTGAACCGCCTGGAACAGACACCCAAGCTCGCCATCGCCGCGCTCAACGGCCACACGGTAGGCGGCGGGCTGGAGATCGCCATGGCCTGCGACATTCGCTTGGCCAAGAAGGACGGCGGCAAGATCGGCCTGCCCGAGATCGGCCTGGGTGTCCTGCCGGGCACCGGCGGGACGCAGCGGCTGCCCCGCCTGATCGGCAAGGCCCGGGCCCTGGAGTTGATGGTCCTGGGGCGGAACATGCCCTTCGAGGAGGCCAAGGAGCTGGGCCTCGTCAACGAGATCTTCCCCGCCGAGAGTTTCTGGGAGGGCGTGCTGGCCTACGCGCGGCAGTTCGTGCCGCCCGCCAAGGCCAGCAAGGCGGTGGGACGCATCAAGCGCTCCGTCCAGTCCGGGATCGAGATGAGCTTCCAGGATGCCCTGGCCCTGGAGCGGGAGCTGCAGCAGGAACTGTTCGAGAGCCAGGACGCCAAGGAAGGGTTCCAGGCCTACGTGGAGAAGCGGGTGGCGTCGTTCCGGGGACACTAATTCCAATTGAGGATTTGCGATTGCCGATTGCCGATTTGCCGGAGAGGCCTTTCAATCCGAAATCGACAATCGAAAATCCGCAATCCAAT
>METI01000208.1:3497-6201 GCA_001771285.1 candidate division NC10 bacterium RIFCSPLOWO2_12_FULL_66_18
CCGCAATCCATTGGGGGGGGTATGGCCAGGATTTCTACCTTTGACGACTGGGTAGACCTGTTCCGCGAATGGCAGCGCGAGATCGGTCTCCGCGAGCATCCCAAGCTCCGCGACTACACGCCCGAACCGAAGTACGGGGAGCTGGAGCACCCCGAGATCCGCTTCGGCGCCTTCCAGGGCCAGCTGCGGTGGCGGACCCTCCAGCACGTCCCGGATCAGCGGATCAGGGACTCGCTGGAGCAGCTCATCGTGGTCCAGGGCGACACCGAGTTTGCCTCGGTGGAACAGCAGCGCCGCCTCCTGGAGACGGCGCCCACCGATTACGACCTGGATTGCCTGGCCCGGGTGATGTGCGAGGAGATGCGCCACGGCGTCCAGATGTCCCACATCCTGGTGAATCATTTCGGCACCTCGGGACGCATCGAGGCGCAGAAGCTCCTGGAGCGACACGCCTATTGTAATCAGCGCCTGCTGGGCTCATTCAACCTGGAGGTCCAGAACTGGCTGGACTTCTTCGTCTACACGCAGTTCATCGACCGGGACGGGAAGTTCCAGTTGAAGATGCTCAGCTTCTCCGCCTTTGCCCCCCTGGCGCAGAGCATGGGGCCCATGCTGAAGGAGGAGTCGTTTCACCTGGGGACGGGCAACAACGGGTTGCTCCGGATCCTGAAGACGGGGAAGATCCCGACGCCCATCATCCAGCGCTATTTCAACAAGTGGATCCCCACGGCTTTCGACCTGTTCGGGAAGGACGGCTCGGCGACCTCGCAGTGGGCCTACGAGTGGGGACTCAAGGGGCGCTACGACGAGGATCAGAACACGTCCTCGCCCGACAAGGAGCGGTTGAACGCCTATAACCGGGAACTCTACCGGCAGGAATGCGTGGCCCTGGTGGAGAAGCTGAACCGGCTGATCCCGGACGATCAGCCCAAGCTCAGCGTTTCGGACCTCACGTTCAACCGGGCCATCGGTACCTACGCCGGGCAGTGCTACAGCGCGACCGGCGAGCGGGTGGACCCGAGCCAATACGAGAGCTACCTGGCGGCGCAATTGCCCACGGCGGCGGACGAGGAGTTGCTGGACCAGATCTTCCAGCACCCCGGCTGGATCGCACCCCGGGCCGCCTGAGTGCACGGAACGATGCAACCACAGATGCACACAGATACACACAGATAATCCTTCCGAAATCCGGGTTGGGACATCTGCGTTCATCTGTGTTCATCTGTGGTTCCAAAGGAGGCGACAGATGAGTGTGCCGCGGGTGGATCTCCCAGAGCAGTTCAACGTCGCCACCCACTTCGTGGACCGCAACCTGGCGGCGGGGCGGGGCGGCAAGACCGCGCTGCACTACGAGGGGAAGACCACAACCTACCAGGAGGTTGCCGACGCGGTGAACCGCTTCGGCAACGCCCTCCGCTCCCTGAAGGTGGAGATGGAGGACCGGGTCGCCCTCCTCTTGCTGGACAGCCCGGAGTTCGTGGCCGCCTTCTTTGGCGCCATCAAGGTCGGGGCGGTCCCCATCCCCATGAACACCATGCTCCGGCCGGTCGATTACGAGTACATGCTCCAGGACAGCCGGGCCAAGGTGCTGGTGGTCCACGAGGCGTTGTGGGAACCGCTCCGCGCCCTCCGGGACCGCTTCCCGCACGTCCGCCACATCGTGGTGGTGGGGAAGGCGGCGGGCCCCCTCGTGTCCTATGCGGAGCTGGTCCAGGCCCAGCCCCCGACCTGTGAGGCGGCCGACACGTCCCGGGATGATGTCGCCTTCTGGCTGTACTCGTCGGGGAGCACCGGCTTTCCCAAGGGGGCGGTGCACCTGCACCACGACATGGTCTACTGCGCCGAACTGTACGCCCGCCCGATCCTGGGCATCCGGGCGCAGGACATCACCTTTTCTGCCGCCAAGCTCTTCTTCGCCTACGGGCTCGGAAACAACCTGTACTTCCCGTTCAACGTCGGCGCTCCCGCGGTCCTGTATCCGGGGAGGCCGCTGCCCGACAAGATGTTCGAGGTCCTGGCGACGTATCGGCCCACCATCTTCTACGGGGTCCCTACGCTGTACGCGGCCATGCTCCAGCTGGCGGATTCGGAGGCGAAATCGGCCAAGGACCAGGGGCCGGGCCGCCTGGATCAGGCCCTGAAATCGGTGCGGGTCTGCGTCTCGGCCGGAGAATCGCTGCCGGCCCCCATCTTCCACCGCTGGAAGGACAGATTCGGCCTGGAGATCCTGGACGGCATCGGCTCCACGGAGCTGCTCCACATCTTCATCTCGAACCGGATCGGGGAGGTGCGCCCCGGGAGCTCGGGGAAGATCGTGCCGGGTTACAAGGCCCGCATCGTGGACGAGGAGGGGCGGACCCTGCCCCAGGGCGAGGTCGGCAACCTGTTGATCAAGGGGGACTCGGCCGCCGCTTTCTATTGGAACAAGCACCAGAAGACCAAGGAGACGATGCTGGGCGAGTGGGTGAAGACCGGCGACAAGTATTACCAGGACCCGGAAGAGTACTTCTGGTACTGCGGCCGGTCGGACGACATGCTGAAGGTGGGGGGCATCTGGGTTTCACCGGTGGAAGTGGAAAACGCCCTCATCGGCCATCCGGCCGTGCTGGAGTGCGCCGTAGTCGGGGCGCAAGACACCGATGAGCTGGTCAAGCCCAAGGCCTACGTTGTCCTGAAGCAGGGGCATCAGCCGTCGAACGAGCTG
>METI01000209.1:0-10466 GCA_001771285.1 candidate division NC10 bacterium RIFCSPLOWO2_12_FULL_66_18
GGCCGATGAAGCATCCGGGAAAAAGTCAACTGCTGCCTCATGTGGGGCTGCGTACAATAGGCATTGACCCCCCTCGGGGCAAGTGGAAGCCGATCGACCTTCCCGGGCTCAAATGCGACCGGCGGGGGCGGAGCGAGTAGGCGCCCTGGTGGCGGCTGTTGATGTCCTAGAGAAAGCCACTAATGCCGGGTCCCCCAAAACTGGGCCCCGATGGCGCGCCCGCCCCAGGGAGGCCCCAGGGCATGGCGTGCAGGTGGCGGCCCCCCGGCGCAAAAGCAAATTCCCATCACCAAGCAGTTGGTTCGCAAGAGTACGTTCTGAAGACGGCTCCAGCCCGGCCGGTCCATTGGGTACGCGAGGGGGACAAAGCGATGGTAACCTCGGATGAGGTTTTGACTCTTCTGCTCGCGCTCGAGCATACCAAACTAAATGTCGATTTCTGCATATCCGCGCTGGACAGTGTGAGCGACGGGTCGTATAGCATCCGAGAACCGCGGGATAAGGCTGAGCGTGCGGAGTGGTTGCAAGAGCTTACCAGCAAATTGCCGGAACTAAGACTCCGGCCCGTGATCGAATTCGACGAGGAAACCCTGGAGGCCCTGGATCTGGTGACCGACTATGATACCCTCGACCAGCATTTTACCGTGGTAGCCCTCCTGCAGGTGCCGCGTATGGTGGCGCGGTGGTGGAAGCTCCAACCACTGAGGGTCGTTCTGCTGCCCAACGAGAAGGTCACCAGTTACCTCCGCCAGGCGACGACATGCTACCTTCATGGCCTGCCAACTGCAGCTGCCGTCCTCTGTCGAGCCGTCCTGGAGTTCGCACTGGATGAAGCGCTTGCCAGCAAGGGCGGTGTGTCACTTCCCTCGAGCAGGACGGACCCGAAGGACCGACTGAAGAATCTCATCAACTGGGCGCGGAGTACCCGGCTCTTGACCGATACCCTGCGGGACAAGGCTCACTCGGTCCGGAATCGCGGAAATAGTGCAGTCCATGATGGCAGTTGTACGGAGACCGCCGCGTTGGCCCTGATCAAGGACACGGGGGAAATCCTCCGCCACGTCTACGGGCGGCCGGCCCGCCGGGCTGGGTAGGCCACCAAATGGAGGGGGCGGGGCGGACACAATAGAAAATTCCGGGCACGGCAGGCGGCCGTTCGCCGCCCGCGGAAGAAAGGTACCAAGAGCCGAGTGGGCCGGGGGAATTTCACCCCCGGCCTCTCACAGATCCGGACGTGACCGTCTCCGGTCATCCGGCTCGTGCCACTCATCGCAGGCTGCCGCCAGCGGCCGATCCCGTCGGGCTCCTCCCGTTGCCGGTTGGCCCTGTGGGGTCGGTAGAGTGACCCACCCCCTTCGCTCCATGGGAGTTACCCCATCTCAACGCTACTACGAGGTGGTCCGCCCCTCACTGGTGCATCGGTACTTTCGGCCTCACGGGTCCACCGCTTGGGCCTTTTCCCTTCCCATCACCGGCAAGGTTCTCACGTTCTGCACGGAAGCCCAGGCTGGAGTCATGTCCCCTTTACGCCGGACGCCACCTGGCCAGTCAACAGGCTCCTGCCAGGCTGCTCCCAGGGCATACCTTCGACCCTGGTTTTGGCGTCGTCGCTGTCCTTTCGACGCGTCGCCGGGGATTCGCTTGCGCTCATCTCTCCAGCCACCACCTGACGGGTGCTCCCGCCTTTTCCATGACGCTCACGACCAGGGCTTTTGACCCGAGCCGCTCATGGCGGTTTGGAGCCTCCCCCTGTAGGGCGACTCCGAAGGGCCTGCCTTCATCTTCCGTACAGCCTCGTGACGCAGAAGGTACCGGAAACCTTTCACGACGTAATTGCGTGATTTTTCATGGACGCGTTCTGGATTCTTGGAGGTTGAGGGTTCGAGTCGGAACGGGATGAAGCCGTCGGCCGGACGGGGTCGGCGAACCAACCGGACCCGACGCACTCTGCCTCAATCTCCCCGCCACCGGTACAAGAGGTCCTTGATTCTGTCGGCGACCATCGGTCTCGCTTCAAACGGTTCGAGCCCCTGGGCAAGCAGTTCGTCGTAGCTCGTGTACTGGTGGCGGATGTACGCTTGGACGGCGAGCGTGATGGCCCTGGCGTTGAACTGCTTGGCCCCGGCCGATCGGCCAACCCGTCCGCTGTATTTTTCACAGGCGTGCCGAGCGATGGTATCCGCGTCGGCGCGGGGGCACACGGGATACAGTTCGAGAATCCTCTCGGCAAACCGGGCGACATATTCTCGATCTGCTGCTTCATCTCTGGCGCGACGGCGTTCGCGCCCCTTTTCCCGGCGCGCCGCGTCTCTCTCGCACTCTTGCTTGGCCGTCTCAATGGCTGCCGCTGCTACGAGGACGCCCTGTCGCTCGCTCCGCTTGCGATGTCGGGAGAACTTGACGACGATGGCGGAGAGCGGAGACGCGGCCAGGGCACGCCGGGTCAGGGCCTGGTCCCCGGCCGGCAAATAGACCAGGTCGGCCAGCCCTGCGCAGGCCATGCACCGAATGCCCTCTTCTCGGGTGATCTGCAGGAAGTCCCCCCGGAAAAGCTCGGCGCCGCAGCCCCCGCAGTGTTCGCCGCTCTTGTGAGTGATCCAAATCACCCTCGGGCCTTCTGCCATTCTAGTCTGAGGCGGCATCTTGTAAAGAAGCTACGAAGGGGTCGCTCGGCCGTCCCGACGCTTGACGTCAACCATGGCGGAAGCTGTTTTCGCGCCGTGCCCCATGTCACATGCCTTGAGGATGAGCGGCGTAGGTGCGCCGCCTGGGCACATGGGGTGTCGAACGGGATCTCTATACCCGTCTCTGGCAGCCAACGCAAGCCATTTGTCCGCGCGAACCCGTCCTCGCCCCGGCACCGAAGTTGCCGGCCATAGCCGACCCGAGGTTTCCGTCGCGAAAATCCTTGCCCCGGAGCCTGCGGCTGTGGCATCCTCCGCCTGGGATCCTGAGGGCCCGATCGCATTCACGGGTTCTCTACCAATTGCGTGAGTGGAGGTCGAGATGATCGAGGACGTGAAGCAGGTGCTGGCGATGCACCGGTTGATGGTCCAGAGCCGCGTGCTGGACGAGGCATGTTGCGAGGAGTCTGCCCACTGGTTTCCCTCGCAGGGGGAGGAGGCCGTTCCGGTCGGCACGTTTTATGGGCTCCGACCCGACGATGTCTGTGCCCCCGCCTACCGAGGGGCCCCCATCGTCTACCTGATGCGCGGGATGACACTGGAACAGGTATGGGCGGGGGCACTGGGCAAGCGAACCAGTTTCGGGCGAGGCCGCCACTTCAGCTTCACGGCGCCCATCGAGCTGCGGGTCTTCCCATACATTGCCGGTGACCTGGGGCCCATCATCTCCCAGGCCACCGGCGCGGCCTTCGCCCAGAGGTATCGGAAGAGCGACGCCGTGACCGCGGTCTCCTTCGGGGACGGGACGAGCAACCGGGGCGATTTCCACGAGGCTGTCAACCTGGGGGCAGCCTGGCGGCTCCCCATCGTCTACGTCATCCAGAACAACCACTGGGCCATCTCCATGCCCATCGAAAAGGCCACGGCGGCCAAGCGGCTGGCGGATCGGGCCGCCGGCTACGGCATCCCCGGCGTCGCCGTGGACGGCAACGACGTGCTGGCCGTGCATACCGCCGTCCAGGAGGCGGTCCGACGGGCCCGGGCGGGCCACGGCCCGACCCTGATCGAGGCCGAAACCTTTCGCATGCGGGGTCACATCGCGGCCGACACCGCGTCTTACCGGGCGCCGGAAGAGGTGGAGGAGTGGCGAGGCCGTGATCCGATCCAGCGCCTAGAGGCACGGCTCGCGGATGCCGGCGTGCTTTCAGCCGAGGACGCGCAGGCCGTCTGGGCCGAGGCCGCCCAGGAGGTGGGGGAGGCCAAGGCGGCGGCCCAGCGGCACCCTGACATCCTGCCCACCGACCTGGGGCTGGATGAGATGTTCGCGACACCTCTGCGGGAGGCCTGAGATGCCCGGCAAGCGGATGACGTTCGTCGAGGCTCTCGTCGAGGGGATCCGCGAAGAGATGCGCCGGGACCCGAACGTGTTCGTCCTGGGTCAGGACATCGGGCCGTTCGGCGGATCGCTCCGCTCGACGCTGGGGTTGTGGGAGGAGTTCGGGCCGGCGCGGATCTTCGACACGCCCATCTCCGAGTCCGCCGCGGCCGGAGTCTGCCTCGGCGCGGCGCTCGAAGGCCTGCGCCCCATTCTCGACATCTCCTTCGGAGAGTTCCTCGCCTCGGCCATGCCCCAGATCGTCCTGCATGCCCCGGTGGTCCACTGGCTTACCCTGGGCAAGGCCCGCGTCCCCCTCACCATCCGGACCAAGGTCGGGGAGGGGCCCTACGGAGGTCACCCGCAGTGCTTCGAGGCCTGGTTCACCCACGTCCCCGGCCTGAAGGTGGTGATGCCCTCCACGCCGGCCGACGCCAAGGGCCTCATGAAGGCGGCCATTCGGGACGACGATCCGGTCCTGTTCTTCGAGCACATGTACCTGTACCACGGCGTGCGGGACGTGGTGCCGGACGGCGAACACCTTGTCCCCATCGGGCGGGCGGAGGTGAAGCGGCCAGGCAAGGACGTCACGGTGGCCGCCACGGCCTGGATGGTTCACCGCGCCCTCCAGGCGGCCCACCAGTTCGCGGCGGAGGGGATCGAGGTGGAGGTCCTCGACCTCCGCACGCTGGCGCCGTTAGACACGGCGACGCTCCTGGCCTCGGTGCGAAAGACCGGCCGTCTGGTGGTGGCCCACGAGGCGTGGAAGATCGGGGGCCTCGGCGCCGAGGTGGCGGCGACCGTGGCGGAGCAGGCCTTCGGATCCCTGCGGGCGCCCATCGTCCGGGTGGGTGCGCCGCACACCCCGGTGCCGGCCCACCCGACCATCCGCCGGGCGTTTCTCCCGGATGCCCAGGGCATCGCCGATGCCGTGCATGCTGTCATGAAATATGCCGCTTGATCGAGGGAGCCGTCAGCCGTCAGCTCGTTCGACAAAGGCGTTCGGCTGTCTCCGCCTCTGGCGGATTCGGCTGTTCGTCAGGAAACTGAGAGCTAGTCGCTGAAAGGGAACCAGGAGCATGCCGGAAGAGATCCAGAGGGATCGGGGGATCCCCGTCCGGGAGGTCATCCCGCTCAAGGCGATGCGAAAGATGGCGGCCGACCATCTGGCCAAGAGCCATGCCCAGGTGGCCGCCGTCACGCATCTCGGAGAAGTGGACGCGACGGAACTCACCGCCCTGCGCGAGCGGTTTGCCGCAGAGCCGGACCGCACGGGCGGCGTCCGCCTGACCTACACCTCCCTCCTGGTCAAGGCCCTGGCTCAAGCCCTGACCCTGCATCCCGCCCTCAACGTCGCCCTGGCGGAGGACGCATCCGAGATCCGGGTGTACGCCGAGGTCAACGTCGGCGTGGCGGTTGCGCTTCCGGATGGGAATCTGATCGTCCCCGTCGTGCATCAGGCCGATCGCAAGAGCCTGGCGGAGGTGGCGGCCCGGGTGGCAGACGTGACCGAGCGGGCCCGGCGGGGGGCCCTCAGGCCGGAGGACGTGCGCCGGGGCACCTTCACGCTGTCCAACGTCGGGATGGTCCGGGGTGTGGGATGGGCCACGCCCATCGTGCACCTGCCCCAGGCGGCGATCCTGGCGACGGGCCGGATCGAGCCGAAGCCGGTCGTGCGGGACGGGGCCATCGTGGTGCGCTCGATCCTGCCCATCAGCCTGACCTACGATCACCGGATCGTGAACGGCGTCCCGGTGGGGCAATTCCTCGAGACATTGATTGACGTGCTCGAGCATCCCGAGAAACTCGAACTGGGCCTCTGAAGACGCGCGCGGCACCAAAGAGCTTGTCAGCGTTCAGTGGTCAGCACTCAGCTTTTGGCTGAAGGCTGACGGCTGATAGCTTCAGCGGGAGCGGAGCGACCATGATCGAAGTGCGAATGCCGAACCTGGGCGAAGGAGTGACCGAGGGGACGATCGTCCGCTGGCTGAAAGCAGAGGGCGAATCGGTGGGGGAGGGGGAGCCCCTGGCGGAGATCATGACCGACAAGGTCAACGTGGAGTTCGAGTCGCCGGCCGCCGGCGTCGTCCGGAAGCTGCACTTCCCCGAGGAAGCCGTCGTCAAGGTCGGCACCGTCATCGCCCTGCTGGAGCCCTCCGCCAGTTCTTCCTGATCTCGCTCGGTCAGCCTCCGCAAGAAGACAGTGGCATGCCCCCCTGAGGCCGAGAACGTCGTTGACAACCCCCACGCATCCCGACTAGACTCCCGCCTACTTTCACCGTTCACCGTCCGAACCCGCGGAGGGGGATGCCGCTGGATCGGGTTCTTGGTCGGTGGCTCCTGGATCGTATCGCCTGGGGGCTGGACTCTTGCCCCTGGCACCACGCAGAACGCTGGGAGGGGGGTATCATGTCACAGAAGCGAAGGCGCATGACACGGCGTGAGTTTCTTCGAGATGCGGCGTTGGCCACAGGCACCGTGGCCCTCGCCGGTGTGATCCCAGCCCCGGCAATCGCCGGGCAGGCCCCCGAGCCGAAGCTGGGGGCCCAGCTCATCGGGAAGCTGGAAGGGCCGACGATCATCACGGACCCGGCGAAGTGGCCGAAGAAGTTCAACGAGGCCCCGATGCTGGCCGAACTCGTCAAGGCGGGAAAGCTCCCGTCGGTGGACAAGCGCGTTCCGGAGGAGCCGCTCGTCGTGAAGCCCGTGCACTCCATCGGGAAATACGGCGGCACCTGGCGCCGCGGCTTCACCGGACCGGGCGACAGCGAGAACGGCAACCGAATCGTTTCGGCTGACAAGATCCTGTTCTGGGATTACACGGGGAACAAAGTCATGCCGAGCGTCGCCAAGGCCTGGAAGATGAGCGACGATGGCAGGACGACCACCATCTCCCTGCGCAAAGGGATGAAGTGGTCCGACGGCGCCCCGTTCACAGCCGACGACTTCGTATTCTGGCATGAGGACGTCTACCTGAACAAGGATCTCCAGCCGACGCCGCATCCCGACTTCATGATCAACGGCAAGTCCGGGGTCCTCCGGAAGGTTGACGACCTCACCGTCGTGTTCGAGTTCGCCGAGCCGAACTACCTGTTCGTGGATATCCTGGCGGGCAGCACGGCGATGGGCGGGGGCCAGGCCTTGCAGCAGCACGCCGGGCGCACGATGGGTGCATACACGCCGGCGCACTACCTCAAGCAGTTCCACCCCAAGTACGTGTCCAAGGAGGAGCTGGAGAAGAAGGTCAAGGACGCGGGCTTCGACGGCTGGGTGGCCTTGATCAAGAACCGGTGGGACTGGCGGCTCAACCCGGAGCTGCCGACGCTGACGCCCTGGAAGACGGTGACCCCGATCAACAACCCTACCTGGGTGCTGGAGCGGAACCCCTACTACTGGGAAGTGGACACCCAGGGGAATCAGCTCCCCTACATTGACAAGCTGGTGATGACCCTGGCGGAGAACCTGGAGGTGCTGAACCTGCGGGCCATCGCCGGCCAGTATGATCTCCAGGAGCGGCACACCAGCATGGCCAAGCTGCCGGTGTTCCTGGAGAACCGCGACAAGGGGAACTACGACGTGCGCCTCGACCCTGCCCTCAACGGCTCGGATGCTACCCTGCAGACGAACCAGGCGTACGAGGCGGACCCGGAGATCGCCAAGTGGCTCCACACCCGGGACTTCCGTCGCGCCCTGTCGTTGGGCATCGATCGCGATCAGCTCAATGAGACGTTCTGGGTCGGCGTGGGCGTGCCCGGCTCCATCGCCCCGTCGGAGACCGTGCCGTACAGCCCGGGTCCCGCGTGGCGCAAGAAGTGGTCCACCCATGACCCGAAGCAGGCCAACGCGCTCCTGGACAAGATCGGCCTGGCCAAGAAGGACGCAGAAGGCTACCGCCTGCGGACCGACGGCAAGGGTCGGCTCCGCATCGAGCTCACGACCTCGGCCGGGGCCTTCATCCCGCACACCCAGATCGCCGAGATGATCAAGGAGCAGTGGAAGAAGATCGGCATCCAGGCGGACGCCAAGGAGCACGAGCGGAGCCTGTTCTTCACACGCATCAACAACAACGAGCATCAGATCGCCCTCTGGGCGAATGACGGCTCGGAGGTTCTGTACCTCTTCCCCCGGCATGCCTTGCCGGTGGATCCGGTGGAGGCGCTCCTGGGGCACCCGATTGCCCGGTGGTATGCCAGCAACGGGGCGCAAGGCAAGGCGCCGAAGGACCCGCAGCTCCTGAAGGCCATGGAGCTTTTCCGGTCGGCGGGCGGCAAGAAGACCCAGGAACGCTACAAGATCGCCCAGGAGATCTTCAAGATCCTGGTGGACGAGCAGTTCAGTATCGGCACGGTCGGGCAGTCTCCGGCGACCATGGGGGTACGGATCGCCAGCAGGCGGCTCGGGAACATCCCGGCGCGACAGATCAACGCGCAACACGCCCGGACCCCTGGCAGTTCGCACCCGTCCACCTTCTACTACAAGGCGTAGCCTGGCGGCAGGCGACGACGGTGGCCGCCTGACTCCGGTCAGGCGGCCACCGTCCTGCATCTGAGGTCGGTGGCCATGCTCGCCTACCTGGTGCGTCGGCTGATCCTCGCCGTCCTGACGCTGTGGGCGGTGTCCGTTCTCTCCTTCGTCGTCATCCAACTCCCGCCGGGCGATTACATCACCTCGTACATCGCGCAGTTGTCGGCCACGGGCAGCTTCGTCTCGCAGCAAGAGGCCGAGGCGCTGCGCCAGCAGTACGGTCTGGATCGGCCCCTGCACATCCAGTACCTCCGGTGGATGGGCATGGTTCTCCAGGGCAGGTTCGGCATGGCACTGGAATGGGGGCGCCCCGTCTCCGAAGTCATCGGAGACCGCCTGTGGCTGACCATGGTGGTCTCGATCGCGGCCATCGTCTTCACCTGGCTGCTGGCGCTGCCCATAGGGATTTACTCGGCGGTCCGGCAATACTCCATGGGGGACTACCTGGCCACCTTCCTGGGGTTCATCGGCCTGGCGGTCCCCAGCTTCATGCTGGCCTTGATCCTCATGTATCTGGGATTCACCCTCTTCAACGCCAACATCGGAGGCCTCTTCTCCGATGAGTTCTCCGGGGCCGCATGGAGCCTGGCCAAGGTGTGGGACCTGATGAAGCACCTGCCGCTCCCCGCCCTGATCCTGGGCCTGGCCGGCACGGCCCAGCTGATCCGCATCATGCGGGCGAATCTCCTGGACGAGCTGAGCAAGCCGTACGTCGTGACCGCCCGCGCCCGGGGGCTGCCGGAGACTCGCGTGATCCTGAAGTACCCGGTGCGGGTGGCCCTGAACCCGTTCGTCTCCACCATCGGATACCTGCTCCCCTACGTCGTGTCGGGGAGCATCATCGTCTCGCTGGTGCTGAGCCTGCCCACGGTGGGGCCCCTGCTGCTCCGCGCCCTGATCGCCCAGGACATGTTCCTGGCCGGGACCATCGTGTTGCTCCTGGGAGTCATGACGGTCATCGGCACGTTCCTCTCGGACCTCCTGTTGATATGGATAGATCCCCGCATCCGGTTCGAGGGCAAGCCATGACGGATCCGGGGGCGGCCCCCGGTCCCTCTCTCCAGTACAGGCATGCGGAGCCCGGCGCCGTCACGTCGGTCACCGAGGAGCGCATCTCCGTCGCCACCCAGTGGCAGTTGATGTGGTGGCGATTCCAAAAGCACCGCCTGGCGATGGTCAGCACCGTCGTGGTGCTCCTCTTCTACCTCGTCGTCGTCCTCGCCGACTTCCTGTCATATTCCAACCCGCTGGCCTCCGAGGCGCAGCGATCGCTGCTCCCGCCCCAGCCCATTCACTGGTTCGACGGGGGACGGTTCAGCCCCCACGTGTATGGGCTCGCGGGGAGGCGCGACCCGGTCACCTTCAAGCGGGTCTACACGCCGGATCCGGAGAAGAAGATCCCGGTGCGCTTCTTCGCCCAGGGGTTCGAGTATCATCTGTTTGGACTCATCCCCACCAACCGGCATTTCATCGGCGTCGAGGGAGCGACTGCGGAAGAGACGCTGTTCGTGTTGGGCACCGACGAGCAGGGGCGGGATCTCTGGTCGCGCCTCATGTACGGAACCCAGACGTCGCTGATCATTGGCCTGGTCGGCGTGGCCATGAGCCTGATCCTGGGGGTCCTCCTGGGCGGGATCTCTGGGCTGTACGGCGGCGTCGTGGATACCGTCATCCAGCGCGTCATCGAGATCCTCCGCTCCATCCCGACCATTCCTTTGTGGATGGGGCTCGCGGCGGCCCTCCCCAACGAGTGGACCACCATGCAGGTCTACTTCGCCATCACCGTCATCATCTCGCTGATCGGCTGGACGGAGCTGGCTCGGGTGGTCCGTGGCCGGTTCCTGTCCCTGCGGGAGGAGGATTTCGTGATGGCGGCCGAGCTGGCCGGGTGCGGCCAGATGCGGATCATCTTCACGCATCTCGTTCCATCGTTTCTCAGCCAC
>METI01000209.1:10487-13534 GCA_001771285.1 candidate division NC10 bacterium RIFCSPLOWO2_12_FULL_66_18
GCGATCCCGGCCATGATCATCAGCGAGACGTCCCTGAGCTTCCTGGGTCTGGGGCTGCGCCCGCCGGCCATCAGTTGGGGGGTCCTGTTACAGCAGGCCCAGAACGTCCAGGCCCTGGCCATCTCACCGTGGCTGCTGATCCCGTCGATCCCGGTGATCATCGTGATCCTCGCCTTCAACTTCATGGGGGACGGCCTGCGGGATGCCGCCGATCCGTATGGACATTAAGGGGAGTAGGCAGTAAGCAGAAGGCAGGAGCCCGCTTCGCTGGCTTGTCTCCCCGCTGCCTACTGCCGACCGCCTACTGCCCACTCTCGCACGATGGGATGACCTGCAGGCAATTGAGTGATCCTTGAGCGAGGCATAAGAGAACTGACGATGGCGGAGAACCAGACACCGATCCTGTCGGTGCGCGATCTGAAGACCTACTTCTTCCCGGACGAGGGCACCGTCAAGGCCGTCGACGGCGCCAGCTTCGACCTCTATCCGCGCAAGACCCTGGGCATCGTGGGGGAGAGCGGCTGCGGCAAGAGCGTCACGGCCCGTTCCATCCTGCGGATCGTCGAGCGTCCAGGCCGGATCGTGGGCGGCGCGATCCTGCTGCGGCGGGATTCAGGAAACGGCCGGGGGACCGAGGTGGACCTGACCCAGTTCGATCCGGAGAGCCGAGAGATGCGCCAGATCCGGGGCGGCGACATCGGCCTGATCTTCCAGGAGCCCATGACCTCCTTCAGCCCCGTGCACACGATCGGGAACCAGATCGTCGAGACGATCCGGCTCCACCAGGACGTGAGCGAGCAGCAGGGCCGCCGGAAGGCTATCGAGATGCTGCACCTGGTCGGGGTCCCGAAACCCGAGCGGCGCATTGACGAGTATGCCTTCCAGTTGAGCGGCGGGCTGCGGCAGCGGGCCATGATCGCCATGGCCCTGGCCTGCGGTCCGAGGATTCTCATCGCCGATGAGCCGACGACGGCCCTGGACGTCACGACCCAGGCCCAGATCCTGGACCTCCTGCGCCACCTGCAGGAGCGTGAGGGCATGACGATCATCCTCATCACCCACAACCTGGGGGTCGTGGCCGAGATGTGCGATCAGGTCGTGGTGATGTACCTCGGCCGCGTGGTGGAGCAGGGGCCCGTGGACGCGATCTTCCATGCCCCGAAACATCCGTACACGCAGGCGCTCCTGCGCTCCATCCCCAGCATCCACGCTACGGTGCGCACCGAGCTGCCGACCATCGCGGGTTCCATCCCGCACCCGTACAACCGGCCGACCGGGTGCCCGTTTCATCCCCGCTGCCCCGACTTCATGCCGGGCACGTGCGACCGGAGCGAACCCGGCCTGCACCCGGCGGGAGAGAATCAGGACGTGAGCTGCTTTCTCTACCATCCGGCGTGAGCCTGGGGACTTCGGTGCGGCTCCTCGACGTGAAGGGCTTGCAAAAATTCTTCCCGATCCGGAAGGGGTTCCTGAAGCGGGAGGCGGGACAGGTCCGGGCCGTGGACGATGTGAGCTTCCATGTGGACAAGGGGGAGACCCTCTCCCTGGTCGGGGAGAGCGGCTGCGGCAAGACCACCACCGCCCGGTGCATCCTGCGGGCCATCACCCCGACGGCAGGCCAGATCCTGTTCCGGAGCGAGGATGGCCCCGTGGTGGACGTGGCCTCGCTCCCGAAGAGCCGGCTCCGCCCGCTGCGCCGCCAGATGCAGATGATCTTCCAGGACCCGTTCTCCTCGCTGAATCCGCGCCGGACGCTCTTCGACATCGTGGCCGAGCCCCTGGCAGCCAACGACGTGGGGACCCGCCAGGAACGGGTCAATCGGGTGGCGGAGCTGCTCCGGCTGGTAGGGCTCCGGCCCGAATACATGCGGCGCTACCCGCACGCCTTCTCCGGGGGGCAGCGCCAGCGCATCGGGATCGCCCGGGCCCTGGCCTTGAATCCCAGCCTGATCGTCGCGGACGAGCCGGTGTCGGCTCTCGACGTTTCGGTGCAGGCGCAGATCCTCAACCTGATGCTGAAACTGCAGGCCCAGCTCGGCTTGACCTACCTCTTGGTGGCGCACGACCTCTCCGTGGTCAAACACGTCAGCGACCGGGTGGCCGTCATGTACGTCGGCAAGATCGTCGAGATGACGGACACCCAGCGGCTGTTCACGGCGCCCAAACATCCCTACACGGAGGCACTCCTGTCGGCGGTCCCGAAGCCGGATCCGCGCCTGCGCGCCCAGCGCATCGTCCTGGAAGGGGAGGTGGCGGACGCGGCGAATCCCCCGTCGGGCTGTTACTTCCATCCCCGCTGCCGGTACGCGGTGGACGCCTGCCGGCAGGAGACCCCCCGGCTGGAGGAGGTCCAGCCCGGCCACTTCGTGAGCTGTCACCGGGCGAGGGAGCTGACCTTGAGGGGAGTGGGCCAGTGAAGAACAGTCGATTGGTCTACTCCACTGATGGCGGGCGCGTCCGTTCCTCGGATGATCGTCCTTCCCCGATGGGTCAGGCAGGGCGGAAGTCCACACCGAAGCTGCCGCAGGATGGAGTCGTTCGCATCATGCGTGAGCGCGCCGGCCGCGGCGGCAAGGTGGTGACGGTCATTCACGGCCTCCCGGGAGGCGCCGCGGCGCTGGCCTCCATGGCGGCGGATCTGAGGCGCCTCTGCGGCGCCGGTGGCACGGTGAAGGACAGGGTCATCGAGATCCAGGGGGATCATCGGGAGCGGGTGGCGGAGCGGCTGCGTTCGCTCGACTACACGGTCAAGCTGGCGGGGGGATGACCGGTGGGGAATGACCAAATCCCAATGGCCAATGACCAATTGCGGATGCCAATCGGATGGGACCAGCCGGCGGCGCGCTCTGCGCGCCCACCATCATTGGTCATTGGAAATTGGTCATTGGTCATTTGATCCGAAGGAGGCACGGGTCCGTTCGTGAATAATCCGGGCTAGCCTCAATACTGTTCATATAAGGCTCGACAATGACGCCAGCACCCGAGCAAATCCCCCCAACCCCCCTTTGCCAAAGGGGGGCGAGGGGGGATTTCCGCAGGCTCGCGGC
>METI01000210.1 GCA_001771285.1 candidate division NC10 bacterium RIFCSPLOWO2_12_FULL_66_18
AGGGATACTACTGCTTCCTGGTCCTCAAGAACGGCGTGCCCGTCGGCTATGGCGGCGGGGGGCCCCTGCTCGACCGCCTGGAGATCGCCGGCAACATCTTCGAGACGTTCCGCCAGGGAGAATCGGTCTACATCTTCAGTCAGGTGTACCGGGCCTTCCACCATCTCTGCGGCTCCGATTACTTCCTGGTGCCGCGGTACCAGGTGGGTTACGAGAACGACGAGGCCCTCAACTCGGGGGCATTCTGGTTCTATCACAAGTTGGGGTTCCGACCCGAAGATCCAGACGTCTACACACTGGCGGAGGAAGAACAGGCGAAGATCAAGGCCGACTCCTCTTACCGGTCCTCGCGGAAGACCTTGGAGGCGCTGGCCCAGAGCGACATGTCCCTGCGTTTGACCGATAGCGCCGGCCAGGCCTCGCGGGTTCTGCAGCCGGGCGACCTCGGCCTCCTCGTCACGCGGCACATCGCCCAGAGATTTCACGGGGACCGGGCTGTCGCCGTCCGCGCGGCGACGCAGCAGGTCGCTCAGATCCTCGACATCCGGGCCTGGCGGCGCTGGTCCGAACCGGAGCAGATGGCCCTGGAACGCCTCTCCCCCATCCTCGTCTTGATTCCGGATCTCGCCCGGTGGAGTTCGGCCGAGAAGCGCAGCCTGGTCCGGATCATCCGGGCCAAGGGCGGGAAGAGCGAGGCCGCATACGTCCGGCTCTTGAGGGAACACCACCGGCTCGCCCGTTCCCTGCGTGAGCTGGCGAACTCAGCCACCCCGCCCATGTCCCCCGGCCACTCTCCGGGAGTGTGACAGCACGTCACAGGGCCCACGGCCTCCTCGTGCCGGCGACGCCGGCCCAGGCCGCTGCGGAGGCCAATCGACCTCCCCTGGCCCGACCCCGCGTAGCCCCCCGCCCGCCCACCGGCTCGTTTCCAAGTTCCTATTCGGTCCCCTCCGCTCCGCCCGTGCTCCGGAACGACCGGACAAGGGTGAGCGGTAACCAGGAAGAGGAGAGGCAACGCATTACGGCAACAGGGAATTCCAAGTCAAGGCGGAGAGTCACGAGGGAGAAACCACCCCAAGGTGACAAAAGTGGCAACGTCCCCAATTACACCCAATTACATGCGAGTTGAAGATTTGCGGATAGGCACTGACCGCCAGATCTCGCAGCGAAGGCTAAGCCGGCCCGGACAGCTGTATCACGCCTGATGGACCTTCAGGGCTGAAACTCCTCCGGTTCAGACGACTGCCCCTTGCTCGCGCAGTTTCTCGCGCAGTTCGGCAACAGGGAGGTCGCGAGGGCTGCAGTGCTTCGTGATGCACATCGCGGCTGCGGTGCCGCCGGCTTGGCCGACGGCCATGATGTGAGCCTGGACGCGGACCGAGCCGTTGGCGTAGCGGTCCGACGAGATCGGCCGCCCGACCACCAAGAGGCTCTCGACCTGCTTGGGTACCAGGCAGCCGTATGGGATGCCATAGGCCTCGCCGTCCCGGACGTGCTTGTGCACGATCTTCCCCGACGGCTCGTGGACGTCGAGGCAGTAGGCGCCCTGCCCGATGTCCTGCTCGCTCTTCCGCGCCGCGATGCAATCCGCCGTGGTGAGGGTGTGTTCACCGACGATGCGCCGGCTCTCCCGCACGCCGAGGGCGGAGGCCGAGTCCAGGACGAAGGCATTCGCGAATCCAGGAACGTACTTCCGGAAGAAGTCCGTGACCGCTTTGACCTGCTCCCGGCCCTCCAGGGCAGCCCGGGTCAGCGCCTCGCCATCCGTCGGCGTGTAGCCGAGCATGCTCGTCGAATTGATGGTCACGACGCCCGGCGTGGTGGTGATCGAGAAGACGACGCGCTCCCGGTTCTCGTGGAACTCCCCGCGCGCCTTCGCTTCCTTCACCGCCTCGTAGTAGCCGGTCACGAGCGGATAGTCCTTCCAATGTTTGAGGCCGGCCGCGATCTCCTCGCGACTCTTTCCGACGTACGGGTCCTCCCCCAGCATGAACTGGTCCGGGCGCTGCTTCACGTATGCCAGATGCTTGTCCAGATCCACCCCGCCAAGGCGGAAGAAGAGGCTAATGGACATGGTACGGCCGGCCTCGTCCCCGAGCTGGAACGGGGCGCCGGCGGCGGCCGCGAGGTCCGCGTCCCCCGTCGCATCGATGACGACCGTGCCCCGTACCACCCGCTCGCCGGACTTGTTCACGACCCGGATTCCTGCGACTCGACCCCCCTCGAGGACCGGCCCGAGGGTGTACGTGTTGAGCATGAGGCGGACGCCGGCGCGCACGCACAGCTGCTGCGTCACGAGCTTGAGCGCCTCGGCGTCGATCGGGGTGACCGAGTAAGCGTTCCCGTACGGGTTGGGGAGGTGCCCGCGGTGGTCGGGGAATGCGCCGCCCAGGGCGATACAGCCGTCCACGATCTCCTGCGGGATGCCCGCGCAGATCACCTCCCCTTTCATGTTGTGAAACGTCAGGAAGTTCCCGAGCAGGCCCGCCGTGGCGTTCCCCCCGAGGAAGGTGAACCGGTCCGTGAGGAGGGTGGTCGCCCCGTTTTTCGCCGCCGCGATTGCCACCACCACCCCGGCCATGCCTGCCCCGGCAACGACGACGTCAAAGCGCATCTCGTCTACCATGTCCGCTCCCCTCCTCCATCCGAAACTCTCGGTCTCTCCGCGAGCGACGCCCGCTGCCCCTCACTGACCCCAGAGCCTCAGGATCTGCTGCGACGTCACCAGCGGGTGCTTGTGCCGTAGGATGCTCATTGCCGCGCGATGGCGCTCCTCGCTGAACGAGGAGACGCAGTCATCCACGAGCACCACGTAGTAGTCCCGGGCGGTGGCATCGATCACGGTTGCCAGCACGCACGACTCCGTCGCCATTCCCGTGACCGCCAGCACAGTGATCCCCTGACAGCGGAGGAGCGTGTCCAGGCGGGTGTTGAAGAAGCCGCTCGCCCGGACCTTGTCCACCACCGGGTCATCCTTCGCCGGCGCGAGCTCGGCCACCACGGCCTTCCCCCACTCATCCACGCAGTACCGGAGGGCCTGTCCCGCGCGATAGCGCTGCTGGTCGTAGGCCTGGCTCACCACCGCCGGTTCTTCGACAAAGCGTAGGTACACAGGCCGGGCCCCGGCCGCACGCCCGCCAGCAATGAAGTGCGCCAAGGGGGACAGGATCCGCCGTCCTGCCTCGATCGGCATGCCGTTCCGCGCAAAGGCACCCTCCGGACTCACGAAATCGTTCTGCACATCCACGACCAGGATCGCCGTGCACGTCGGCGCCAGGACCGCTGCCACCCAGTCCTCCATCGCTCCCCCTATTTCACCGCGCCGGCGGACAGTCCATGGATGAGGTGCCGCTGGGCCAGGACGGTGACGAAAAAGACCGGCACGAGGAGGATCGTCGCCTGGGCGGTCAGGTCCGCCCACTCGATCCCGTACTCCCCCACGGCCTGGGCCAGCAGCACCGGGACCGTGGTCGCGCGCGTGCTTGTGAAGATGTATGCGAACATGAACTCGTTCCAGGATAGGACGAACACCAGAATGGCCGTCACGGCGAGTCCGGGCGCCGCGAGGGGCAAGGTGATTCGCGCGAGCGCGCCCAGTCTGCCGCAGCCATCGGTGAAGGCCGCCTCCTCGATGTCCTGCGGCACCGCGTCGAAAGCGGTCTTGAGCAGCCACACTGCGATCGGCACCAAGAGCGCCGCGTAGAGGATGACCAGGCCGGAGATGGTGTCCACCAGGCGAATGCGGGTGAAGAGCAGGAAGAGCACGACGAGGCTGTTGATCGGTGGAAGCAGCCGCGTGGCCAGGAGAGCGAAGAGCAAGAATGCGCTGCCCCGGAAGCGCATGCGCGAGAAGGCGTAGGCAGCGAGGGTCGCGGAGACCATCGTGACCGCGGTCGTGTAGGACGCGGTTGCCAGGCTGTTCAGCAGGGCGGCACGAATGGGGCCTGGCCGGACCATCTTCGCCCAGCTCTCGAAGGACGGCGTGAAGAAGATGAGTGGAGGGCTGGCGAAGATCTGGAGGCGCGTCTTGAAGGACGTAAGAACGAGCCAGAGGATCGGGAGCAGGCAAAACACGAGGAGCAGCACCAGGGTGAGCGTGCGCACGGACCGGCGCAGCAGGGTCTGCCTCATCATCGGCGCGCTTCCCCCGTCAGCTTGAGGTAGACGAAAGCCAAGACACCGCCAAGGAGCAGCAGGATGATGCCGACCGCCGCAGAGGACCCCCCTTCGAAGTAGCGGAAGTAGAGCCGGTAGAGGACGACGCCGAGGGAGTGGGTGCTGGTCCCCGGGCCGCCCCCCGTGAGGGCGATGATGAGGTCGAACACCCGGAGCTTGAAGATGGTCTCGAACACGATGACCAGGCTGAGCGAGGGCATGAGGAGCGGGAGCGTGATCGTCCGGATCTCCTGCCAGGGGGAGGCGCCGTCGAGCCGCGCCGCCTCGTACAGCTCGGACGGAATCGCGGCAAGGCCGGCGAGGAGCACGAGGCTCACAAAGGGGATGGACCGCCAGATCTCCGTCGTCATGAGCGCGGCCGCCGCCGGCACCGGCTTGGCCAGCCACATCACTGGCTCCGCCCCCACCGCGCCGAGGAGGAAGTTCGCCAAGCCGAACTCCCGTCCCCAGATCAGCCCCCACCCCAGTCCAGCCGCCACGGGCGAGATCATGTACGGCAGCAGGAGGAGCCCGACCAGCAGCCGGCGCGTCGTGCTGAGCGGATGCAGCAGCAGCGCGGCGACCAGCCCCAGCAGCAGCGAGACGACGAGCGTGACAACCGTGTAGACCAGGGTGAAATTGAAGGCCTGCCGGAAGACCTGGTTGTTCCTGAACAGCTCGACGTAGTTCGACAGGCCGACAAACGTCGCTTGGCCAGGGGCCGTCAGCTTCCAGTCCCACAGGGACAGCCACGCGTTGTGCACCGCCGGGTAGACAAAGACCATGCCGACCAGGAGCGCCGCCGGCGCGATCAGCAGGTACGGGAGGACCCGTTCCGAGGCGAGCCCGATCGCCCTGGAAGGGGTCCCGTGCGGCTTGACCAACGGCCCTGCGCTCACCCTACTTCCGGCCGACGAGCGGCCGGATCCGCTGGCACATCCGAGCCACCGCCTGGTCGGGGGGCGTCTGCCCGCCCAGCACGGCAGCATGCTCCTCGAAGATGATGTCCTGCATCTTCGGCCACTCGGCATGCCCGACGGCCACCGAGGCCGCGACCGCCTGCCCCCACGCCTCGGCATGCGGGAAGGTCTTCCGGACGGCGGGCGACTGGAAGGCGGAATACCGGACGGGGCCGAAGCTCCAGGTGCTGGCCATTCTGATCTGCTCTTCCTTACCCGCGAGGGCCTGCATCAGCGCCCAAGCGGCCTCCTTGTTCTTGCTGTTCCGGTCGAGCATCATGTGCCAGAAATTCTTGAAAGACCGGCCGGCGGGCACCCCTGACGCTGTCGGCATCGGTGCGAACCCTACCTGGCCCGTCACCTTCGAGTTCTTTGGATCGTTGAACAGCCCATAGTAGGGAGCGAAGGCCGCCGCCATCGCCAGTCGCCCCTGCTGGAAGGCGCCGATCAACTCGTCGCGCCCGAAGGCCAGCAGGTCCTTTGGCACCAGCCCCTCCTTGACAAAGGTCGAGTACAGCCGGGCCGCCGTCTGGCCCGCCGGGCTGTTCAACGCGCACTGCGCGTTGTCCTTCTCCAGCAGGTCCCCCCCTGCCGCGAAGTGAAAGACCAGGAAATCCTGCGCGCCGACGTTCGCCTCCTTCGCCCGGACGCCCAGCGCGTAGGTCTCGGAGTTGCCGTCCTTGCGCAATCCGGCCGTCACCTTCCGGGCCGCGGTGAGCAGAGCGTCAAACGTCTTCGGGACGGCTACCTGATACTTGTCGAACAGGTCCTTCCGGTAGAAGAACATCACCGCGCCACCCTGGAACGGCATCCCGTTCTTCGCCCCCTTCGCGCTCACGGCATCGAAGAGGGAGGGGATGACGTCCCGGTATTCGAACGACGCGGGCAGCTGGGCGATCAGCGGGTCCAGAGGCTCGACGTACTGAGTCAATCCCTCGTTGAAGTAGATGTCGAGAAGCGTGACGACGTCGTACCGACCGGACTTGGCCAGCCACTCAACCATGGCCTTCTCGTGAAGCTGGATGGTCGGGAGGCTGACCACCTCGACCTCGATCCCCGTGCGCTTCTTGAAATCGGCGATCACGCCGGTCTCCCCACCGGTGATCTGGTACACTGTGGGATGGATGAGCAGCGTGACCTTCTTCTGCTGCGCGTCGGCCAGGCCGACCCCGAGACAGAACAACAAGGCAGTCACACAGACAACGCAGAGCAACCTTGGACGCATGGCCGTTCCCCTCCTTGTTTAGCGATGGGCGATGCCTCCCACTCGCAGCCTCTTCCCTTCCACCGGCCCTCCTCTTCCCCTCACCTTCGTGCTTCCCCCATCCCCCGCTGCCGCCCCGAGCCGCTTCGAGATGGCTCCAGCGCTCTCCCGCACGAGGCCAATTAACTTGGCAATATGCGCCGAGGGGACGAGCTGCTTCGGATAGGCGATGCTCACGGCCGCCACCGGGATGCCATTCGGGCCATGGACGGCGGCGGCGATAGCCTGCAGCCCCACGACGCTCTCTTCGTCATTGAGGCCGAACCCGCGCTGCCGGACCTCTGCCAGTGCACGCCGAAGAGCAGAGAGACTCCGGACGGTGTGGGGCGTGAGCTGCGGGAAACGGAAGCCGCGATATAGCCGTGTGATCATCTCCTCCGGCAGGCTGGCGAGCAGGACTTTCCCGATAGCAGTCGAATGAGCCGGCCGTCGCTCCCCGGTCCTCACGCTGACCCTCAACACGTTTGGACTGGGAACGATGGCAGTATAGATCACCTCTCGGCCGTGCAAGTCCCCCAGGTGCGAGGTGTGCCCACTCGCCGCTACTAGCTCCTGCATCACAGGGAGAGCCACTTGCTCTACCTGCCTCTCGAGCAAGAAGGCGTTTCCCACCTCAAAGGCCCGAAGGCCCACCCGGTAGCGACGGGTCTCGGCGTCCTTTTCGAGGTATCCGTGACGCACAAGTGTGGTTGCCAGACGGAACACAATGCTCTTGTGAAGCCCTGTTCGCTGGCTGAGCTCCGACAGTGCCTGCTCCGGTGCGGCGTCGATGAAGGTCCCCAGGAGCAGCAATCCCTTTTCCAGAGTCCGCGAGCCGACGCTTTCGTTTCTCTTTTCGGTATCCTGTTTCATTTATAGAGATATTAGGGTTGCAAAGGAAGCTTTGTCAAGGGGGGTAAACGTTCATGTGGTAAACGTTCAGGTGGTCACGCTGCCTTGCGACGCCTCCCTTGCGTCACCGTTGCTGGCAGCAACGAGGGGGCGGACTCGCCTACAGTAAGCTACGAACCGATCCACGATCTGCCTGTGCGTGTCGCACGCAGACAGGCGACCTCCCCTGGCCTGACCCCGCGTAGCCCCCCGCCCGCCATCCCGCCAAAGAGCCAGGAGGGCACTGGTATGCCCGAACACCCCCAGCATCGGGGCAGACCGCCTCCCCCGTTTGTGCGATCCCCTTGACTTCGCCTGCCGCCGCTGATAGGCTGCCGGGCCGTGAGCAGGATTTGGGCAGCGCCCCCTCGGCTGTGCTTGGGGCCGTGAGCAAGTCGAACGGCGGCCCTGGAGAGGCCCTCCACCGGTCTCCCGGCCCCCATCCGGGTGGCTCGCCTCCCCCGCCCGCCCACCGCCTCGTTTCCAAGTTCCTATTTGGTTGAATAACGGAATTTGGCGGCGCGACCGATCCCTTTCGGCGAAGCATGCAAAGATTCAACCTTGAGATGGACAGGAGAGACGTCATGCGTCAGCGCATTGGTCAGGTCTTGGTTTTGGCGAGCCTTCTCGGCGTCCTTTTCGCCACTCCGGCGGTCTCGGAAATCCGGCTTCGCGCCGCCACGATTCATGGTCCGACGCAGCCCTTCACCCTGTCTCTGAGGCGCTGGGCGGCGTCGATGGAGAGAGAATCCGGGGGTGAGATCAAGGTCGCGGTGTTCGATTCCGGGTCGGTCGTCAGCAACCAGCAGGATGCCTACAGCCAAGTGAAGACCGGCTCGGTGGACATGACGCTTTCGATCGTGGTCAAGGACGACGTTCCGGCCCTGCAGATCGCGTCTTTCCCTTATGCCTTCCGCGGCTACGCGGATTGGCGCAAGTTCATGAATGGCCCGGACATCCAGAAGCTCAAGGACGAATTCCGCCAGAAGACCGGAATCCGGCTCTTCGACATCCAATATCTCGGGTCGCGCCATCTCACCGCGAACAAGCCGATAAGAACCCCCGAAGATCTTCAGGGCGTGAAGCTGCGCGCGGTCGAGGTTCCCATCTTCATGGAGACGGTGAGAGCCATGGGCGCCTTGGCGACGCCGATCGCCTTCCCGGAACTCTTGAGCTCGCTCAAGACCGGAGTGGTCGACGGCCAGGAAAACCCGATCCCCACCATCTTCCAGCAGAAATTCTATGAGGCGCAGAAATTCATCATGCTCACCGGTCACATGATCGGCGGTGATTTCTGGATGATGAACGAGCGCAAATACCAGTCGCTGACGCCGGCGCAGCAGCAGATGGTGGACAGGACCGTCAAGGAAGCGATCGCCTGGGGCGAGGAATTGATCGTCCGGCAGGAGCGGGAGCTTCTGTCCGAGCTGCAGGCCAAGGGTATGACCGTCATCGGCCGGGAGCAGGGCTTGAATGTTCAGGCTTTCATCGATCGCGTGCGAGCCAATGCCTGGCCGAAGCTCAGGGCGGATGTCGGCGGGGCGGTGCTGGACGCAATTCTCGCATCGGAAAAGAAATAGTCCGCGGCACGTCACATCGAATTCGAGGAGTGTAAGGTGGCTACAAATGTTGCGTTGAAACCTGCGGGCGCCAAGCGTTCGCGTGAGGTAACCGACGAGCTTCGCGCTCTTGTGCGCAAGGAATTGCCGGAGGTCGACGAAATCAAGAATGCCGACCTCCGCGCGAAAGTGATCGAAGCCTGGGCGCTGGCCCTGGCTCGCAGCAGCTACAAGTCGATCCGCGAAATCCCGCCGGAAGGCGCTCCGGGCTCTATGGTTTTGACGCGAGGAGATCAAACGGATCACCTGCGGGGCGTGACGCGTCTGGCCATGAAGATGGCCGAGGAGATGCAGGAACACTACCCCGAGCTCAAGATCGACCGTGACATCGTCATCGCGGGCGGGCTGTGCCACGACGTCGGCAAATGCTGGGAGTTCGATCCCGAAAACCGCAAGAAATGGGAGGGCTCGCCCCGCACGGCGGGCCTGCCGTCAGTCCGCCATCCGGCCTACGGCGCCCATATCTGCTTCACCGTCGGACTTCCGGAGGAGATCGCGCATATCGCGACCGCACATTCGGGCGAGGGCGAGTTGCTCGTGCGCAGCCTCGAGAACACGATCATCAATTACGCGGATCACGCCTTCTGGTGGATTCTCGTCTCCGGCAACATGATCAAGCCGGAAAGTATCCCGAAGAAGCATTGAGTTTGCCGTACGGCCCTCGGCGATTGCCGAGGGCGCCCCGCTTTGACCGCGCCAGACCGGATGAGCCTTCTGCGCACCAACATGACCTATGGCGACCGGGCGAGGGACGCGATCTGCGTTTTCCTGCTCGCGGCTCTCGTCATCCTGATCGACCTTCAGGTTTTTTATCGCTATGTTCTCAACGACCCGCTGTCCTGGCCTGAGGAAATCGCGCGCAACGCCTTCATCTGGCTGGTTGCGCTCGGGACGGTGAAGCTGTTCCGGGAACGGAGCAATTACGTCATCAACTTCTTCCTCGTCTCGGCGCCGGCTGCGGTCCAACGGGCCGCAGCCTTCGTCTACGACATCATCGCGCTGCTGCTCTTCATTGTAGTCTTGGTCGGATCCTGGCCGGTGCTGGTCGCCAATGCCCGCATCAAGACCGCGATCGGCCTGCCCATCAACCTGCTTTATGCATCCTTCGCGGTCGCCTCCGTTCTGGTCATCGTGGCCATCGTGGTGTCCCTGCTTGAGCGCCGTAACGAATCGAAGACCGGCTAGGCGATCGTTTCGCGCGCGATTCCGCGCCGCGGGATGGAATATTCCGAGATGACGCTCGTGCTGATCACCTTCGCCGTTCTGCTGCTGGGCGGGGCGCCCATTGCCGTTGCCATGTGCGTTCCGGCGGTGATCTATCTCGTGCAGAGCGACTTGCCGTTCACGGTCATGACGCAACGGCTGACGCAATCCCTCAACTCGTTTCCGCTGCTCGCCATTCCGCTTTTCATTCTCGCTGGCCGGCTGCTCAATGCCGGTGGAGTTACCGACCGTATTTTCCGCTTCGCGCACAATCTCGTCGGGTCAGTTCCCGGCGGTCTCGGACATGTCAACGTCGTCGGCAGCCTGATCTTCGCCGGGATGTCCGGCACGGCGATTGCCGATCTCGGCGGAATCGGCCAGGTTGAGGTCCGCGCCATGAAGAAGGCGGGCTATCCCATGCGCTTCACCGCCGGGATCACGGCAGCGTCGTCGATTGTGGGGCCGGTCATCCCGCCGAGCGTTCCGCTCATCCTGTTCGCGATCTCGAGCGATACCTCCGTCCTCGCCCTGTTCGCGGGAGGGATCGTCCCGGGTTTCGTCATCGGCGCGTTTCTGATGGTCGCGGTTTACATCTATTCCCGCTATGCGGACCTGCCGACGGTGCCCTGGCAGGGCGAACGTGCGCTCGCCATCAGCTTTTTCGCAGCGCTCCCGCCGCTTTTCGCACCGGTCCTCTTGATCGGCGGGATGATGGGCGGCGTGTTCAGCCCGACGGAAGCCGCCGCGGTGACGGTCTTCTACGCGCTGTTCCTCGCGGTCGTGGTCTACCGCGACCTCCGCCCGTCGCAGCTTCCCGTTTTGTTGCTCGAAATGATTCCGATGATCGCCAATCTCGGCTTCATCATCGCGGCGTCCTTGCTGTTCGCCTGGGTGCTGGTGATCGAGCAAGTGCCGCAACTGATCGTTCAATTCCTGGCCCATTTTTCGAGCGACAAATGGGTGCTGCTGACGGTGGTCGTGCTCGCGTTTCTGGTCATCGGCTGCTTCGTCGAGGCGACCATCGTCTTTCTCGTCGTGGCACCGATGTTGCTGCCGACGCTCAAGGCCGTCGGCATCAACGAAATCCATTTCGGGATCATCACTGTGGTGGCGATGGGGATCGGACTGTTCACGCCGCCGGTCGGGCTCGCCCTCTACATGCTGCGCGACATGTGTGAGATCAGCTTCGAGGAGGCGGTCAAGGCCGTCGCGCCCTTCCTGATCGCGCTCGTGGCGGCGCTGGCGCTCATTACCTATGTGCCGGAAATCGTGCTGGTCGTTCCGCGCGCGCTCGGTCTGCTGCGCTAGCCAGTCAGGACGGCCCGCAGCTTTGCACGAGGCTTCCGGCGACCAGCGTCCAGCCGTCCACCAGCACGAAGAAGATCAGCTTGAAGGGCAGGGACACTACGACCGGCCGCAGCATCATCATGCCCATCGACATCAGCACCGATGCGACGACGAGATCGATGATCAGGAAGGGCAGGAACAGCAGAAAGCCGATCTCGAAGGCGCGCGTGAGCTCGGAAATCATGAAGGCGGGAATGAGAATCCGCAGCGACATGTTTTCCGGTTGCGCCGGCACCGGCTCGCGCGAGAGATCCGTGAAAAGCCGCAGGTCCTTCTCGCGCACATTCTTGAGCATGAAGCCCTTGAACGGCTCGGCCGAGCGCTCGAATCGTTCAGCGAGTCCGGCTTCCGCAATACCGGCCTCTACAACATCAACGGTCGCGGCGCTTTTCCTGCAGAGAATGTAGGGCTCATCGAGCACACCGGTCGGCCGGAAGACATGGGCCGTTTTCGCACCCCCAGCCTGCGCAATGTTGCGGTGAGCACGCCATACATGCACGGCGGGTGCATGCCGGATCTGCGAAGCGCGATCGCTCACTATGCTGCCGGCGGCCGCGAGCTTGTGTCGGGACCGCACGCGGGTAATGGCGGGCGCAGTCCGCTGAAAAGCCCTTTCGTGCCTGGCTTTCAGCTTAGCGAACAGGAAACCAATGACCTCTTGGCGTTCTTGGAAAGCTTGACGGACAAGAACTTTCTTGCAGATCCCCGTTTTTCCAATCCATGGCAGATTGGACCGAACGCTGCCCCGCGTAATGTAGCGCACCAGTAAAATAGCACCCGCCGCACCCAACGATGGGCTCGATGCCATCATTCGCTCGCTAATCCCGTGATCGGTGCGGTCTTACCTCCATCCATTGATCTCGCATTGATTTTTCAATGCGCGGGCGGTCGGCGGTGCACCGACGCAGGGCTGACTTCCCGGGCGCAACCCGAAGCCCCCGTGCTGGAATCGGTGAACGACGATCGTGTTCAGCGACCTGGTCGCAGCATCAGCTTGTCGCCGCGCACTTCCCAGCCTTCCAGGCGATTGAGTAATACGTTGCCAAGAATGACAAGTTACGATCGAAGGAGGCACTCCCATGCCCTGCGCGCTTCACGGCCACGCGTGACAGCCTGGTAGACCGCCTGCGGGCGGACGCCGAGTACCGGCGCAAGCGCCGCTGGCCAACAGGCCCTGGATCGACGCTACGCGTAGCCCACCAACAAGGGCAGTTGCGCGGCCACCGGATCGCTGGCACTACCGTGCCCCGCCGTGGGCTGGATTTGCGCAGCGGCCCCCTCCGAGGAGGCTCCGGACGACACCACTGCACCTACCGACGGGCCGGGTCTCTCGCGGCGCCGCCACTCGCGCTTTCCAAGTTCTATGCGGTTAATGCTCCCGTGGCCGGTGAGGTCAGAACTGCGGGCGACTTGGTGTCGCGGCGGGCTGGTCTGCCGCTATCGGACAACCGTCAGTTCCGCACGGAACGGCAGGATGACCGCTGGCAACTCCTGCTCGGCCCGCTTCAGGAAATTCAGGATGGTGAAGCCGACGACTTCGCGACTCACGGGGTCGAACCTGGCGACGACCCCATCATCGACCTCCTCAGAGTCGGCGTCGGGCCGCGGCTCTCCCTGAGAGACGTAAAGGACATCGGCCTCTTTGTCGAAGTAGTACTGCAGCGTGGTCATAGTGGAACCCCCGTCCGAATACTCTTCGTCAGGTATGCTGTCAGCATGAAACTCCGCGGTTCGCCGCCCTTTACCGCAACGGCGATGTATTTGCAGCCCAGAATGTCCGGATAGTATTTGTAGAAGAGCACGACCTGTGGATCATCCAGGAGCCTCCGCAGCTCATCGGGGTGAGCGAGGACGGCGCCAAGTCGATCAAGAAACGGGCCGAGATCCGCATGCTACCGAACGATGTGCTCCCGCCGCCCGTCCGTCAGCTCGACGAGCTTCCCGAGCGCACTCGCGAACTGCCAAGGAGACACATTGGCAATCTAACAGAGAGGAGCTCTGTCCTCAATCAGACTTCGGATACCTTCAGAGGGAAGGAGAGGCGTGTTTGAGGTGCCCGGGCACCATACTGGGCACGTTCCCATGGCGGAGCGCTCCTGACGGGGGCTCCGGCCACCCTTGACCGGTCGGCTTCTCGCCGGCCCGCCGCCCGGCGCTTTCCAAGTTCCTACTCGTTTGATCCCGGATATTGCCCGCTGGACCCGTGCGGAGAAGCGCGCCCTGGTCCGGATCATTAGGGCCAAGGGCGGAAGGAGCGAAGCCGCTTCTCGACGCGCCCGCGTCCCGGATGGCCAGAGCCCGGCCTCGCCGCGGACCGTGACCGGGCCGAGCCGTTGCCGGGAAAAATGCCTTGACGCCCCAGGCGTCAGCGGGTATTTTTATTAACTAACTGGTCAGATACTTGGAGATCGCCGTGCCCATCGCACAATCCCACGCCCGTGGTCCCCGCTGGCGCCGCCGGCCCGAGGTGCGCCCGCAACAGATCCTGGAGGCCGCCTTCCGGGTCTTCGGGACCCGCGGGCTCCACCAGGCGACCCTGGATGACGTGGCCCGGGCCGCGGGGATCACCAAGGGGACGATCTACCTCTACTTCCCCAGCAAGGCTGACCTCTTCACCGCGATGCTGAAGGCGCGGGTCAACAGGATCATGCCCCCCGTGGACGTGCCCAAGGGCGGCCCGGGCCCCGTCACGACCCGCGACCGGCTCTGCACCCTTGGGCGCCGGCTCTATCGCTTCTTCTGCAGCCCCGCCTACCTGGCCATGTATCGCACCCTGATCAGCGAGGCGCCCCAGTTCCCCGAGGCCACGGCCCATTTCTACCGCGAGGGAATCCTCCAAGCGAACCAGCGTCTGGCCGAGGTGATCCGGCAAGGGATCAGCGCAGGGGAATTCCGGGAGGTGAATCCCATCATCGCCGCCCGCGCTTTCGTGGGGATGTTCCAGATCTTCGCGGTGTCTCAGGGCCTGCTGGGCGGCCAGCGCCTCTACCCCATCCCCGAAACCAGGATCGTCCGGACCGTGACCGAGATCTTCTTGAGCGGGCTGCTGATATCTGGTGCGGGGGCATCCCGCAGGAGACCCGCGCGAGGTTCGCGATGACACATCCGCCCCGCCCCATCATGATCATCGGCACCGGGATCATCGTTGCTGGCCTCGCCGCCGGCGGTTGGTCCTGGTGGCGGAGCCGCCAGGACGCGCGCGACGTCATCCAGGCCTCGGGGCGCATCGAGGTGACCGAGGTCAGCGTCAGCTCCAAGGTGACGGGGCGGGTCGCCAAGCTCTCCGTCGAGGAGGGGACGGACGTCAGGCTCGGCCAGCCCATCGCCGACCTCGAGGGCGAGGAGCTGGAGGCGCAGCTCCGGCAGGCCCGGGCCGCGATGCAGAGCGCAGAGGCCAAGCTGAACCAGGCGCGGATCACCCTCCAGGTCGAGCCCGTCACCATCCGGACCCAGATCCGCCAGGCCGAGGAGAATCTCCGCGCCGCCGAGGAGCGCCTGCGGATGCTCCGGGCCGGCTTCCGGGTCCAGGAGATCGAAGAGGGCCGGGCCAACCTGCACCAGAACCTGGCCCGGCTGGAGATCGCCCGATTGACTCGCGATCGCTTCCGCGAACTGCTGGCCGACGGCGCCATCTCGAAGCAAGAACTGGACCGGGCGGAGAGCGACTTCCAGGCGGCCGGGGCGGCCGTGCGCGCCACGCGCGAGCGCCTCGCCATGTTGGTGGAGGGGGCGCGTTCCGAGGACATCCGCATGGCCGAGGCCGAACGGGACCGCGCAGGCGCAGCGCTGGAGGCGGCCCGCGCGAACGCCGCGACCCTGGACCTGCGGCAGCAGGATGTGCGCGTGGCCGAGGCGGCCGTGCGCGAGGCGGCCGCCAACGTGCGCCGCCTGGAGACCCAGGTGGCCGAATTGAAGGTCGTGGCGCCCATGGACGCCACGGTCCTGACCAAGGCGGTGGAGGTCGGCGAGGTGGTGGCCGCCGGCAAGCCGCTGGTGCTGCTCGGCGATTTGGACCACCCCTGGATCAAGATCTACGTTTCCGAGACGGCGCTGGGCAAGGTGATGCTGGGTGCGCCTGCCCGCGTCCTGGTGGACAGCTTCCCCGGGCAGCCCTTCCAGGGGACCGTGACGTGGATCTCGGACCAGGCCGAGTTCACACCGAAGAACGTCCAGACCGCGGAGGAACGGGTGAACCTGGTCTACGCGGTCAAGATCACCATCGCCAGCGCGGAGCGTAAGCTGAAGGCGGGCATGCCGGCCGACGCGGTGCTGCCCCTCACAACCCCCTCACCCCATTCCCCGACGGGGGAGAGGCGCAGGTGAGGGGGAACCCGCGGCAGCGCGCCGCGGCGTTCTTCAGGGAAGAGATGGGAGATACCCTGCCGGCCATCGAGGCCAGGGGATTGACCAAGCGGTTCGGCGACCTGACCGCCGTGGACGCCCTGACCCTTTCGGTGGCGCGAGGCGAAATCTTTGGATTGGTGGGTCCCGACGGCGCGGGCAAGACCACGACCCTGCGCCTCCTCACGGGGGTCATGCAGGCCACCGCCGGCTCGGCCCTTGTCCTCGGGCTGGACGTCACTCGAGACCCCGAGCCGGTCCGTTCGCGTATCGGCTACGTCCCGCAGAGCAGCAGCCTGTACGCCGACCTGTCCGTCCGGGAAAACCTTCAATTTTACGCGGACCTCTTCGGCGTCCCGCGGGCGGAGCGGGATCGGCGGATGGCGGACCTCTTGGCCTTCAGCCGTCTGGAACCCTATGCCAAGCGCCTGGCCCGCAATCTCTCGGGCGGGATGCGGCAGAAGCTGGCCCTCTGCGCCGCCCTGATCCACCGGCCCGAGGTCCTGTTTCTGGACGAGCCGACCATCGGCGTGGATCCGGTCTCGCGTCGCGACTTCTGGCTGCTGATCTCCCAACTCCTCCGGCAGGGCCTGACGCTCCTGGTCAGCACGCCGTACCTGGACGAGGCGGAGCGCTGCCACCGGGTCGGCATGATGGATCATGGCCGCCTGATCGCCTGCGAGGACCCCGCAGGCCTGCGCCGGCTGCTGCCGGGAACCCTCCTGGAGTTGCGGGGGCCGACGCCCGAGGTTGCCGCGCCTCTGCTGAGTCGCCTGCCCGAGGTGAGAGAGGCCCAGGTATTCGGCGACGCGCTGCATCTGCTGGTCGCCGATCCGGAACGGGATCTCCCCCGCATCCGGGCGGCCCTGGAGGCACGTGGATTTCCCGAGGTGCATCTCCGTCCCATCCTCCCGAGCCTGGAAGATGTCTTCGTCACGCTGCTGCGCCAACGCCCGCCCGGCATTCCGGCGAGGCATTGAAGACTGTCGGCTTTTTGCCGCCTTCGCCTGTATGGTCGTTCCCCTCCCCCCTTGGGTGGGGGAGGGCGAGGGTGGGGGGAATGAGCACGGAGCGCCCCAGAGCATTGAGGAAGAACCCGACCGAAGCCGAGCGGTCGTTGTGGAAGCATCTCCGCCTGCGACAACTGGAGGGGGAGAAGTTTCGGAGGCAGCAACCGCTGGGTCGATACGTTGTTGATTTTGTCTGTCTTGAGAAGAGGCTGATTGTGGAGCTTGACGGAGGGCAGCACGCCGAGCAGGTCGC
Organism: candidate division NC10 bacterium RIFCSPLOWO2_12_FULL_66_18; assembly: GCA_001771285.1. Classification (GTDB taxonomy): domain Bacteria; phylum Methylomirabilota; class Methylomirabilia; order Methylomirabilales; family 2-02-FULL-66-22; genus 2-02-FULL-66-22. The sequence goes on from METI01000210.1 coordinate 17,022, forward strand.
CTCGGATGCAGAGCGCACGGCATGGTTGGAATCCCAGGGATTCCGCGTTGTGCGATTCTGGAACCACCATGTGTTGAATGATATTGAAGCAGTGAAGGAAGCTATACGGGATGCGCTGTTGCGGAGATGACCCCCCACCCGGGCCCTCCCCCACGAAGGGGGGAGGGAAGAATTGATCCGAGAAATGACCCTGTCGGTTGGCTGGCTGCCATTGGTGACTGTCGGCTGGAAGTCATCAGGTCCGCTTTGACGCCCTTGCACCATCGTCTCCCTCCCCCCGTGCGGGGGAGGGTCGGGGTGGGGGGACCAGGGATTCCGCCTTGAACGCCGATCTTGCTATCCAGGTCAGCGACATCACCAAGCGGTTCGGCCGGTTCGTGGCGGTGGACCGGGTGAGCTTCCAGGTCCGCCGGGGCGAGGTCTTCGGCTTCCTCGGCCCCAACGGGTCTGGGAAATCCACGACGATCCGGATGCTCTGCGGAATCCTGCTGCCGACCTCGGGTACGGGCATCGTCGCCGGCTTCGATGTCGCGCGGCAGCCCGAGCGGGTGCGGGAAAACATCGGCTACATGTCCCAGAAGTTCTCTCTGTACGAGGAGCTGACGGTCCAGGAGAACCTGGATTTCTTCGCCGGGATCTACGGCCTGGCCGGTCCCGACGGCGCGGCGCGGCTCGAGGAGGTCATGGCCCTGGGGGGCCTGACTTCGTACCGGAACGTCCTGGCCCGGGATCTCCCGGGTGGCCTGCGTCAGCGTCTGGCCCTCGCCTCGGCCATCCTCCACCGGCCCTCCGTCCTCTTCCTGGACGAGCCCACGGCGGGCGTGGACCCCATCTCCCGTCGCCAGTTCTGGGACCTGATCCGGGCGATGGCGGCGGCCGGCACGGCGGTCCTCGTGACCACCCACTACATGGACGAGGCGGAGCATTGCCACGCCCTCGCTTTTATGTACCAGGGGCGCCTGATCGCCGCGGGGCCGCCCGCCCGGCTGAAGGCGGGCCTGCAAGGCAGCCTGGTGGAGGTCGAGGTCCCGCCGGGCGAATTGCTCACCGCGCTGGAGATCCTCCAGGCGCACCCGCTGGCCCGCGAGGCCGCGATGTTCGGCGCCGCGCTGCACGTTACGGTGGACGCTGCCGAGGCCATCCCCAGCCTCCGGTCCTGGCTGCAGGCTCGGGGCATCGCGGTCCACCGCCTGGAGACCATCGTCCCGTCGCTGGAGGACGTCTTCGTCTCCCTGGTGACCCGGGAGGTGGGCGCATGAGGTCCCGCATCTGGCCCATCATGCGCAAGGAGTTCCTCGAGATCCGGCGGGACCCTCGCAACCTCGGCTTCGTCCTGGCCATGCCGGTCCTCATGCTCCTGCTGTACGGGTACGGCATCAGCTCCGACGTGAAGTGGGTTCCGCTGGCGGTCTACGACCGGGATGGACGGCCCCCGGCGCGAGAGCTGGTCCGCCGGTTCACCAGCACCGAGTACTTCGTGGTGACGGCCCAGGTCGGGAGCCTGCGTGAGTTCCGGCGCGTCATCGACACGGGGCAGGCCAAGGTCGGGCTCGTGATCCCCGAGGATTTCAGCCAGAATCTGGCCGCTGGCCGCCCGGCTCCCATCCAGTTCGTGGTGGACGGCTCCGACTCCAACACGGCCAACATCGCCATCGGCAACATCGCCTCCATCGGGAAGAGCATTGAGCTGTCCCCGCGGGATTTGCGCCCTCACATTCTGGTGACGCCCACGCTGGAGAACCCCGTGCCCATCGAGCTGCGTACCTGGGTCTGGTACAACCCAGAACTCAAGAGCTCCTACTTCCTGGTCCCGGGACTCACCGCGGTGATCCTCATGATGCTGGCCGCCATGCTGACCTCCCTCACCGTCGCGCGGGAGTGGGAGCGGGGGACCATGGAGGGCCTCATCGCCTCCCCCCTGCGCCCCCACGAGCTGATGATCGGCAAGATCCTGCCGTACGTGGTCATCGGTCTGGTGGATGTGGTCTTCATCCTGCTGGTGGCCGTCTTCTTGTTCCGCGTTCCCATGCGAGGCAGCCTGACCCTGTTGATGATCTCCTCGACGATTTTCCTCCTGGGAGGGCTGGGGATCGGCCTGTTCATCTCGGCCGCCACGAAGAGCGTCCAGGTGGCTTTTCAGTTGTCCACCCTGGCCACCATGCTGCCGGCCCTGCTCCTCTCGGGGTTCTTCTATCCCATCGAGAACATGCCCCCGATCCTGCAGGCCATCACGGCTCTGGTGCCGGCGCGCTACTTCTTGGTCGTCATCCGCGGAATTTTCCTCAAGGGGGCGGGTTTGGCTGTTCTCTGGAAGGAATTGCTGTTCCTGAGTGGGTTCGCCGTATTCATGCTGATCGCCAGCTCCGCCAGGTTTAAGAAGCGACTGGAGTGACCCCCCGGCCCCGGGGGAATGAAACATCTCAAACCGACAATGAAAAACCGACAACGAAATACAGCCGAGGTCACCGAACGTGCTGGTTTGCGTGGTTGGTTGTCTGTTATCAGTTGCCGGTTGTCGGTTTTCTATTTTTCATTGCGGAGGAACCGCGTCCTGACCCTGGTCAGGAAGGAATTCATCCAGATCCGCCGCGACCGGCGGCTGCTGCCCATCCTGCTCATCCTGCCGGTCCTGCAACTGATCCTCATGGGGTACGCCGTCTCCTCCGATATCAAGCACCTGGCCACGGTGATCTGCGACCTGGACCGGACCCCGGAAAGCCGCGCCTTCGCCGACAGGTTTGCCACGTCGGGCTACTTCGACATCCGCTATCGCCTGACCGACGAGCGGCGGATTCGAGACCTCATGGACTCGGGAGAGGTGCGGGTCGGGATCGTGATCCCGCCGCGGTTCGCCGCCAGGCTGACCCGGGGCGAGACGGCGACGGTGCAACTGCTGCTGGATGGGACCGACTCCAACACCGCCAACGTGGCCCTGGGATATGTGACCCAGATCGTCAATGCCGAGTCCGCCCGGATCGTCCTGCAGCGTCTGGGGCCCAAGGCCCTCCCCCCAGTCGCCGTGGACCCCTCGGTGCGGATCTGGTTCAACCCGGACCTCAAGAGCGTGAACTACATGGTGCCCGGGGTCGTGGCCCTGATCCTGACCATCGTGACCATGACGATGACCGCCACCGCCATCGTCAAGGAGAAGGAACGGGGCACCATCGAGCAGTTGATCGTCAGCCCGATCCAGGCCCACCAGCTCATGCTGGGCAAGGCCATCCCGTTCGTCCTCATCGGCTACGCCGACATCTTCATCGTGATCCTGGTCGGGCTCTTCTGGTTCCGGGTGCCCATCGCCGGGAGCGTCGGCCTGCTGCTGGGCCTCTCGGGTCTCTTCATCATGACCACGCTGGGCCTAGGCTTGCTCATCTCGACCGTGAGCCAGACCCAGCAGCAGGCCATGATGCTCGGCTTCTTCATGAACCCGCCCTTCATGCTGCTCTCGGGGTTCATCTTCCCCATCGCCAGCATGCCGGCGCCGATCCAGGTCCTCACCTACCTCATCCCACTCCGGTACTTCCTGGTGATCATCCGCGGCATCTTTCTCAAGGGGGTCGGGTTGGAGGTGTTGTGGCCACAGGCCCTGGCCCTGCTGCTCTTCGGCGTCGGCGTCCTGACTCTGTCCGCCCTCCGGTTCCAGAAACACCTCGGGTAG
>METI01000211.1 GCA_001771285.1 candidate division NC10 bacterium RIFCSPLOWO2_12_FULL_66_18
GCCATGGAGAAGGAGCTCCGCTTCGCCATCCGCGAGGGGGGCCGCACCGTGGGGGCGGGGGTGGTGAGCGAGGTGATCGCGTAGCGTCCCTGCGCCGGGTGGCGGGGCGGCGCGTTCAGCAGCTCGCGCGCCGGCCCTGCGGGAATGCCAGGAGCTGCTCCCGATGTCTTGGACCGCCAACCGCTGAATCCAACAGGCAGGGTGGCTGCCGGGTTCTGTGATGGACAACCAGAAGATCCGCATCAAGCTCAAGGCATACGATCACCGACTGCTGGACCAGGCGGTGAAGGACATCGTGGGGACGGTGCAGCGCTCGGGCGCCCTGATCTCCGGTCCCGTGCCGCTGCCCACCAAGATCAGCCGGTACACGGTGCTCCGCTCGCCCCACGTGGACAAGAAATCCCGGGAGCAGTTCGAGATCCGGACCCACGTGCGGATGATGGACATCCTGCAGCCCACCCCGCAGACGGTGGACCAGCTCATGCGGCTGGACCTTCCGGCCGGGGTGGACGTGGAAATCAAACTCTAGGCTGGAGGCGCTGGGCACCCCCGCGCGCCGCGCGGGGCGGGTGAGACGATGGCAATCGGGCTTCTGGGACGCAAGGTCGGTATGACCCAGGTCTTCGACGAGCACGGAAAGGCCATGGCCGTCACGGTCATCCGGGCCGGGCCCTGCCCCGTGGTGCAGAAGAAGACGGTGGGCCGGGACGGGTACGAGGCCATCCAGATCGGCTTCCAATCGGAGCCGAAGGCGGCCCGCCTGTCGCGCCCTGTGCGGGGCCATTTCGACAAGGGGCAGGTGCCCTACCAGCGCCACCTGCGCGAGCTGCGCCTCCGGGGCGGCGAAGGGGACTTCCAGGTGGGCCAGGTCCTGACGGTCAGCCTGTTTGCGGCGGGGGATCGGGTACGGGTCTCAGGCATCACCAAGGGCCGGGGGTTCCAGGGCGGGGTGAAGCGCTGGAACTACCGGGGCGGCCCCATGACCCACGGGTCCATGTTCCACCGGGCGCCCGGCTCCATCGGGGCCTCGTCCTATCCCTCCCGGGTCTTCCGGGGCCATCACATGCCGGGCCACATGGGCGCCAGCCGGCAGACAGTGCGCGGCCTCAAAGTGGTGTCGGTGGACCCGGAGAAGAACCTGCTCCTGGTGTGGGGGGCGATCCCGGGACCGACGGGCGGGCTGCTGACGATCCGGAAGGGAAAATGAAGGAGGGGCGCGATTCATCGCGCCCGTACGAAGGCCCCGCGCCGGTACCGCCTGGCCCTCGGATCCGCCTGAGGCGTCCGGGCGACGCAGGGACAACGAGAATGGCGACACGCGTAGACGTGGTCAACATCCAGAACGAGAAGGTGGACAGCTTGGAGCTCCCCGAGGCGATCTTCGGGGCGGCGGTGAAGCCCCATCTCCTGCACGAGGTGGTCCGCATGCAGCGGGCAAACCGCCGCCAGGGCACCGCGGACACCAAGGGGCGCTCCGACGTCTCCGGCGGCGGGAAGAAGCCCTGGAAGCAGAAGGGGACGGGGCGGGCGCGCTCGGGGAGCATCCGCTCGCCCCTGTGGCGCCACGGGGGGACGGTCTTCGGGCCTCATCCCCGGGACTACGGGTTCCAGGTTTCGAAGACGGTCCGCCGCCAGGCGCTGTGCGGCGCCCTGACCGCCAAGGCGCAGGCCGGTGCCGTCCGCCTGCTGGAATCGCTCGCCCTGGAGAAGCCGAGCACCAAGGTCATGCTCGGCGTGCTGAAGTCGCTGGGGGCGCAGGGCAAAGCGCTCCTGGTCCTGCCCGGACGGGATGAAGTGGTGGAGAAGTCCGTGCGGAACCTCCCCGGGGTGCGCGTCCTCACCGTGCAGGGGTTGAACGTCTACGACATCCTGAAGGCGGATACCCTGATCCTGACGCCGGAGGGCGTGCAGACGCTCCAGGAGGTGCTGGCAGCATGAAGGGGCCGTACCAGGTCGTGCTGAAGCCGCTCCTGACGGAGAAGGGAACCCGTCTGAAGGAGGAGGGGAACCAGTTTCTGTTCCGGGTGGCCAGGACGGCCAACAAGATCGAGATCAAGCAGGCCATCGAGCAGTTATTCAAGGTCACGGTCCTGGACGTCCGCACGGCCCGGGTGCGGGGGAAGGTCAAGCGACTGGGGCGATTCCAGGGCCGCCGGCCGGATTGGAAGAAGGCCATCGCCACCCTGAAGGAAGGCGATTCCATCGACCTGTACGAGGGCGTGTAAGGGATTGTCGATTGGTGATTGGTGATTGCCGATTGGCGATTGCCGAGACGCGGGGACTGACCCCCTCGGATTTTCGATTTTGGATTTCGGATTTGGGATTTTGAAATCCGAAATCGGCAATCCGCAATCCGAAATGGCCGCCGGATGGACCCCCGGATGATCGAAGCCGATTGCCGGTTGGTGATTGTGGATTGGTGAAGGACGGTTCACGATGCCCGTAAGAAAGTACCGACCCACCTCGCCGGGGCGCCGATTCCAGAGCGTCTCCACCTTCGAGGAGGTCACCAAGCGGACCCCCGAGAAGTCCCTCTTGGTGCCGCTGCGAAAGACCGGTGGGCGCAACGTCGTGGGGCGCATCACCTGTCGGCACCACGGGGGCGGGCACAAGCGGATGTACCGCCTGATTGATTTCCGGCGGGAGAAGCACAACGTCCCGGCCCGGGTCACCGCCATCGAGTACGACCCGAACCGCTCCTCGCGGATCGCGCTCCTGCACTACGCCGATGGGGAGAAGCGCTACATCCTGGCCCCCCTGGGCCTCAACGTGGGGGATCAGCTGATGTCCGGCCCCGACGCCGAGGTGCGGGTGGGCAACGCCCTGCCCCTCCGGAACATCCCGGTGGGGGTGACCGTGCACAACGTCGAGCTCCAGCCGGGCAAGGGGGCCCAGCTCGTGCGCACCGCCGGCGCCACCGCCCAGTTTGTGGCGAAGGAGGGGGATTACGGGCTCCTCCGCCTGCCCTCGGGGGAGATGCGAAAGGTGCGCCTCACGTGCATGGCCACCATCGGCCAGGTGGGGAACCTGGATCACGAGAACGTCTCCATCGGCAAGGCGGGACGCTCTCGCTGGCTGGGCATCCGCCCGTCCGTCCGGGGCGTGGCCATGAATCCCCACGACCATCCCCTGGGTGGCGGCGAGGGAAAGAGCTCCGGGGGTCGGCATCCATGCAGCCCCTGGGGGAAGGGTGAGGTGAAGACCCGGAAGCCGGGAAAGACCTCCGACCGGTACATTGTCAAGCGGCGGAAATAGTTCCGCCGCTGGGTCAAGCGGCGCAAGTAGTCCCGCAGGCTGGAAACTGGAAACTGGAAGCTGAACAAATTTCCAGTGTCCGATTTCCAATGTTAGCGGGACAGGGCGGGGAGGACGCGTGGCGCGATCGTTGAAGAAGGGGCCGTACGTGGACCCCAAGCTCCTGAAGAAGATCGAGGCCTTGAACCGGGAGCGGGAGAAGAAGGTCTTCAAGACCTGGTCCCGCCGTTCCACTATCTTGCCCGAGTTCGTCGGCCACACCCTGGCGATCCACAACGGGAAGAAATTCATCCCGGTGTACATCACGGAGAACATGGTGGGGCACAAGCTGGGGGAGTTTTCTCCCACCCGCACCTTCCGTGGGCACAGTGCCCACACCGCCAAGTCCAGGGCGCTCAAGTAAGGCGGGGAAGTGGAAATTGGAAACTGGAAGATGGAAAATGGACACTGGAAACGGGACACTGGACCGATTTCCGATTTCCAATTTCCAATTTCCGATGTCCGGTGACCGAGGCTGAGAGATGGCAGAAGCGAGAGCAGTTGCCCGGTTCGTCCGGGTGCCGGCCCGGAAGGCGCGCCTGGTGGCCGATCTGATCCGGGGCCAGGATGTGAACAGCGCCCTGGTCCAGGTGCAGGTGGCCAAGCGGCAGGCCGCACGGGTGGTGGAGAAGGTGCTGCGCTCGGCCATGGCCAATGCCACCCAGAACCATGGGGTGCGCGACGTGGACAAGCTCGTGGTGGCCCAGGCCTTCGTGGACGAGGGCCCCACGGGGAAGCGCATCCAGCCGCGGGCCATGGGGCGGGCCTACCGCGTCCGGAAGCGGACCAGCCACATCACCATCGTGCTGCGGGAGCGGGAAGCGGGCTAACGCGCATATTTTCCGGAGAGATCCTGGAGGTCTCTGAACCAAATGACCAATGACCAAATCCCAATGACCAATGGTGGTGAGCGCGCCAAGCGCGCTGTCAGCAGACCCCCTCCAAGCTTTACCCGCGATTGGTCATTGGTCATTGGTCATTGCCCGGGCGTATTCGCGAAGGCCTTCGCGAATAAGCCGGGCGAATAGGGAGGTCGGCGTGGGACAGAAGACGCATCCGCTGGGGTTCCGCCTGGGGATCATCAAGACGTGGCGATCCCGGTGGTTCGCGGGGAAGAATTATGCCGAGCTGCTCCACGAGGACCTGCGGCTGCGCCGGTACATCAAGGAGCGGCTGTACCACTCGGGGGTCTCGCGGATCGAGATCGAGCGGAAGGCGGACCAGCTCCGCATCATCATCCACACCGCCCGGCCCGGAATCATCATCGGCAAGAAGGGGTCCGAGGTCGAGAAGCTGCGGGCGGAGCTTTCCCGGATGACCCGGAAGGAGGTCCGGCTGGACATCGAAGAGGTGCGCAAGCCCGAGTTGGACGCGCAGCTCGTGGCGGAGCAGATCGCCCAGCAGCTCGAACGGCGCGTGGCCTTCCGGCGCGCCATGAAGAAGGCGGTGCAGTCGTCCCTCCGGCTGGGGGCCCAAGGGGTCAAGGTGGGCTGCGCCGGGCGGCTGGCCGGCGCCGAGATCGCGCGGTCCGAGTGGTACCGGGAGGGCCGCGTCCCGCTCCACACGCTGCGGGCGGACATCGACTTCGGGCTGGCGACGGCCAGGACCACCTACGGCGCCATCGGCGTGAAGGCCTGGGTCTGCCATGGCGAGGTGCTGCCCGAGACCCTGGGGGTGGAGAGCAAGCCGCCGGAGCGGCTCCGGGACCACCGGACGCCTTCGGACCGCCCCCGGCGTCCCCGGGGGACCGCCACGCCGACCGGGCGAGCGTAAGGTCACGATGCGGAGTCACGCATGCTGATGCCCAAGCGCGTCAAATATCGCAAGCAGCAGCGGGGCCGCCGGTCCGGCATCGCCACCCGCGGGAGCAGCCTCGCCTTCGGCCAGTACGGCCTGAAGGCCCTGGAGGCCGCCTGGATCACCAATCGGCAGATCGAGGCCGCCCGGCGGGCCATGACCCGGTACGTGAAGCGGGGCGGCAAGGTCTGGATCCGGGTCTTCCCGGACAAGCCCATTACGGCCAAGCCGGCCGAGACCCGCATGGGCAAGGGGAAGGGCGCACCGGAGGGCTGGGTTGCCGTGGTGAAGCCGGGGCGGATCCTGTACGAGATGGAGGGGATCCCGGAGGCGGAGGCGAAGGAGGCCATGCGCCTGGCGGCCAGGAAGCTGCCTATCGCCACGCGCTTCGTCTCCCGGAAAGGTGTGGGGGTGTCGGGAGTATGAAGTTCGACGAGCTGAAGGACCTGACGGCCGAGGAGCTCCGCCAGAAGGCGACCGAGCTGCAGGAGGATCTCTTCAAGCTGCGCCTCCGCCAGTCCACCACGCAGCTGGAGAATCCCATGCGGATCCGGCAGCTTCGCCGCGACATCGCGCGGATCCGAACTGCCCAGCGTGCCCTGGCTGACGCGGGGCCGGGCGCACCTGCCAAGGGAGCGGCGCAGCCATGACGCCACAGGTGGGGGAAGAGCGCAACCGGCGGCAGACGACCGTGGGGACCGTCGTCAGCGACAAGATGCAGAAGACGGTGGTCGTGGAGATCTCCCGGCTGGTCCGCCACCACGCCTACGACAAGAGGGTCCGGCGCAAGACCTGGGTGAAGGCCCACGACGAGGCCAACGTCTGCCGGGAGGGCGACACGGTCCGGCTGATGGAGACCCGCCCGATTTCCAAGGACAAGCGGTGGCGGGTGGTCGCGATTCTGAAACGCGCTGTCTGAGGGTCTCGCCCGTGCCCGGGCCCCCGCAGGCGGGCGGGTGACCCCCGGGCGGGAACGCAGGTCCAGCCTAGGACTCACACATGATCGGCCTCCGAACAATCCTGGATGTGGCTGACAACTCCGGGGCCAAGCGTATCTCGCTGATCAAGGTCCTGGGGGGCTCGGCCAAGCGCTACGCGCGGGTGGGGGACATCATCGTCGCCAGCGTGAAGGAGGCGATCCCCGAAGGGGCGGTGAAGAAGGGCACGGTCGTCAAGGCCGTGGTGGTTCGCACGGTGAAGGAGCAGCGGCGCTCCGACGGCACCTACATCAAGTTCGACCGGAACGCCGCGGTCCTCATCAACGAGCACAACGATCCGGTGGGGACCCGCATCTTCGGGCCGGTGGCCCGCGAGCTCCGCGAGGCCAAGTTCATGAAGATCATCTCCCTGGCGCCGGAGGTGATCTAGCCAGTGCGGAATGCGGAATGCGGATTGCGGAATGCAGAAGGGGGACCGAACTCATGCCATCCGCAATCCGAAATCTGCATCCGCAATGAGGAATTGACGAAATGGGTGTCGGGCATCGGCTGGCGGTCCGGAAGAACGATCTGGTCGAGGTGATCGCGGGGAAGGACAAGGGGAAACGCGGCAAGGTCCTGCGCGTGCTCCCCAAGTTGGACAAGATCCTGGTGGAGAAGATCAACTTCGTGAAGCGCCACACTAAGCCGGGCCGGCTCGGCCAGCAGGGTGGCATCCTGGAGCGGGAGAACCCTCTCCACGTCAGTAACGTGCAGCTGGTGTGCGGCAAGTGTGACCGGCCGGTCCGGGTCGGCCACACGGAGCTGGCGGACGGGCGCAAGGTGCGGGTCTGCCGCGAGTGCGGCGAGACGATGGACTAGATCATGGCGGACAAGGCAGAGCGAAAGGCCCGGGCCGGGGCAGCCAAGGCAGCGAAGGGAGAGAAGGCGGCCAAGGGGAAGCCCGAAGCCGCACCGGCGGCTCCGCAGGTGCCCCGCATCCCGGCACGGCTCCGGGAACGCTACCGGACCGCGATCGCCCCGAGCCTGATGAAGCAGTTCAGCTACACGAACCGGATGCAGGTCCCCGAGGTCAAGAAGGTGGTCATCAACATGGGCCTGGGGGAGGCGGTGGGAAACGTCAAGGTGATCGACGCGGCCGTGGCGGAACTCGCCGCCATCACCGGCCAGAGGCCCGTGGTCACCCGGGCCCGGAAATCCGAGGCGGCCTTCAAGCTCCGGGCGGGCATGCCCATCGGATGCAAGGTGACCCTCCGCGGGGAACGGATGTACGAATTCCTGGACCGGTTGCTCTCCGCGGCCCTGCCGCGCATCCGCGACTTCCGGGGGATCCCCACCAAGTCCTTCGACGGGCGGGGCAACTACGCCCTGGGGATCCGGGAGCAGCTCATCTTCCCCGAGATCCGGTACGACAACGTGGACATGACGCGGGGGATGGACATCTGCGTCGAGACCTCGGCCCGGACCGACGAGGAGGCCCGGGCCTTGCTGGAACAGCTCGGCTTCCCGTTCCGAAAATAGGCGAGAGGGACTATGGCCAAGACGTGCCTGATCATGAAGCAGCGGCGGGCGCCCAAGTTCGCCGTGCGCCGCTACAACCGGTGCCGGATCTGCGGGCGGCCGCGGGGATACCTGCGGAAGTTCCAGATGTGCCGCATCTGCTTCCGGGCCCTGGCCCTGCGGGGCGAGATCCCCGGGGTGATCAAGGCCTCCTGGTAGACCGACGTGGGGAGGGCCCCGCCGGTGCCGGCGGGCGCCCACAGCGAGATCCCGGCGATGGCGGGGGGGACCGGACCCCGGTACCGGGACGCCGAAGGTGGAGTCGCACATGTCAATGACGGACCCGATCGCGGATATGCTGACGCGGATCCGGAACGCCAACCAGGCGCTGCTGGAGAAGGTGGACATGCCGGCCTCCCGCTTCAAGGTGGAGCTGGCCAAGATCCTGAAGGCCGAGGGTTTCATCCGGGCCTACAAGTTGATCGACGACAACAAGCAGGGGATCCTGCGGGTCTACCTCAAGTTCGGGGCGGGCAACGAGCGGGTGATCCTGGGCCTCCGGCGGATGAGCCGCCCGGGCCTCCGGGTGTACCGCACGGCCAAGCGGATCCCCACCGTGCTGAGCGGGATGGGGGTGGCGATCATGTCCACGCCGCAGGGTCTCATGACGGGGAAGGAGGCCCGGCAGCGATCGCTGGGCGGCGAGGTCCTGTGTTACGTCTGGTAACCCTGGGTGGCCGGGCGCGGGCGGCAGGCAGCCGGCGGCCCGGCGCCGCGGATGGCGGGGGGCAGTGAAGGTATGTCGCGTATCGGTAAACTCCCGATCTCCATTCCGGACACGGTGAAGGTGGAGCTGCAGGACCACACGGTCTCCGTGAAGGGGCCGAAGGGGACGCTCAGCATGGTCGTGCACCCCGCCATGGACGTTCGGGTCCAGGACCGGCAGGTCCTCTGCGGGCGACCATCGGACACGAAGTTTCATAAGGCCCTGCATGGCCTGACCCGGTCCCTGATCGCCAACATGGTGGAGGGGGTCACCAAGGGGTTTGAGCGGAAACTGGAGCTGGTGGGCGTGGGATACCGGGCGGCGGTCCAGGGACAGAACCTGACCATGACCCTGGGATATTCCCATCCCATCATCTATCCCATTCCGCAGGGCATCCGGATCGAGGTGAAGGACCAGACCCAGCTCATGGTGAGCGGCACCGACAAGCAGCTGGTGGGCGCCGTGGCCGCCAAGGTCCGCAGCTTCCGGCCTCCCGAGCCCTACAAGGGCAAGGGGGTCAAGTACGCGGACGAGCGGATCCGGCGCAAGGCCGGGAAGACCGGGGCGAAGTAGCCCCGCCAGAGGCGGGGCGGGAAGAGGGACACCGTGGCTTCGGTTCAGCACAAGCGAGAAGCGCGACAACGCCGGCACCGTCGGGTTCGCCGGGTGGTCCGGGGAACGGCGGAGCGTCCCCGGCTGTGCGTGTTCAAGAGTGCCCGCCACATCTACGCCCAGATCGTCAACGACGAGGACGGCCGGACGCTGGTCGCGGCCTCGACCCTCTCCAAGGACCTGCTGCGGTCGGGTGACCGGGTCAAGAAGACCGAGGTGGCCAAGGCCGTGGGGGCGCTGGTGGCGGACAAGGCGCTGGCGGGCGGCATCCAGGCGGTGGTGTTCGACCGGGGCGGCTACCCGTTCCACGGGCGGGTCAAGGCCCTGGCGACCGCTGCCCGAGACAGGGGGTTAAAGTTTTAATGGGCGGCGCACGGACGGTCCAGCGCATCACTGCCGAGGGGCTGCGGCTCACGGAGCGGGTGGTCCACATCAACCGGGTGGCCAAGGTGGTCAAGGGCGGACGGCGCTTCAGCTTCAGCGCCCTGGTAGTGGTGGGGGACCAGGCCGGCCACGTGGGCATGGGGCTGGGGAAGGCCAAGGAGGTTCCCGAGGCCATCCGCAAAGGGATGGAGGAGGCCAAGAAGAATCTCATCAAGATCTCCCTGAAGGACAGCACGATTCCCCACGAGATCCTGGGCGAGTTCGGCGCGGGCCGCGTGTTCCTCCGGCCCGCCTCGCCCGGGACCGGCATCGTGGCGGGTGGCGCGGTCCGGGCAGTGCTGGAGGTGGTCGGGGTGCGGGATGTCCTGTCCAAGTCCCTGGGGTCCGACAATTCCCACAACGTGGTGAAGGCGACCCTCAACGGGCTGCAGCGGCTTCGCTCGTCCGAGGAGGTGGCGCGGGCGCGGGGTCGAGAAAGCGTTCGCCCTGTGGCCGGCGAACCGGTCGCGGTGGCGGCTGAAGGGGGCAAGACGTGAGCGGGCAGCTCAAGATCACACTCCGCCGCAGCAAAATCGGCAGCACGCCCCGCCAGCGCCAGGTGCTGCAGGGCCTCGGGCTGCGCCGGATCAACTCCAGCGTCCTGCGACAGGATACTCCCGCCATCCGGGGCATGGTGACCAAAGTGTTTCACATGGTAAAGGTGGAGAGCCTGGCCGACGTGAAACGTGAGGCGTAAGGGGTGAGGCGGAGAAGACCATGAAGCTGCATGAGCTGAAGGCGCCGGCGGGATCCCGCAAGCGGCGCAAGGTGGTGGGGCGTGGCCCCGGCTCCGGCCACGGTCAGACCTCGGGCCGCGGCGAGAAGGGGCAGAAGGCGCGCTCCGGCGGTGGGAGCCAGCCCTGGTTCGAGGGCGGCCAGCTGCCCCTGCACCGGCGCGTCCCCAAGCGCGGGTTCACCAACATCTTCCGGAAGGAGTACGCGATCCTGAACGTGAAGGACCTGGAACGCTTCGAGGCGGGCACCACCGTGTCGCCGGCCACGCTCTCCGAGGCGGGCCTGGTGCGGACCGCCACCGCCCCCGTCAAGATCCTGGGGGAGGGCACGCTCAGCAAGGCCCTGGTGGTGTCGGCCCACGCGTTCTCGGAGGGCGCGGCGGCGAAGATCCGGGCGGCGGGCGGCACCCTCGAGGTCATCACGTCGTGATCGAGCAGGTCCGCAACATCTTCCGCGTCCCCGAGCTGAAGCGGCGGGTGCTCTTCACCTGCGCGCTCCTGATCGTGTACCGCATCGGGGCGCACGTCCCCACGCCGGGCATCGACGCCCACGCCCTGGCGCTCTTCTTCCAGCAGCAGGCGGGAAACCTTCTGGGGTTCTTCGACCTCTTCTCGGGCGGGGCGCTGCGGCGCCTGTCGGTATTCGCCCTCGGCATCATGCCGTATATCTCCGCCTCCATCATCCTGCAGCTTCTGGCGGTCGTCGTCCCGGCCCTGGAGAAGCTGCAGAAAGAGGGCGAGCAGGGGCGCAAGAAGATCACCCAGTACACCCGCTACGGGACGGTGGGACTGGCGGCCATCCAGGGGCTGGGGATCGCCGTCGGCCTGGAGAGCATGCAGATCAAGGGGGCCATGGTGGTGCCGAGTCCCGGCTGGGGCTTCCGCCTGATGACCACCCTCACCTTGACCGGTGGGACCATGTTCCTCATGTGGCTGGGAGAGCAGATCAGCGAACGGGGCGTCGGGAACGGCATCTCCCTGCTGATCTTCGCGGGGATCATCGTTCGCCTGCCCGAAGCCATCTTCGCCTCCTGGACCCTCATCAGCCAGGGGGAGATGAACCCGCTCGTCTTCCTGGCACTCCTGGTTCTGATGGTGGCCGTGGTGGCCGGGGTCATCGTCATGACGCTGGGCCAGCGGAAGATGCCGGTCCAGTATGCCAAGCGGGTGGTGGGTCGCCGGGTGTACGGAGGGCAGAGCACCCACATCCCCCTGCGGGTGAACACGGCGGGCGTGATCCCGGTGATCTTCGCCAGCTCCATCATCGCCTTCCCCGCGACCATCGCCCAGTTCATCAAGCACCCCTGGGCCGAATGGGTCTCCGCGTGGCTCCGCTTCGGGGGAGTGCCCTACACGGCCATCTACGGGGCCGGCATCATCTTCTTCACGTATTTTTACACCGCCATCATCTTCAACCCCACCGACGTGGCGGACAACATGAAGAAGTACGGCGGCTACATCCCCGGGATCCGCCCGGGCAGCAAGACTGCCGAGTTCATCGAGCGGGTCCTGGACCGGGTCACCCTGGTCGGGGCCCTGTACCTGGCGGCCATCTCGATCCTGCCGGAGATCATGATCACGCAGATGAACGTCCCGTTCTACTTCGGCGGGACGTCCCTCCTGATCGTGGTGGGCGTTGCCCTGGACACCGTGCAGCAGGTGGAATCCCACCTGTTGATGCGACACTACGAGGGGTTCTTGAAGAAGGCCAAGGTGCGGGGGCGCATCTCGTAACGCGAGCCGAGAGCCGCGAGCCGAGCCACGGGGTGAGACCCCATCGGATTTTCGATTTTGGATTTCGGATTTGGGATTTTGAAATCCGAAATCGGCAATCCGCAATCGGAAATTCCGGAGGGTCGGGGGATGCGGCTGATCCTGCTGGGGCCTCCGGGCGCCGGAAAGGGCACGCAGGCCAAGCTCCTGGTCGAGCGGCTCCAGATCCCCCAGATCTCCACCGGGGACATGCTGCGGGCCGCGGTCAAGGACGGGACACCCCTGGGTCGAGAGGCGAAGCAATACATGGATCGGGGGTCCCTGGTTCCCGACGAGATCATCATCGGGCTGGTGCGGGAACGGCTGCAGCGGGCGGATTGCACCCGTGGCTACATCCTGGACGGGTTTCCCCGGACGGTGACCCAGGCGGAGGCGCTGGGGAAGACCCTGGAGGCCCTGCACGCCTCCCTGGACCACGTGGTAAGCCTGGAGGTGCCCACGGAGGACCTGGTCCTGCGGATCGCCGGCCGGCGCACCTGCCGGAACTGCGGGGCCATGTACCACGTGCGCTTTTCCCCCTGCAAGGTCGAGGGTCGGTGCGATGCCTGCGGGGGACCGACCTACCAGCGGGAGGATGACCGGGAGGAGACGGTCCGGCGGCGGCTCGCGGTGTACGCGGACCAGACCGCGCCCCTGATCAGCTTCTACGAGGCCCGGGGCCTCGTGCGGCGCGTGCCAGGGACGGGCGAGATCCCCGAAATCTTCCACCGCATCACGGCCGCCCTGGGCGCCTGACCCATGCCAGCGCCAGCGGCGCCTGAGCCATGAATGATCGGATTGTCCTGAAGGCGCCCTGGGAGCTGAGCCTCCTGCGCCGGAGCAATCGCCTGGTGGCCGAGACGCTTGCCGCGCTGGCCCAGCGGGTGAGGCCCGGGGTGATCACGCTGGAGCTGGATCGGTTCGCCGAGGCCTACCTGCTGGCGCACGGAGCCAAGCCGGCCTTCAAAGGCTACCGGAACTACCCGTTCACCCTCTGCACCTCGATCAACGAGCAGGTGGTGCACGGGCTCCCATCGGACCGGAAGCTCGAGGAGGGGGACATCCTGAGCCTGGACATGGGCGCCATCGTGGAGGGCTACTACGGGGACTCGGCCATCACGGTCCCGGTGGGGCGCATCTCGGCGGAGGCGGAGCGGCTGCTCCGGGTCACCCGGGAGTGCCTGAACCGCGCCATCGCCGCCGCCCGGAACGGGGCGTGCCTCATGGACATCTCCGGCGCGGTCCAGGCGCATGCCGAGGCGAACGGGTTCTCTATCGTGCGGGTGTTCGTGGGGCACGGCATCGGGAAGGAGTTGCACGAGGCGCCGCAGATCCCGAACTTCGTGGATCCGGGTCGCGGGCGCGGGCCGATGCTCAAGCCCGGGATGGTGCTGGCGATCGAGCCCATGGTCAACGCCGGGGGTCCCGAGGTGCGGGTGCTCCCGGATCAGTGGACCGCGGTGACCGCGGATGGGTCGCTGTCGGCCCATTTCGAACATACGGTCGCCATCACGGAGAACGGGACGGAAGTCCTGACCGCCCTGGAGGGGGCCCCCGCCTGATCGGGGGCCGCCCCGGGCGACGCGAGGTGCCGGAAGGCTTATGCCCAAGGAAGAGGCCGTCGAGGTCGAGGGGACGGTGGTGGAGCCGCTCCCCAACGCGATGTTCCGGGTCCAGCTGGAGACGGGACACAAGGTCCTGGCCCACATCTCGGGCAAGATGCGCATGCACTTCATCCGGATCCTGCCGGGGGACAAGGTCATCGTGGAGCTATCGCCCTATGACCTGACCCGGGGACGGATCATCTACCGCTACAAATGACGATTGACGATTGACGAATTTCGATTTCCGATTGGCTACGTCCGGTGAGATCCCCCAAATCGGCAATCCCAAATCGACAATCGGCAATTTGGTTGGGGTGACATGAAAGTCCGGGCGTCGGTGAAGGCGATCTGCGAGAAGTGCAAGGTCATCAAGCGTAAGGGGATCATTCGCATCGTCTGCGAGAACCCGAAGCACAAGCAGCGCCAGGGCTGACCCTAATGCGGAGTGCGGAATGCCGAATGCGGATTGGGTCCATTCCGCATTCCGAAATCCGCAATCAGCAATTGGCGATGGGAGGTTGACGTGGCCAGAATTGCGGGGGTGGATCTGCCGCGGGAGAAGCGGTTGGAGGTCGCCCTGACCTACATCTACGGGATCGGCCGGCCCTTGGCCCTGAAGATCCTGGCCGAGGCCGAGGTGCCCCCGGAGGTCCGGGTCAAGGACCTGACCGAGGATCAGGTCAACAAGCTGCAGCGGGTCATCGAGGGGGGCCCCCGGGTCGAGGGCGACCTGCGGCGCCAGGTCTCCATGAACATCAAGCGGCTGATGGACATCGGCTGCTACCGGGGCCTGCGCCACCGCCGGGGACTTCCGGTGCGGGGGCAGCGGACGAGCACCAACGCGCGGACGCGCAAGGGACCCCGCCGCACCGTGGGCGTCAAGCGGGCCGCGGCGGCGGCCAAGGCCACGCCCACTGGCAAGGCATAGGAAATGACCAATGACCAATTGCCAATGACCAATGGGACGCGCCTCTCGCCCCAACGCATTGGGATTTGGTCATTGATCATTGGTCATTGAACGGAGGAGCAGATGGCGACACCACCACCCAAGCGACCGCCGACGGGGCGTCCCAGCAAGAAGGAAGGGAAGGGCGTCACCCACGGCCTCGCCTGCATCCAGGCGACGTTCAACAACACCATCGTGACCATCACCGACGGGACGGGAAACGTGGTCACCTGGGCCAGCGCCGGCAGCGTGGGGTTCAAGGGGTCGCGCAAGAGTACCCCCTTTGCCGCCCAGATGGCGGCCGAGAGCGCCGCGCAGAAGGCCATCGCACAGGGGATGAAAGAGGTGAAGGTCTACGTGAAGGGGCCCGGCGCCGGGCGGGAGGCGGCCATCCGCTCCCTCCAGGCGGCGGGACTGGAGATCACGGCCATCAAGGACGTGACCCCCATTCCCCATAATGGGTGCCGACCGCGGAAACGGAGGCGCGTCTAGGCTGGTGTTGCAGTGCTGCAGTGTGGATGTGCTGCCGTTCCCCAACAGCAGCACAGCAGCACCGTAGCACAGCAGCACCGCAGCAGAAGGAGTGAGTTCTGTGGCACGACACATCGGACCGGTCTGCAAGCTGTGCCGACGGGAGGGTCTGAAGCTCTTCCTGAAGGGCGATCGGTGCTTCACGCTCAAGTGCGCCATCGAGAAGCGGAACTACCCGCCCGGGGCGCACGGCCAGCGCCGGTCCAAGCATTCCGAGTACGGCCTGCAGCTCCGCGAGAAGCAGAAGATGAAGCGGCTCTACGGCATCCTGGAGACCCAGTTCCGCAGCTACTTCAGGATGGCCGAGCGGCAGAAGGGGATCACCGGGGAAAATCTGGTCCGTCTCCTGGAGCAGCGCCTGGACAACGTCGTGCACCGTCTCGGCTTGGGGGCGTCCCGCGCGCAGGCGCGGATGCTCATCGTCCACGGCCACATCCGGGTGAACGGCCGTAGGGTGACCATCCCCTCCTATCTCCTGCGGGCCGGCGACGTGGTGGAGGTCCAGCCGGCCAGCCGCGAGATCGAGGGCATCAAGGCCGCCCTGGAGGGGGCGAAGAAGCGCAGGGTCCCCTCCTGGCTGGAGCTGGACGCCGCCAACTTCAAGGGCACGGTCCGCAGCCTGCCCAGCAAGGAAGAGATGGCCATCCCGGTCCAGGAGCAGTTGGTGGTCGCCCTGTACTCCAAGTGAGGCGGCCGGAGAGAGGCTGAGGGGAGAGGCGCATGATACAGAAGTTCAAGGGATTCCAGAAGCCCAAGCGGCTGGAGTGCGAGCTGGAGACCCTCACCAGCACCTATGGGAAGTTCTTCGCAGAACCGCTGGAGCGCGGATTCGGATTGACCCTGGGGAACGCGCTCCGCCGGGCGCTGCTTTCCTCTATCGAGGGCGCGGCCATCACCTCCGTCCGCATCGCCGGGGTCCTGCACGAGTTCTCTTCCGTCCCGGGCGTCAAGGAGGATGTCACCGACATCATCCTGAACCTGAAGCAGCTCCGGTTGAAGCTGAACGTGGATCACCCCAAGACCCTGACGCTGAAGGCGACCGGCGAAGGGGAGATCCGGGCTGCCCAGATCACTCCCGACCCCGACGTGGAGATCCTCACGCCGGATCTGTACCTGTGCACGCTGGACCGGGACGGCAAGCTGGACATCGAGCTGGAGATTCGCCACGGCCGCGGCTACGTTCCCGCAGAGCGGAACAAGCGCGAGGGGATGCCCGTGGAGGTGGTCCCCATCGACTCCATTTTCTCGCCCATCAGGAAGGTCAACTTCCAGGTGGAGGATACGCGCGTCGGCCAGGCCACGGATTACAACAAGCTGATCCTGGAGGTCTGGACCGACGGGTCCGTGCTGCCCCAGGACGCCGTAGCATACGCCGCCAAGATCCTGAAGGACCAGCTGTCCATCTTCATCAACTTCGAGGAGGAGCCGGAGGAAGAAGAAGAGGTGGCGGACGAGGCGCGCGAGCGCATGGTCGAGAACCTGAGCCGTCCCGTGGACGAGCTGGAGCTCTCGGTGCGGTCCGCCAACTGCCTGAAGAACTCCAACATCCGGTACATCTACGAGCTGGTGGAGAAGACCGAGGCCGAGATGCTCAAGACCAAGAATTTCGGCCGGAAGTCGCTGAACGAGATCAAGGACATCCTGGCGCAGATGGGGCTCAGCCTGGGCATGAAGCTGGAGGGGGTGCCCGTGGGCGAGGCCGCCAGGCGCAGGGCGGCCAAGGGCTAGGGGCGAGACCGGCCCGGCATCGGCTTCTCGGGGAGACCAACGGCAATGCGGCACAGGCGTGCGGGACGCAAGCTCGGTCGAACCACGGCGCACCGGGAGATGATGATGCGCAACCTGGTGACGTCGCTCTTCCTGTACGAGAAGATCATCACGACGGCGGCCAAAGCCAAGGAGCTGCGCGGCGTGGCGGAGAAGATGGTCACCCTGGCCAAGCGGGAGGATCTCCACGCGCGGCGCCAGGCGGCCGAGGTCCTAAAGGACGACAAGGCCCTGAAGAAGCTCTTCGACACCATCGGGGCCCGCTACCGGGACCGGAACGGCGGCTACACGCGGATCACCAAGCTGGACTATCGCATGGGCGACGGCGCGCCCCTGGCGGCCATCGAGCTGGTCGGGGCCGAGCCGGCCCCCGAGGCCAAGGGCGAGAAGGCCGCGGGCACCGGGCGCCGCCGCCGCCGGCGCCGGGGCAAGGGCGGCGCCCCGGCGGAGAAGACGCCGGCCGCGGCCGCGTCGGAGGCCTAGGCCAACGGTCGTTCGCGAGGGAAAAAGCGACGCCCTCCTGTCACTCCACGGCAGGAGGGCGTTTTGTTTCACAGCCCTTCGGCTGAACCGCCATGGCGGTATGGACGCCAAGGACCGACCTGCCTCGCCCGCAGGCAGGTCTGCTCCCTTAGTCCTTGATGGCACAAATTCTATGACGTATTCAATGGCCGCATAAGTCCCGGCCCCCCGGGCCGACCTGAGACGCCGCGCCCGCGGGCGAGCCCGTCCCCGGCACGGAGGCCGCCGTTCTGTGGCGGCCGACCCGGGGTAAGGGCGAGCCGGCATCGACGAGGCGCCAGGCGTCCGAGGGGCGGTCCGGGGGGCCGGGATACGTCACCGTAATTACGGCCAGCAGTACTTAGGCACCTCCCTTGTCGCGAGAGGATGGCACTATCTCTCTCCTCGGATCTGTGATATGTTCAAACTCGAACAGTGGAGATCAACCGCAAAGCACCTCCCCGCCGCTCCGCTCTGCCTGCCCGCGCTGACTGGGCAGGCGGGGCAGGCGGGCGCGAAGCACGCAAAGGAACTGCCCGATGGACAGGCTCAAGTTGGACAAGACCACTCTCACCGTGGCGTCGCTGACTGATCAGCCGGACGACAAGGCGTACTGGCACGCCAGGTCTCCCTACGATCGCATGCGAGCCGTCGAAGTCCTGCGCCAGCTGAACTATGGCCACAGTCAATCTACCGCCCGACTTCAAAGAGTTCTTGAAGTTACTCAACTCAACCTGGAGGATCTCAAAGCGAATAAGAAGGCGGCTGGTCGGTACAAAGACCTGGACGACCTTCAGAATCTTCCGTAGCGGACGGACCGGTCGAACCCGTCGCCCCTATCCTCGCTCGCCTTTGGACTCTCACTCTTGCGGACTGCCTTCAACGCGGCTTCGACCTCATCCAGAATCTCGACCTTCATCTGGCCCGGCGTCTGATCTTCCGTTCGGCTTCAGCCCAGTGCGTGAACCGGGATGAACCCTGTTGAATCCGCTTCTCTCGCGCACGCAACACATCCGCATGCCATGAGAGTGACGGAATCACCTTTGCGAAACGGCACAGGTCATCCCATATCTCCTCCAGTGCCTGGAGCTTGTCGCGGACCGTCATCTTGTCAAGCCGCAGAGTCAGTCCC
>METI01000212.1 GCA_001771285.1 candidate division NC10 bacterium RIFCSPLOWO2_12_FULL_66_18
GGTCTTCCCGTGGTCGATGTGGCCGATGGTCCCGACGTTCATGTGCTCCTTCGTCCGCTCGAACTTCGCTTTGGCCATGGAACTCTCCCTCTGACGGGGCCTCGTCGCGCAGGCCCCCTGGCGGCCGCCCCCGCGCCCCTGCCTGCCCGGGCGGCGTGCCGGCTGCCCCTACGCCACCGCGCGACCGCCCATCCGGGCGATGATCTCCTCGGCGATCTGGACCGGGATGGGATCGTACCGGGCGAACTGGAGCGGGGTGTGGCTGGCCCGCCCCTGCGTGGCGGAGCGCAGATCCGTGGCGTACCCGAACAGCTCGGCCAGGGGCACCTCGCACCGGATCACCTGCGCCGCAGGCCGCGCCTCGATCTCCAGCACCCGCCCGCGCCGCGAATTCAGGTCCCCGATCACCTGTCCCACGAACTCCTCCGGGACGACCACGTCGAAGCGCATGAGCGGCTCCAGCAGGATCGGCTTGGCCCGCCGCGCCCCGTCCTTGAAGGCCATGGAGCCCGCGATCTTGAAGGCCATCTCCGAGGAGTCCACCTCATGGTAGGACCCGTCGACCAGGACCACCCGGGCGTCCACCAGCGGATACCCCGCCAGCACCCCGCCCTCCATGGCCTCCTTGATGCCCTTCTCCGCGGCTGGGATGTACTCCCGGGGGATCCTCCCGCCCACGACCTTGTTGACGAACTCGAAGCCGCCGCCCGGGAACGGCTCGAGCTGGATCTTCACGTGGCCGTACTGGCCGTGCCCGCCCGTCTGCCGGATGAAGCGCCCCTCGGCCGCGACGGCCGCGGTGATCGTCTCTCGGTAGGCGACCTGGGGCTTGCCCACGTTGGCCTCCACCTTGAACTCCCGCAGGAGGCGGTCCACGATGATCTCCAGGTGCAACTCGCCCATGCCCGAGATGATGGTCTGTCCCATCTCCTCGTCGGTGGTCGTCCGGAAGGTGGGGTCTTCGTTGGCCAGCGTCGCCAGGGCCAGCGACAGCTTCTCCTGTCCCTCCTTGGTCTTGGGCTCGATGGCCACGGAGATCACCGGTTCCGGGAACTCTATCGCCTCCAGCACGATGGGGCGGCTCTCCAGGCACAGCGTGTCGCCGGTCTTGGCGTTGCGCAGCCCCACCGCGGCCGCGATGTCGCCGGCAGCCACCCGCTTGATCTCCTCCCGCTTGTTGGCGTGCATGCGAAGGAGACGCCCGATCCGCTCTTTGGTCCCCCGGGTGGAGTTGAAGATGTAGGAGCCGGAGTCCAGGGCCCCCGCGTAGACCCGAAAGAACGCCAGTTGCCCCACGTAGGGGTCCGCCATGATCTTGAAGACCAGGGCGGCGAAAGGTTCCCGCTCATCCGCCCGGCGCTGTTCGGTCTGCGCCGTCTTGGGGTTCCGCCCCTCCACCGGAGGCAGGTCCAGCGGCGAGGGGAGGTAGGCGACCACCGCGTCCAGGAGGGGCTGGACCCCCTTGTTCTTGAAGGAGGCCCCGCACAACACCGGCACGGCCTTGAGGCGGAGGGTGGCCCGGCGGAGCGCCGCCTGGATCTCCTCGGGACTCAGGGCCTCCCCCTCCAGGTACTTGTGCATGAGCTGTTCGTCCTGGTCCGCCACGGCCTCCAGGAGCTTCTCCCGGGCTCGGAGCGCGGCCTCCCGCAGGGTGGCGGGAATCTCCTCGTCGTGGAAGGCGGCCCCCAACGTCTCCTCCTCCCACACGACGGCCTTCATCTGGACGATGTCGATGACCCCCTTCAGCCGGTCTTCCTTGCCGTAGGGGAGCTGGACGCAGACGGGGTTGGCCCCCAGTCGCTCGGCGATCATGGCCACCGCTCGGTCGAAATCGGCCCCGGTCCGGTCCATCTTGTTGATGAAGGCCAGGCGGGGGACCTGGTACTTGTCCGCCTGCCGCCAGACCGTCTCGGACTGCGGTTCCACCCCGGCCACGGCGTCGAAGACGGCGATGGCCCCATCCAGGACGCGCAGCGACCGCTCCACCTCCACGGTGAAGTCCACGTGCCCGGGGGTGTCGATGATGTTGATCTGGTGATCGTTCCAGAAGCAGGTCGTGGCCGCCGAGGTGATGGTGATCCCCCGCTCCTTCTCCTGCTCCATC
Organism: candidate division NC10 bacterium RIFCSPLOWO2_12_FULL_66_18; assembly: GCA_001771285.1. GTDB lineage: Bacteria > Methylomirabilota > Methylomirabilia > Methylomirabilales > 2-02-FULL-66-22 > 2-02-FULL-66-22. The sequence continues at coordinate 2,105 of METI01000212.1, forward strand.
CAGTCCATCTCCGTGGAGCCCTCGTCCACCTCGCCGATCTTGTGCGTCTTCCCGGTGTAATACAGGATCCGCTCGGTCGTGGTGGTCTTGCCGGCGTCGATGTGCGCCATGATGCCGATATTGCGAGTCCGCTCCAGCGGGGAGGTCTCAGGCACGTTCCGATCCTTCGAATGTGGGCCCAGGGCCGGAAGCCCCGGGGACGACCACCGAGAATGGGCGAAGGCCCTGTGCACTCCCAGCACCGCCCGAAGACCGAAGGTCTTCGGGCTTACCAACGATAATGCGCGAAGGCTTTATTGGCCTCGGCCATCTTGTGGGTGTCTTCCCGTTTCTTCACCGAGGTGCCCCGGTTGTTGGCCGCCTCGATCAGTTCCGCTGCCAATCGCTCCTGCATGGTCTTCTCGGTCCGCTTGCGGGCGAAGCTGATGATCCAGCGCAGGGCCAGGGAAGTCCGGCGCTCGGCCCGCACCTCGACCGGCACCTGGTAGGTGGCGCCCCCCACGCGGCGCGACTTGACCTCCAGGACGGGTTTCACGTTGTCCACCGCCTGCTTGAAGAGCTTCTGCGCATCCATCTTGGTGCGGTCCTCGATCAGGCGCATGGCCCCGTAAAAGATCCGCTCAGAGGTGCTCCGATTGCCTTGCCGCATCATGGAGTTCACGAACTTGGTCACCAGTTTACTGCCGAACACGGGGTCCGGCAGGACATCCCGCTTTTCGGCAACATTGCGCCTGGGCATCCTTTACTCCTCGGCACAGAAGAAAACCGGCACGGATGACCCGGAGCTCCCCCCGGACTCATCCGTGCCGGTTCCCTTAGCTCGCCTTGGGTCGCTTGGCCCCGTACAGGGAACGGCCCTGCTTCCGGTCGGCCACCCCCGCGGTGTCCAGCGCGCCCCGGATCACATGGTAGCGGACCCCGGGCAAGTCCTTCACGCGGCCGCCCCGGATGAGCACGATGGAGTGCTCCTGCAGGTTATGCCCGACCCCGGGGATGTAGGTGGTGACTTCGATCCCGTTGGTCAGCCGCACGCGGGCCACCTTGCGCAGGGCCGAGTTCGGCTTCTTCGGGGTCGTGGTGTAGACGCGGACGCACACCCCCCGCTTCTGCGGGCAGGCCTGCAGCGCCGGCGTCTTCTCTTTCTTGTGAAGCTGCCGCCGCCCGTGGCGGACGAGTTGCGTGATGGTCGGCATGGCGTCCCGTTTTCGTCTCGGAAATAACCGGCGGAGTGTACGCGGTCCGTCCTAACTTGTCAAGGGGATTCTGGTGATTTCCGCACCTTACGGCAGATTGACGTCCATGGCCTGCAGGATCTCGGCCGCCGCCTCCTGGTGAGCGGCCGTCTCTGCCTCCTCGGGCCGCGCCAGGGGCACTTCGGGGGTGGCGATGCGGGTCTCCCGATACCATCGCATGCCCGTGCCCGCCGGGATCAGGCGGCCCATGATCACGTTCTCCTTCAGCCCGCGTAGCTCGTCCCGCGCGCCGGTAATGCTGGCCTCGGTGAGGACCTTCGTCGTCTCCTGGAACGAGGCGGCCGACACGAAGCTGTCGGTGCTGAGGGAGGCCTTGGTGATCCCCAGGAGCATGGGCTCGGCCGTGGCGGGCTCCCCGCCGGCCGCGCGCACCCGCCGGTTTTCCTCCTCGAAGAGGGCCCTGTCCACGTGCTCCCCCAACAGGAAGTTGGTGTTCCCGACGCCCTCGATCCGCACCCGCCGCAGCATCTGGCGGACGATCACCTCGATGTGCTTGTCGTTGATGTTCACGCCCTGCAGGCGGTAGACCTCCTGGACCTCGTTGACCAGGTACTTCTGGAGGGCCTCCACCCCCTTCACGTGCAGGATGTCGTGGGGGTCAATGGAGCCGTCCATCAGGGGGTCGCCCGCCTTGATCTCGTCCCCCTCCAGGACGGTCACGTGCTTGCCACGGGGGATGAGGTACTCCTTGAAGTCGGCCTCCTCACCGCGGATGACGATCTTGCGCAGGCCCTTCACGATCCCCGCGAACTCCACCCGGCCGTCGATCTCCGAGATGGTGGCCGGATCCTTGGGCTTCCGGGCCTCGAACAGCTCCGCCACCCGGGGGAGGCCGCCGGTGATGTCCTTGGTCTTGGTCGTCTCCCGGGGGATCTTGGCCACCGCATCCCCGGCCGCCACGCTCTGGCCGTCGGCCACCATCAGGTGCGCCCCCACCGGGAGCTGGGACTTGAACACCGTGGCCCCGGACGCGTCCTTGATGGAGATGCGCGGCTGCAGGTCTGCCTTGGTCCCGTGCTCGACGATGACCTTCTGGGACAGGCCGGTGACCTCGTCCACCTCCTCCTTCATGGTCGTCCCGTCGGTGACGTCCCGGAAGTGCACGGTCCCGGAGTGCTCCGTCAGGATCGAGGTGGTGAAGGGATCCCACTCCACCAGGATCTGGCCGGGCACCACCGGCTGGGCGTCCTCGACCTTCAGGCGCGCGCCGTAGACCGGCTGGTAGGTATCCTTGGTCCGGCCCTTGTCGTCCACGATGGCGATGGTGCCGTTGCGGTTCATCACCACCAGGTCGCCGCCGGCCGTCTTGACCGTCTTGAGGTTCAGCAACCGGACGGTGCCCGCCAGCTTGCTCTCCAGCTGCGTCTGCTCCGTGCCCCGCGTCGCCGTGCCGCCGATGTGGAAGGTGCGCATGGTGAGCTGCGTCCCCGGCTCGCCGATGGACTGGGCGGCCAGGACGCCCACCGCCTCCCCCAGCTCCACCAGGCGGCCCGTGGCCAGGTTGCGGCCGTAGCACTTGATGCAGCATCCCCGGCGGGCCTCGCAGGTGAGCACCGACCGGATCCGGATCCGGTCGATGCCGGCGTTCTCAATCTTGCTGGCCAGGAGCTCCACGATCTCCTCGTTGGCGCGGGCCAGGGCCTCGCCGGTGAAGGGATCCGCCGCGTCCTCCAGCGGCACCCGGCCCAGGATGCGGTCGCGGAGCGGCTGCATGATCTCCCCGCCCTCGATGAGGGGGGTGACCCAGATGCCGTTGAGGGTCCCGCAGTCCGTCTCGGTCACGATCATGTCCTGGGCCACGTCCACCAACCGGCGGGTGAGATAGCCCGAGTCGGCCGTCTTCAGGGCCGTGTCCGCCAGGCCCTTGCGGGCGCCGTGGGTCGAGATGAAGTACTGGAGGACGGTCAGCCCCTCCCGGAAGTTGGCGGTGATGGGGGTCTCGATGATCTCGCCCGAGGGCTTGGCCATCAGGCCGCGCATCCCGGCCAGCTGGCGGATCTGCTGGCGGCTGCCCCGGGCCCCCGAATCGGCCATCATGAACACGGGGTTGAACTCGTCCTGCTCGTGCCTCTCGAACTCCTTGAACATCTCATCCGACACCCGCTCGGTGACGTGGGTCCAGATGTCGATGATCTTGTTGTACCGCTCCCCCTTGGTGATCAGGCCGTCCTGGTACTCCTTCTCGACCTTGACCACCTCCCGGGTGGCCTCGCCGATGATCTCCTGCTTGCTGGGCGGGATGTGCAGGTCGTCCACCCCGATGGAGATGCCGGCCAAGGTGGCGTAGCGGAACCCCAGGTCCTTCAGCGCGTCCAGGAGCTTCACCGTCTCGCTGTTTCCCAGCAGGTAGTAGCACTGGGAGACCAGGCGCGTCAGCTCCCGCTTGTTCATCTCCTGGTTCATGAAGCGGAGCTGGGAGGGCAGGGTCTCGTTGAAGAGAGCCCGGCCCACCGTGGTCTCGAGCACCTCCCCGTTCCAGCGCATCTTGATCCGGGCCAGGAGGCCGACCTCGTCGGCGTCGTAGGCCGACCGGACCTCGTCCATGTCGGCGAAGGTCATGCCCTCGCCCCGCTGCCCCGGCTTCTCGCGGGTCAGGTAATAGCAGCCGATGACGATGTCCTGGCTGGGGGCCGCCACGGGCGAACCGTTGGCCGGCGACAGGATGTTGTAGGGGGCCCACATGAGCAGCCGCGCCTCCAGCTGGGCCTCCGGCGAGAGCGGCACGTGGACCGCCATCTGGTCGCCGTCGAAATCCGCGTTGAAGGCGGAGCAGACCAGCGGGTGGATCTTGATCGCCTCCCCTTCCACCAGGATGGGCTCGAAGGCCTGGATCCCCAGGCGGTGGAGTGTCGGCGCCCGGTTCAGCATCACCGGGTGTTCCCGGATCACGTGCTCCAGGGCGTCCCAGACCTCCGGCCGGCCGCGCTCCACCATCTTTTTGGCGCTCTTGATGGTGGCCACGTGCTCGTCGTCCCGGAGGAGCTTGCGGAAGATGAAGGGCTTGAACAGCTCCAGGGCCATCTTCTTGGGCAGGCCGCACTGGTGGAATTTCAACTCGGGACCCACCACGATGACCGAGCGGCCCGAGTAGTCCACGCGCTTGCCCAGGAGGTTCTGGCGGAACCGTCCCTGCTTCCCCTTGAGCATATCGGAGAGAGACTTCAGCGGCCGGTTGTTCTGCCCCTTCAGGGCCCGGCCGCGGCGCCCGTTGTCGAAGAGGGCATCCACCGCCTCCTGGAGCATGCGCTTCTCGTTGCGGATGATGATGTCGGGGGCGCGCAGCTCCATCAGCCGCTTCAACCGGTTGTTCCGGTTGATCACCCGCCGGTACAGGTCGTTCAGATCCGAGGTGGCGAAGCGGCCGCCGTCCAGGGGCACCAGGGGGCGCAGCTCCGGCGGCAGGACCGGAACCACCTCCAGGATCATCCACTCGGGCTTGTTGCCGGAGTTGAGGAAGGCTTCCACGATGCGCAGCCGTTTGGTGATCTTCTTGCGGTTCTGCTGGGAGGTCTCCTTGGTCATGCGGACCCGCAACTGGTTGCCCAGCTCCGGGATGTTGATCTTCTTCAGGAGCTCCCGGATGGCCTCGGCCCCCATGCCGGCGCGGAACCCGTCGCCGTACTCCTCCGCGGCCTTCCGGTGCTGCTCTTCGGTGAGGAGCTGCTTGATCTGCAGGGGGGTCTTCCCCGGATCCAGGACCACGTACTCCTCGAAGTAGAGGATCTTTTCCAGGTCCCGGAGCGACATGTCCAGGAGGTACCCGATCCGGCTGGGGATGGACTTGAAGAACCAGATGTGGACAACGGGCGAGGCCATCTCGATGTGGCCCAGGCGCTGGCGGCGGGCCTTGGACCGGATCACCTCGACACCGCACTTGTCGCAGATGACCCCGTTATGCTTGATCCCCTTGTACTTGCCGCAGTTGCATTCCCAGTCCTTGGTCGGGCCGAAGATCTTGGCGCAGAACAGGCCGTCCCGCTCGGGCTTGAAGGTCCGGTAGTTGATCGTCTCGGGTTTCTTCACCTCGCCGTGGGACCAGGACCGGATCTTCTCCGGAGAGGCCAATCCGATGCGGATGGCCCGGAAGCTGGTGGGATCAATGGGCTTCTCGTCGAAGAACCCGAAGAACTTCTCCACAGGATGCTCCTTTAGGAATCGCGCTGGCGCGATTCCTTACTCCTTGACCAGCTCGACGTCCAGGGCCAGGCTCTGCAGTTCCTTCACCAGAACGTTGAAGGACTCCGGCAGCCCCGGCTCCAGGGCGTTCTCGCCCTTCACGATGGACTCGTACATCTTGGTCCGCCCCACCACGTCGTCGGACTTGACGGTGAGGATTTCCTGCAGCGCGTGGGCGGCGCCGTAGGCCTCCAGGGCCCAGACCTCCATTTCGCCGAAGCGCTGGCCGCCGAACTGCGCCTTGCCCCCCAGCGGCTGCTGCGTCACCAGCGAGTACGGGCCGATGGAGCGTGCGTGGATCTTGTCGTCCACCAGGTGGGCCAGCTTCATCAGGTAGATGTAGCCCACGGTGACCTCCTGGTGGAACGACTTTCCGCTCCGTCCGTCGTAGAGGATGGTCTTCCCCGACGGCGGCAGCTTGCCCCGCTTGAGCAGGGCCTTGATGTCCTTCTCGGTGGCACCGTCGAAGACTGGCGAGGCCACCCGCATCCCCAGGGCCTGGGCCGCCCACCCCAGGTGGGTCTCCAGGATCTGGCCGACGTTCATGCGGGAGGGAACGCCCAGGGGGTTGAGGACCACCTCCACCGGGTTCCCGTCCGGGAGGTAGGGCATGTCCTCTTCGGGCAGGATCTTGGCGATGACCCCCTTGTTCCCGTGGCGGCCGGCGATCTTGTCGCCCACCGACAGCTTGCGCTTCATGGCCACGAATACCTTCACCAGCTTGAAGACGCCGGGGGCCAGCTCGTCCCCCCGCTTCACCCGGTTGATGCGTTCCTCCAGCAGGGTCTCCAGGATGTGGATCTGGTTCTCCGCGGCCTCGGCCACGCGGGAGACCTCCGAGGCCGTCTCCTCGTCCAGGTGCTGCGGCACCTCCAGCATGTCCTCGGTGGTGAGCCCCGCCAGGACCTCGACCGTCAGCTTGTGCCGCTTTGGGATGATCACCCGGCGGCCGCCCTTCGCCCGGACATCCTTGCCCACGATCCGATCCTCCAGAAGGCTCCGAATCTTGGCGTCCCGCTCGGCGGCGATGATCTGGATCTCGTCCTCGAAGTCCTTGCGAAGCCGGGAGACCTCCTCGTCCTCGATGGTCTTGGCCCGCTCGTCCTTCTCCACCCCCTTGCGGGAGAGGACCTTGACGTCCACCACCGTCCCGCTGATCCCCGGCGGCACGGTCAGGGAAGCGTCCCGCACGTCCTCCGCCTTCTCGCCGAAGATGGCCCGCAGCAGCCGCTCCTCCGGCGTGAGCACCGTCTCCCCCTTGGGGGTCACCTTGCCCACCAGGATGTCACTCGGCTTGACTTCGGCCCCGATGCGGATGATCCCGCTCTCGTCCAGGTCCTTCAGGGCCTCCTCCCCCACGTTGGGGATGTCCCGGGTGATCTCCTCCTTGCCCAGCTTGGTGTCCCGGGCCTCGATCTCGAACTCCTCGATGTGGATCGAGGTGTACCGGTCATCCTTGACCAGCCGCTCGCTGATCAGGATGGCGTCCTCGAAGTTGTAGCCGCCCCAGGGCATGAAGGCCACCAGGACGTTCTGGCCCAGGGCCAGCTCCCCCGCCTCGGTGGCGGGGCCGTCGGCGATCACCTGGCCCTTCACGACCGTGTCTCCCTTGGACACGATGGGCTTCTGGGTGATGCAGGTGTTCTGGTTGCTCCGCTTGAACTTGAGCAGGGTGTAGATGTCCACGCCCGAGCCGTTGTCCTGGCCGTCGGACCGCGCCTCCTTGGGATCGGCGTGCACGATGATCCGGTCGGCCGAAACCGCCTCCACCACGCCGCCCCGCCTGGCCACCACCACGGCCCCCGAGTCCTTGGCCGCCACGAACTCCATCCCCGTGCCCACCAGGGGCGCCGTGGGCCGGAGGAGCGGCACCGCCTGCCGCTGCATGTTGGCGCCCATGAGGGCCCGGTTGGCGTCGTCGTGCTCCAGGAAGGGGATGAGCGACGTGGAGATCCCCACCAGCTGCTTGGGGGAGACGTCCATGTGCTCGATCTGGTCGGGCGACACCATGACGAAGTTGCCGCCCACTCGCGCGGAGACGCGATCACTCAGGAACCGGTTGCGCGCGTCCAGCTCGGCGTTGGCCTGGGCAATGGTGTGCTTCTCCTCGTCGTCGGCCGTGAGATACACGATCTCGTCGGTCACCCGGCCGTCCCGGACCTTGCGGTACGGGGTCTCGATGAACCCGAAGTCGTTCACGCGGGCGTAGGTGGACAGCGACGCGATGAGGCCCACGTTGGGGCCCTCAGGCGTCTCGATGGGACACATCCGCCCGTAGTGGGTGGGATGCACGTCCCGGACCTCGAACCCCGCCCGCTCGCGGGAGAGGCCGCCCGGCCCCAGGGCCGACAGCCGCCGCTTGTGGGTCAGTTCGGCCAGGGGGTTGGTCTGGTCCATGAACTGGGAGAGCTGGGAGGACCCGAAGAACTCCTTCAGGGACGCCGTGACCGGCTTGGCGTTCACCAGGTCGTGCGGCATGAGCGTCTCCAACTCCTGCGTGCTCATCCGCTCGCGGACCGCCCGCTCCATCCGGGCCAGTCCGATCCGGAACTGATCCTCCAGGAGTTCGCCCGCGGCCCGCACGCGGCGGTTGCCCAGGTGGTCGATGTCGTCCACCTGGCCCTCGCCCCGCTTGGCCTTCAGGAGGTAGCGGATCACCTCGACGACGTCCTCCTTGCGCAGGACCCGCTCCTCCAGCGGAACCTCCAGCCCCAGCTTCTTGTTCATCTTCAACCGGCCGACCTTGGACAGGTCGTAGCGGCGCGGGTTGAAGAAGATGTTCTCCAGGAGGGCCTTGGTGCTCTCCAGGGTGGGGGGATCGCCGGGGCGCATGCGGCGGTAGATCTCCACCAGGGCCTCATCCGTCCCCCGGGTGGTGTCCTTCACGAGGGTCTCGCGGATCTCGAACACCTCCCGGTTGTCCGGGCCGGACAGGACCTGGAAGGATTCCGCCCCGCGCTCCTGCAGGCGATCCAGGAGCTCGGCCGTCACCTGGGCCCCGCACTCGCCCAGCACCTCCCCGGTCCGCGGGTCCACCGCGTCGCGGGCCAGGAACCGCCCCAGGACATCCTCGCGCATGACGGCGACCCGCCGGGTTTTCAGGGCCTGGCACCGCTTCAGCCCGGCGCGGGTCAGGCGCTTGCCCGCGGCCAGGATCGTCTCGCGGCCCTCGGCCACCTCCCGCGCCGCCCGGTAGCCCGGGGCGCCCGGGGCGTTCACGTCCAGCAGGACGTCCCGCTTCTGGAAGTGGAGGGTTTCCCGCTCGTAGAAGCACTTGAGGATCTCCTCGTTGCTGTGGTACCCGATGGCCCGCAGCAGGATCGTCGAGAGGAGCTTGCGCCGCCGGTCTACCCGCACGTGGAGGATATCGTTGGCGTCAAAGTCGAACTCCAGCCAGGATCCCCGGTAGGGGATGAGGCGCGCGGAGTACAGGGTCTTGCCGCTGCTGTGGGTGGTGCCGCCGTCGTGATCGAAGAACACGCCCGGCGAGCGATGGAGCTGGCTCACCACGACCCGCTCGGTCCCGTTGATGATAAAGGTCCCGTGCTCGGTCATGAGGGGCATCTCGCCCAGGTAGACCTCCTGCTCCTTGATGTCCCGGATGCTCCGGGCCTCGCTGCCCGCCTGCTTGTCCCACACCACCAGCCGGAGCGTGACCTTGAGGGGCACCGAGTAGGTCATCCCCTTCTCGCGGCACTCCTCGGCCGTATACTTGGGATCCCCGAACTCGTACCGGACGAACTCCAGGGAGGCGGAGTCGTTGTAGTCGGTGATGGGGAAGATGCTGGTGAATACGCCCTGCAGCCCCGAATCCTCCCGCTCCTGCGGCGGGGTCCGGGTCTGCAGGAACTGCTCGTAGGACCGCTGCTGGATCTCGATCAGATTCGGAATCCCGATGATCTCGCGGATCTTGGCGAAGCTGGTCCGCTCCTCGACACCGGCCTTCTTTGCGACCGCCATGCGCGCTGTCCCTCGCTATTTGAGTTCGACGGTTGCCCCGACCTCTTCCAGCTTCTTCTTGATCTCTGCGGCCTCGGCCTTGGACACCCCTTCCTTGACCGGCTTGGGGGCGCCATCCACCAGGTCCTTGGCCTCCTTCAGGCCGAGCCCGGTGATGGCCCGCACTTCCTTGATGACATGGATCTTCTTCTCGCCCGTACTGGCCAGGATGACGGTGAACTCCGTCTGCTCCTCGGCCGGTTGGGCCGCGGCCAGACCCGCCGCGGGCGCGCCCACCGCCAGCATCGCCGGCGCCGCGGCCGACACGCCATACTTCTCCTCGATCCCCTTGACGAGCTTGTTCAGGTCCAGGACCGTCCAGCTGTCAATCGAATCCAGCACATCCTCCACCGTGACCGTTGCCATTGGGACCTCCTCTTTCGGGTGCTGTCGCTCACTTGCCAGATCAGCAATCAGGACGCCGGGCCGCCAGTCGGCCCGACCACATGCGCCTCAGGCGGACCGCTCCTTCTGCTGCCGGACCTGGTCCAGGACGCCAGCCAGCGCCCGCACCGGCCCCGCCAGGACATTCACCAGGCCCTGTAGCGGTGCCTGGAACGCCCCGGCCATGCGGGCCAGCAGGACCTCGCGGGGTGGCAGGGCTGCCAGGACCACGATCTCGGCCGGGCCAACGAGCTGCCCTTCGACCACGCCCCCTTTGACCGTGAAGGTCGGTCGGGTTCTGCTCCAGACGGACAGGACCCGGGAGGCAGCCACCGGGTCCTCCCGGCTGATGGCGATGGCCGTGGGGCCCTGGAAGTAGGCCGCCAGGCCCGCCAGGTCCGTATCCTTGACGGCGATCTTCGCCAGGGTGTTCTTGACCACCGTGTACTCCACCGCACTCTTGCGGAGGAGGGTCCGAAGCTCCGTGATCTCCGCGACGCTCAGGCCGCGGAAGTCGGTGAGTACCGCGCTCCGCGCGGCGCCCAGCTTCTCGCGGAGTTCCGCAATGCTGCTGGCCTTCTCCGTGCGCCCCACAGGTCCCTCCATTTACACCTTGACGTCCGCCTGGACCGCGTTGACATCCACCCGGACGCCCGGGCCCATGGTGGACGAGATGGCAACCCCCTTCAGGTACCGTCCCTTGCTGGAGGCGGGCTTGGCGCGCAGCAGGGCCTCCAGGATGGCCGTGGCGTTCTCCACGAGCTGCTGCGGCGCAAAGGACGCCTTGCCGAAGGGGACGTGGACGATGCCGGCCTTTTCCACCCGGAACTCGATCTTGCCTCCCTTGAATTCCCGCACCGCCTTCCCGACCTCGAAGGTGACGGTGCCAGTCTTCGGGTTGGGCATGAGCCCGCGGGGACCCAGGACCTTCCCCAGGCGGCCCACCAGGCCCATCACGTCCGGCGTGGCGATGGCGCGCTCGAAGTCGAGCCACCCGCCCTGGATCTTTTCCACCAGGTCCTCGGCCCCGATGTAGTCGGCGCCCGCCTCCCGGGCCTCCCGTTCCTTCTCCCCCTTGGCGAAGACCAGGATCCGAACCGTCTTCCCGGTCCCGTGCGGGAGCACAACGGTCCCCCGGACCATCTGATCGGCGTGCTTGGGGTCCACGCCCAGGCGCACTGCCATCTCCATGGTTTCATCGAACTTGGCCGTGGCGGCGGCCTTGGCCGCCTCGATGGCCTGGGCCAACTCCAGGCCGCCGTTCTTGCCGACGGCCTGCGTGACCGCCTCGGCGGCCTTGCGGTATCGCTTGCCGATTTTCGCCA
>METI01000213.1:0-18046 GCA_001771285.1 candidate division NC10 bacterium RIFCSPLOWO2_12_FULL_66_18
CGCTTCTCCCACACCGTCTTCGCGCTGCCGTTTGCGTTCATGGGGGCGGTGCTGGCGGCGGGCGGGATTCCGTCGGGCGACAAGCTCTTGTGGATCCTGGTGGCCATGGTGGGGGCCAGGAGCGGGGCGATGGGGGTGAACCGCCTCGCCGACCGGCACCTGGATCGCAGGAATCCCCGCACGCGGGATCGGGCGCTGCCGCAAGGCCGGATTTCCCCTGCCGAGGCGCTGGCTTTCGTGGCGCTGTCGTTCTTGATCTTTCTGCTGGCGGCCTGGATGCTGAATCCGTTGTGCTTCGCCCTGGCCCCGGTGGCCATCCTGATCGTCAGCGGGTACTCCTACACGAAGCGGTTCACCGCCCTCTCCCACCTGATCCTCGGCCTGTCCCTGGGGTTGGCCCCCATCGGCGCGTGGATCGCCGTCACGGGACGAATCGCCCTCCCTGCCGTGGTCCTCGGAGTCACAGTCCTGCTCTGGGTGGCGGGCTTCGATATCCTCTACGCCTTGATGGACATCGATTTCGACCGGCAGAGCGGACTCTTCTCCATCCCGGCCCGCCTCGGTGTGAACGGCGGGGTCCTGGTCGCGCGGCTCTTCCACCTCCTCACGGTGGGCGGTCTTGCACTCTTGATTCCCCTGCTGAACCTGGGCTCCGTGTACACGATCGGGCTTCTGTTGGCCGCGGCCCTCCTGGCGTATGAGCATTTCCTGCTGCACCGGCACGGATTGGCCGAGCTGGACGTCGCCTTCTTCAACGTGAACGGGGCTCTCAGCATCGGCATGTTCCTGTTCACCCTGGGCGATCTTCTCCTGGGCTAGCGCCGAGAGGACGGCGGCATGCTGGTGGACGTTCCCCGCGGATCCAGGACGCACCGCTGATGCAACGATACCTGTCCTTCGTCGTCGCCGACCTGGCCCTGGCCATCCCGGTGGACCAGGTTTTCGAAGTGGCGCCCGTGCCCCCGCTCACGAGGATCCCGCGCCCCGCCCGCCACATCGAGGGATTGGCCACCTTGCGGGGCAAGCCCCTCCCCGTCATGGACCTTCGCAAGCGGCTCGGCCTTGTGAACCCGGTGATGAACCGCCACACGCGGATGATCGTCGCCTGGCCCGGTGGACGCCGCGAACTCCTGGGCCTGATCGTGGACTCCGTGGGGGAGATCCTCGCGGTGGGCGAGGCGGAAAGCCCGGCACGCATCCCGGCCTCCTGGGTGGATGAAGGGCTCCTGATCGGCGCCATCGAGATCCAGGGCCGGCCGGTGCTTTTGCCCGACCTGGTGAAGATAGCGGAGTGCGCGTGATGCGCTCAGGATTTCGGATTTCGGATGTCGGATTGCGAATGTGAGGGTCGGACGGGAGTTCTGAAACAGCGCGGCAGAACGATGGCACTGCTTGACAGGGCGGTTCCCGTGTTCTATCTTGTACGATATCTTGTACAAGTGGGGGAGCCAATGGTCAGGACGATACCAGTCTCAGAAGCGCGACAAACCTTGCCCGAACTGGTGAGCCGGATGCGGAAGCTGATGGACCGCGTGATCATCACCAGAAAAGGGAAGGCCGAGGCGGTCCTTATGGGCTTCGAGGAATACGAGAGCTGGGTTGAGACCTTGGAGCTGTTGTCCAAACCGGAAACAGTTCGAGGCATCCGGGAGGGATTGGTTGATCTGAAAGCAGGGCGGTCCCGAACGTTCGAGGAGATCTTCGGGGAACCTCTGCATGCCAAACCCAAGAGACGTTAATCCCGAACAGTGCAGTTCAACCGCAAAGCACGCGAAGCACGCAAAGGACCTGCCCGTATTCCCAGCGCGGACCCGGAAAGACTTGCAGACGCGCCCCGGAAGATTTCGGGCCGGAAGCTCCTCTGAAATGATGAGAACTGGCGAGTCTTTGCGATCTTGGCGATCTTAGCGGTGAAATTTTTTGGTTAGACTCTCCCGCCGCGCCGAGAAGGCGCTTCTTGTGCTCGATGCCCGCCTCCAGGAACGGGTCAAAGAAGCCATCCGAGAGCTAGCCGGAAGCCCTCTCTCAGGGAAAAAATTGAAGGGCCAGTTTGAGGGGCTCAGGTCGTACCGCCTGGGCCCCCTTCGCATTGTGTACCGGTTCACGAAGGACTGGCTGGAGGTAGCCTTTGTGGATTATCGCAAGGATGTGTACCGGTGAGACGCATTCTCGAGAGGAGGCAGAAAGCGGCAGCACCGAATGGCTCAGCCCACGAAGCCTTCAACCGGGATGAGCCGTCTTGCCACCGGGTCAACCGCCAGGAATAGACTTTCCAAGGCCACGGCACCGAGGAGTGCCGGCCCCCCGGGGGCGATAAAACACGGTGTCGTCACCTCCTGGCCGTTCACCGCGAGGCGCACTTCGCCAACCGGCCATATGTCCCTCTGGCCCCCGGCAATCACGACGGGCTGGGTCCGCAACGGAGCGACATCAAGACGTTCAGCCAGGTCATGAGGGATGACCAGAAGCGTGGCGCCCGTATCCACCAACAACTCGACCCTCTCGCTTCGGCCGGTGGGTCCAGTGAGCCGTCCGGAAACTCGAGACAGCTCCATGTACAATCCCCGCGTAGTCTGGCGGCCTCTTGAGGCACGACCCAGAGGAGAATCAGTCCTTTGGGAACGTCCAGCCGTAGGGTACTTCGCACTTTCGCTGACAATTGTCAACGGTCTTTTGCTCGCCAGGACCCGGAGAGGAGAAGCATGAGGGCAGAAGGCAGCGTTACGCGAATCGGGGACACGGGGAAACGGAGCAGGGGAGCAGGGGGGAAGGCAGTTTCAATTGCAGATTTCAAATTGGAAGGAAATCTGCAATCCGAAATCCGCAATCGCAAATTGGGAGCGGAAGGGGGAAGGCGGAAGGCCCGGGAAACGGCGAATGGGGGACGGGGTCCCCTCCGCTGCTGGCAGCAGCCGCACCCTTTTCCCTCTGACCTTCAGAGAGGCCGGCATGGTCCTGGGGACGGTGGTGCGCTTCCCGCGGGTCATACGTGCCGGGCCATCATGGTCCGCTCGGGCTCTAGCGGGGACGCCAATCAATGCGTCGGCGGATGTCTTCGTAGATCTGCTTTCGGTGGAGAATCCCGAAGATCCAGACTTCGGTCGCCGCGATCTTGAATACCACGCGGTAGTCGCCGACACGGAGCTTCCAGTACCCTTTCAAGGTTCCCTTGAGGGGTTCCCCATGCTGCTCCGGGGCTGAGGTCAGGCGAGCTTCAAGGGCCCGGGCGATTCGATGCTGGATGTTCAGGGGGATCGGCGGCAAGTCTTCGGTCGCCACCTTTGGATGGTAGAGGAGGGCATACACCACTCAGCGTCTCGCCCGTCGGAGATGCCGCCACACCTGGGCGTGGGTCATGGCCTTCTTCCGGTCGAAGGATTCTTCCCGGTCCTCGGCGAACCGGACCAGCACCCGATCCTCCTCCGTTTCAAACGCCTCTTTGACCAGGTCCCTGACCTTCAGCGAGAGTGAGACCCGATCCCGCTTTGCCCACCGGCGGAGCCCCTCATAGAGGGGCTTTTCCAAAACGACGTTCACCCGCGGATTTCTGGCTGGCACGTTTCTCACCTCCGACGGGAGTGTAACACAAGTGATGCACCAGTGCAAATTCCCGATCGGCGTCTGTCCCAGAACCCCAGCGTCCCGCCACGGTCGGGACCGGCTGCGCCAGGATCTCCCCTGAATCCAAATATTTCACCGCCAAGATTGCAAAGAGTCGCCAACTCTCATCGGGTCAGAGGGGCTGCCGGACCAAAATCTTCCTGGGCGCGTCTTGCCAATTTTCGATTGCGGATTTCCGATTGCCGATTTGAAAATCGAAAATCGCCAATCGACAATCGCCAATCAGGGAATACGGGCAGTTCCTTTGCGTGGTTCGCGCCAGAAGGCAGCGTTCTGGGAATCGCGGAAGGGGCAGAACGGAGACGTCACCGATTCTCCGGTGCCCCGCTTCCCCGATTCGCCCCTTTCCTGTCCCTCTCCTTTGCTCTCGTTACTTCAAGCCCAGCTTCTCGACGATCCGCCGGTAGTTCAGCCGCTCCCGCAGAAGTTCCCGCGCGCGCTGGACCTTCCGCTCCTCCCGGATCCGGATCCGCCCCAGGACCGCCTCCAGCTTCTCCACCGTGGTCAGGGTGTCGTAGTGGACGCTGATCATGGGGACGCCGACCTCGCGCCTATGCTTTGTCCTGGCCCCGACCACACTTCATCGCTTTGCGACCCGTCGCACCAGCGCACCTTCACCGCCTCGACCGTATGCGATGCCGACGCCTCCTCCTTTTTCGTTCCGCACGCCTCAGATGGGAAAGGGGAGTTTTTTTGTTGAGTATCCAGCGGCTGGATGATAAATAGGCACAGAGAGAGGAGAGGCCAGGCCATGGCGCGTATTGTACACATTGCCTTGAAGGTCGAGGATCTGGAAAAGGCCGCCCGGTTCTACGAAACGGTGTTCGGCTTCCAGAGGGTAGAAGAGGGTCAGGTGCGCGACCACACCTCCCGACATTTAAGCGATGGAACTATTGACCTGGCCTTGATCAAATACCAGCAGCAGTCACCCGAGGCCCTGCTCTCCGGGAAGGGCCCCTGCATCCACCACTTCGGGATCGAGGTGGAGGACCTGGAGGCTTCCGTCCGGGAACTGAAGGCGAGCGGCTGCGAGATCCTCAGCCCACCCGGCGAGCTTCCGGTCAAGTTTCGGGACCCCAACGGCGTGGTGGCCGAGCTGGTCCCCGTAGGTCGATACAAGACGCCATGACTCGGCCCATTGTCGCCCGACATTTCGCCCGCTTCGTCGCCGGCCTCGCGCTGGAGGATCTCCCCCCGGCTGTCGTCACGAGAACGACCCTCCTCGCCCTGGACACCATCGGGAGCTGTCTTACCTCCTCGACCATGGACTTCGGTCGCGCGGTCATTCTCACCGCCGAGCGTCTCGGGGGACCGCCGGAGAGCTCCCTGATCGGGGGGAAGGCGAAGGTCGCCGCCGCCAACGCTGTCCTGGCGAACGGCACCTTGGCCCACGGCCTGGACTTCGATGACACCAGGGAGGATGCGATCGTCCACACCGGATGTGTGGCGGTCACCACGGCGCTCGCCGTGGGCGAGGCTGTCGGCGCCTCGGGAAAGGGAGTGCTGGAGGCACTGGTGGCCGGCGTGGAAGTGATGTGCCGCGTGGGACTCGCCGTCCCAGGAAAGTTTCACGCACGAAACTTTCACCCGACCGCCCTCTCGGGAACCTTCGCCGCTGCGGCGACGGCGGGAAAACTCTTCGGCCTCACAGAAGACCAGATGGTTCATGCCCTCGGGATCTGCGGGAGCCAGTCGAGCGGGATCATTGAGTATCTCGCCGACGGCTCATGGACAAAGCGACTCCACCCCGGATGGGCCGCCCACGCCGGCGTGATCGCGGCCCTCCTCGCCCAGTCCGGATTCACCGGTCCCGAGACGGTCTTTGAGGGGCGGCAGGGCTTCTATCAGGCCTTCGCGGGCGGGTACGACGAACCCCGGATGGATCAACTCCTCGGAAGCTTGGGCAAGGTGTGGGAGGTGGAGCAGCTCACGTTCAAGCCGTACCCCTGCGGTTCCATCGCTCACCCCTACATGGACTGCGCCCTTCGCCTTCGGGAGCAACACGCGATCCGACCCGACCAGATCGCCGAGATTCATTGCCGGACCGCTGAGGGGCCGGTGCCACGCCTCTGGGAACCCCTGGCGGCAAAGCAGCGACCGCCGAACGGCTACGCGGCAAAGTTCAGCCTCCCCTATCTTGTGGCGGTGATCCTTGTCAAAGGGAGAGCGGGCCTGGCCGAGTTCACGGACGAGGCTGTCCGGGACAGGGCCATCCTGGAGGTGGCTGCCAAGGTGAACTACCAGCTCGATCCGGGCATCGATTACCCGAGGCACTTCATAGGCCACGTCCGGATCAGACTCACGGACGGGCGCGTCGTGGAGGATCGGCAGGATTATCCGCGAGGCGGGCCGGAGTTCCCCATGAGTCGCAAAGAGCTGGAGGCGAAGTTTCGAGCAAACGCCGGCCTGCTCTTGCCGAGGGAGAGGATCGAGGAGGTCATCAAGGCGGTGGATGGAATGGCCGCCCTCCGACAGCTCACCACACTCATGACGTCTCTCAGGTCGTAGATTATGGAACTGGGGCTGAAGGGAAAGGTGGTGCTCGTCACCGGGGCCAGCCGGGGGATCGGCCGGGCCATCGCCCTGGCCTTTTCCGGCGAGGGGTGCCGGCTGGCGCTGGCCAGCCGGACAGAAGAGGCTTTGGCGGCCGTATCCAAAGAGGCCGAGGCGCTTGGCGCCGAGGCACGCCACTGGATCACGGACGTCACCGATCCAAATCAGGTGGAGTCCCTCGTCGGAAATGTCTCCCGAGTCCTGGGCGGGATTGATGTTCTCGTCAATAATGCCGGTGGGAGCTCCCGCAAGGCCTTCGAGGCCGTCAGCGATGACGAGTGGGAGCGGATCGTCAACCTGAACCTCTTTTCTGCCATCCGCCTGAGCCGGGCGGTCCTTCCCCACATGAAGGAGCGAGGGGGCGGGCAGATCATCAACATCGCGGCGCTGTCCGGACGCGTGCCGCGCCTGGGCCAGATCGCGTCGAATGCCGCCAAGGCGGCACTGATCAACTTTACCGAGTCCCTGGCCGCTGAGGTGGCCCGGCACGGGATCCGCGTCAACGCTGTCTGCCCGGCGGCCATCCTCACCGAGCGCTGGCAGGAGAAGGTGGCCCACTACGGGAAGGAACACGGACTCCCCTTTGAGCAGGCGGTGATGGAGCTGGCAGGGAAGAGCATCCCTCTCGGCCGATTCGGTCTGCCGGAGGAGGTCGCCAGCGCTGTCGTCTTTTTGGCCTCGGAGCGCGCGGGCTTCATCACGGGCGTTTCGATCTTTGTGGACGGCGGGATGGGGCGCTCGGTCTCTATCCCGTGACAGCAGAACCTGCCCAGGGTGGGCGAGAGGGGGAAGGATCATGCGAAGGTGGTGGCTCCTCACGATCACGCTGGCTTTCTCCGGGCCCGTCGCTTTTGCGGGCCTGAGCTTTGGGCAAGATATCCGCCTGGAGGCTGCTAAGAAGGAGGGAAAGGTCGTTTGGTACTCCTCACTGGCGGTGCCCAGTACCGAGAAGATCGCCAAGATGTTCGAGGCGGCCTATCCGGGGATCAAGGTGGAGGCCCACCGAACGGGCTCACAGCGGGTCCTCCAGCGGGTGATGCAGGAGCTTCAGGCGAACATCAAGAATGCTGACATCGTGCACACCTCGGATGCCGGCCATTTTGTCCTGCTGAAAGAGAAGAACCTTCTCATGAAATACACGCCTGCGGGGGTGGAGAAGTTTCCGTCTGGCTTCAAGGACAAGGACGGATACTACTACGGCCTCCGCGCCAGCCTGTCGGCCATAGCCTTTAACCCCAAGGTCATCTCACCGACCGAGGCCCCCAAGACCTGGAAAGATCTTCTTGATCCGAAGTGGCGGGGAAAGCTGGTGACGGCTCATCCCGGCTACAGCGGATTCATTACGACGCACATCCTGGCGCTGGTCAACCAGTACGGCTGGGACTACTTCAAGCAATTGGCCCAGAACAAGCTCATGCTCGTTCAGTCAGCCAATGACCCAGCCCAGGTAGTCGCCTCTGGAGAGCGACCCATCGCGGTGAATGGGGCCGAGTACTTCTTCTACCAGACTCAGAAGAAGGGGAACCCGATCCAGATCGTCTACCCGAAGGAGGGTGTCCCCCTCGTCGTCTCGCCCACGGCGATCACCAGCTTCGCCCCGCATCCGAACGCGGCCAAGCTCTTCACCGACTTCACCTTCACCAGGGAGGTGCAGCAAGTCCTGGCAGACAGCGAAGGACTCTACACAGGGCACCCGGAGGTGAGGTACCCGGAGGACAAACCGAAGCTTGGCGATCTGAAACTTCTCCAGGTGGATCCCGAGGAACTGGAGAAGCGGAACCAGGAGATCAAGGATCGCTTCGTGGAATTCTTTGGCGCGTGACAGGCAAGCAGCCAATTGAACTGCCATGACGCCAAGGTCGCCAGGGATGCGCCTCTTCGATCTCCTGATTGGAGAGCGAGAAAACGTGCTCATGGGGCGTTCAGAAGTTTCATTCATTCCCCCCCAAGGGCTGTTTCGGTCTTGGCGTTCTTGGCGCCTTGGCGGTTGATTATTGGGGACGAATACGCTGAGAGCTGATGGCTGAAGGCTGACCGCTGAAGGCTGATGATTGATGGCTGATCGCCTACAGGTCTTTCCCTCGCGCCTCGAGGGGATGGATCGTTCCGCCCCCGTCTGGGTCATGGCGGCGCTGGCCCTGGCCCTCCTGATCCTCCTCCCCCTCGGCTGGCTGGCCTACGTGAGCGTGAGCAGCGAGGGCAGCCTCACCCTCGCCCACTACCGGAAGGTGTTCATGGACCCGCGCCTCCAGAAGGCGCTCTGGAACACCGTGATCCTGGCCTTCTGGGTCGGGCTGGCATCCCTGGCCATCGGCGTCCCGATGGCCTGGCTCTCGGCTCGAACAAATCTCCCAGGAAAACGGCTCATCCGGGGTCTCATGATGGCCTCGTTCGTGACGCCGCCCTTTCTCGGCGCGTTCGCCTGGGTCATGCTGGCGGGGCCCAATGCCGGTTTCCTCAACAAGCTCTACAGGAACCTCACCGGCGCCGAGGAGCCCCTGGTCAACATCTTCAGCATGTCAGGACTGATCTTCGTCGTGGCCATCTACACCTTCCCCTACGTCTTCATCATGATCGCCAACACGCTGGACCTGATCGCCTCCGACTTGGAAGAGGCAGCGTCCATCCTGGGGGCCGGCCGCCTTCAGGTTGCCCTCACGATCACGATCCCCATGGTGGCCCCCGCCATCCTGAGCGGCTTTATCCTGGCAGTCTTGCAGGCGCTGGCCCTCTTCGGGTCGCCGGCCATCTTGGCCCTCCCCGCGGGATTCCACACCATTACCACCCAGATCTGGGCCCTCTTCCACTACCCGCCCAAGACCGAGATGGCCGCGGCCTTCTCCATCCCGCTCCTTTTGGCCACGGCCCTGCTCCTGCTGCTGCAGAAGAAGCTCCTCGGGCGGCGCGGCTATGCCTCCGTGGGCGGCAAGGGCGGACAGCGGCGCGAGATCCCGCTCGGATTCTGGCGCTACCCAGCCCTGCTGGGCTGCCTCGCCGTCATGGCCTGCTCCATCTTCCTCCCCTATGGCATCCTGGCCAAGGCCGCCCTGTCCCGGGCTTGGGCCCAGCCCATGACCTGGGAGAACTTCACCCTGGCGAACTTCTGGTTCACCTTCTTTGAGTACAGCTCCACCCGGCTGGCCATCGTCAATACGCTCGAACTTGGGATCATGACGGCATGCGTGGGAGCCGGGCTCGTCGCGTTGCTAGCCTACATCACGAACCGGAAGATCATTCCCGGCCACCAGATCCTGGGGTTCCTCGCGCTCGCCCCCGTCGTGATCCCCGGCGTCGTCCTCGCCGTGGGTCTCTTCATCGCCTACACCCGGCCGCCGCTCCTGCTCTACGGCACGCTCGGGATCCTCTTCGTGGCCTATCTCACCAAGGAGATGCCCGTGGGGTATTCCCAGTCCGACGCCACCTTCCGCGGGATCCACCCCGAGCTGGAGGAGGCGGGGCGGATCCTGGGGGCGGGGCGCCTGCGGGTGCTGCGCGAGATCACGGCCCCTCTGGCCCTGAGCGGGATTATCGCCACTTGGTGCTTTATCTTCATCGGCGTCATCCGGGAGCTGTCAGCCTCGATCATTCTCTTCACGCCCAACACCAAGGTCATGTCCGTGGTGATCTTCGACCTCAAGGAGGAAGGGCAGTTCGGAGCCATAGCCGTCCTCGGCCTCTTCATGCTGGCCGTCACCTTTGCCATCGTCGTGCTCATGCAGAGTCTGCTCGGGCGCGACTTCCTGGGGGCCAAGGAGTAACAGTGAACAAATCCCAATGACCAATGACCAAATCCCAATGTGCTCTAAGTAACTCTGAACCCATTGGTCATTGGAAATTGGTCATTGGTCATTATTGGCGGAGCGAGGCTGGGACGATGCCCGGTGTGACCATTAAGGGCCTGACCAAGAGATACGGGGACGTGGCGGCGGTGGAGGGTCTCGACCTCCAGGTGAAGCCGGGGGAGCTTGTCTCGCTGCTCGGGCCTTCAGGGTGCGGGAAGACGACGACCCTCCGCCTCGTGGCGGGCTTCCTCAAGCCTGAAGCGGGGGAGATCTGGGTGGGCGACCGCTGCCTGTCCTCGCCGATCACCGTGGTCCCGCCAGAGCGGCGACGCATGGCAATGATCTTCCAGAGCTACGCCTTGTGGCCGCACATGACCGTGGCCGGGAACATTGCCTACGGCCTGCGGTTCAAGAAGGAGCTTTCCAAGGCCGATCGGGAGAAGCGCGTCAAGGAAATCCTCAGGATCGTCCAGCTTGAGCTCTCTGAGTCCCGTTATCCGGGGGAACTCTCCGGAGGGCAGCAGCAGCGGGTGGCGGTGGCCAGGGCCCTGGTGGTAGAGCCAGAGATCCTCCTCCTGGATGAGCCCCTCAGTAACCTGGATGCCAACCTGCGCGAGGAGATGCGTTTCGAGATCCGGCGGCTCCACGAGGCGTTCGGGATCACCACCCTCTACGTGACCCACGACCAGGCGGAGGCCATGGTGATCTCGGACCGGATCGCGGTCCTCCGGGGAGGCCGGGCGGTCCAGATGGGGACCGCGGAGGACCTCTTCCAACGACCCCGGAGCCGCTTCGTCGCAGAGTTCATCGGGAAGACCAATCTGGTGGATGGGATCGCGACAGAACCCGGCGTGGTGACCCGCGGTGGTGTTCGCCTTCGGGTGGCGTCGGCTGACCTGACGGTGGGGGCCCCGGTGGCCCTTTCGATCCGCCCCCACATGATCGAACTTGTGGCGGATCACCAGATTGGAACTGTCAGCGCACGAGGCGACAACCTCCTTCGGGGGACAGTTCAGCGGGCGAGCTACCTCGGCGACGCAGTGGACTGTCAGATCCAGGTGGAGGGAAGCGATGTGATCCTGCGGGTGGTGGCCCCGCCAGGTCTTCGATTCCGCCAGGGAGAAACCGTCAGTCTGGCCGTGGCGCCGTCCGCCTGCATCCCGTTGGTCGAATCAGCAGTGTAGGATCCCAGCAGGGTGCCGACTATTCTCGCCTCCTACTTCAGCCCCAGCTTCTCGACGATCCGCCGGTAGTTCAGCCGCTCCCGCAGAAGTTCCCGCGCGCGCTGGACCTTCCGCTCCTCCCGGATCCGGATCCGCCCCAGGACCGCCTCCAGCTTCTCCACCGTGGTCAGGGTGTCGTAGTGGACGCTGATCATGGGGACGCCGACCTCCCGCGCCCGGGCGATGATGATCTCGTTGGGCATCTGGTCGCCCGTCAGCACCAGGCACTTGGTGGAAGTCTCCAGCGCCGCGAGCTGGATGTCGGCCCGGTGCCCCCCGGTGATGACCGCCTTGTTGGGGAGCTTCCGGAAGTAGCCCAGCGCAGCGTCCACATCCATGGCCCCCACGCTGAAGCGCTCCACGAATTCATCCAGCCGCTCCTCCGCGCAGATCACCTTGCCGTCCAGGATCTCGGTGAGCTGGCGGACGGTCACCGCATCCAGGACGCGGTCCAGGGGCAGCACACCCAGCACCTCGATCCCCTTGGCCCCGAGGAAGGGCACCACCATCTGCTCCACCTCGGGCAGGCTCTGGGGAGTGACGCGGTTCAGGACCACCCCCATGAGGCGATCCCCCAGCGCCTCCTTGGCCGTCAGGATGCAGTCGAGGCAGACCTCGTTGAGGTAGGGATCAATCAGGAGGACCGACGCCCGGAATTCCTTCGCCAGCCGGGTCCCCGAGATCCCGAGGAACGCGCCGTCGGCCAGCGAGCCGGCCCCCCCGATGAGCGTGACGTCCTTCCCCATCGAGACGGCCTCGTAGGCCTGCTGGATCTTGGGACGGAGATCGGCCGTCTCGCC
This sequence comes from candidate division NC10 bacterium RIFCSPLOWO2_12_FULL_66_18, assembly GCA_001771285.1. GTDB lineage: Bacteria > Methylomirabilota > Methylomirabilia > Methylomirabilales > 2-02-FULL-66-22 > 2-02-FULL-66-22. The sequence goes on from METI01000213.1 coordinate 11,980, forward strand.
CCGGAGCCCTCGGACCACCAGGTCCTGGGTCAACACCACGGGACAGATCTGGTCCAGCGGCTCCTGGAGTTGCAGGATGCCCTTGAGGAACTGGGCGTCCGCGTCCACCACCTTCCCGTTGGAGGTCGTCGGCATCTTTCCCAGGGGCTTGAGGTAGCCGACCTTGTACCCGCTCTCCTTGAGCGCCAGGCCCAGCCCCACGGTGATCATGGTCTTGCCGGAATTGCCGGCCGTCGAGCCGATGAATAACGTTTGCATGACAGCCTCCGATTTTCGATTGTCGATTTGCGATTTCCGATTGCTCATGGCCGACCTGCAGACAAAAAATCGGCAATTGACAATCGGAAATCGAAAATGAGTTCCTAGGCTGCCAGAGCGAGTCGGGCGTCAATCGCCACCGCCCCCTCGCCTTCGGCCTTGACCAGCAACGGGTTGACGTCCAGCTCCAGGACTTCGGGGAAGTCCACGCAGAGCTGGGACAGCCGGCAGAGGGCCTCCACGATGGCGTGGAGGTCCGACGGCTTTTCCCCTCGCACCCCCCGCAACAGCGGGAAGGACCGGATCCCGCGGACCATGGCCTCGGCCTGGTCCGGGCCGATGGGGGCCACCCGGAAGGCCACGTCCTTCAGGACCTCCACGTAGATGCCGCCCAGGCCGAACATCAGGAGCGGCCCGAACTGGGGGTCGCGGGTCATGCCCAGGATGACCTCTTTGCCGCCCACGACCATCTCCTGGACGGCGATGCCCTGGATGGCGGCGTGGGGGAAGAACCGGCGCACGCTGGCGTCGATGGCCGCGAACCCCCGGGCCACCGCGTCGGCATCCGCCAGGTGGAGCCGCACGCCGCCCACGTCGGTCTTGTGCAGGATGTCCGGCGAGGCGATCTTCAGGGCGACGGGGAACCCCATGGCGGTCGCGGCCGCCACCGCCTCGTCCACCGTCCGGGCCAGCACGTTCTGCGGCAGGCGCAGGCCGTAGGCCGCGATCACCTCGCGGGCCTCCCGCTCCCCCAGTTGCGTCCGCGAGGCCCGCCGCGCCTCCAGGATCGCCAGAGCCACGCGCCCCTTCTCCACCGCGTACTCGCGTGGCGGCACCGGCACGTACTCCTGCCACTGGCGGTAGCGGATCATGGCCTCGAAGGTGCGGACGGCCGGCTCCGGATACGGGTACTGGGGGATGCCGTAGTTGCGCAGGACCGCACGGGCCTTCCCCAGGCTCGCCTCGCCCATGAAGGCGGTGAAGAACGGTTTCCCGGTCCGTTTCGCCGTCTGGCCGACCACCTCGGCGAACTTGTCGTTCTCGGTCATGGCCTGGGGCGTGGTGAGGGCCAGCACCCCGTCCACGTTCGGGTCGGCCGCCACCGCCTCCAGGGCCGCCTGGTAGCGGTCCTGCCTGGCGTCGCCGATGACGTCCACCGGGTTGTACAGCGCGGCCGTGGGCGGCAGGGCCGCGCGCAGCCGCTCGACCGTCTCGGGCGCGAGCGTCGCCATCTTCACCGTGGACCGCTCCACGGCGTCCGCGGCGATGATGCCCGGCCCGCCGGCGTTGGTCACGATGGCGAGGCGCGGCCCCGTGGGCAGCGGCTGGGAGGCGAAGGCCCGGGCGAAGTTGAAGAGCTCCTCGATGCTCTCCGCCCGGATGACCCCTGACTGCCGGAAGGCGGCGATGAAGGCCTTCTCGGACCCGGCCAGCGTCCCCGTGTGCGACGAGGCAGCGCGGGCGCCCGCGGCGGTGCCGCCCGACTTCACGATGATGAGGGGCTTGACCCGGCTGGCCGCCTGGGCGGCCTGCATGAACCGCTGGCCGTTCTCCACCCCCTCGATGTAGCCCAGGATGACGCGGGTCTCGGGATCCGCCGCCAGGGCCTCGATGAAGTCCACCTCGGATGTGTCCGCCTTGTTGCCCAGGCTGATGAACTTCGAGAATCCCACCTCATTCCCGATGGCCCAGTCCAGGATCGCCGTGCACAGGGCCCCCGATTGGGAGAAGAAGGCGATCTCGCCCACGGGGGGCATGCCGGCCGCGAAGGTCGCGTTGAGACGGCTCTTCGTATCAATGACCCCCAGGCAGTTGGGTCCCACCACCCGGATCCCCAGCTCCCGCACGCGCCCCCGCAGGGCCTTCTCCAGCTCGGCCCCCTCGCCGCCGACCTCCTTGAAGCCGGCCGAGATCACGATGGCCGAGCGGATGCCCCGGGCCGCGCACGCCTCTAACGTGGGCAGGCACACCTTGGGCGGGATGACCAGGACCGCCAGGTCCACCCCGTCGGGGACCTGGGTCAGGTCCGGATAGCACGGGAGGCCGCGGACCTCGCTGGCTTTCGGGTTCACGGGATAGATCGGGCCAGGGAAGCCTGCCTGGACGAGGTTGTTCACGATGCTGAAGCCGACCTTCCCCTCCTCTCGCGAGGCCCCGATCACCACCACGGCATTGGGCTTGAAGAAACCTTCGAGCATGCTGTCCTCTGTTGACCCCGGAAAATGGAAGCTGGAAACTGGAAATTGGAAACGGGGCCTCAACTGATGGCCGACAGGACCGTGTGGCCCCCGGCCTCCAGGTGCACCAGCAGCGGATCCACCGGCACCCCGTCCAGGCGGAACACCAGGACCTTCTTCTCCTGGCCGCGATGGGCGGCCGTGGCGGTGACCATGCTGACGATGTCGCCCCCCTGTCCCTGGATGATCCGGCACACGTCCAGGAAGGCACCGGGCCGATCCTCCAGGACCAACTCCAGCCGCGTCTGGTTCTGCTGGATGCCCATCACGTCCACGAAGGCGGCGAGGATGTCGGTCTCGGTGATGATCCCGACGAGGCCCCCGTCCTGCAGCACGGGCAGGCCGCCGATCTTGTGCTGCAACATCAGGCGCGCCGCCTCCTCGATGGGGGTGTCGGGGGTGACGGTGTACACCTTCCTGGTCATGATCTCCCGGATCTTGATCTTCTCCAGGAGGTAGTGCAGCTCGTGGACCTCCAGGCTGGTGGCCGGCGAGGGTGAGGCCTGCCGGATATCCCGGTCGGTGACGATGCCGACCAGCCGGCCCCCCTCCACCACGGGCAGATGGCGGATGCCTTTCTGGCGGATGAGGGTCATGGCGTGCCGGAAAGAATCCTCGGGGCTCAGCGTGACCGGGTCGCGCTTCATCCGCTTCTCGACCAGCATGGCTCTCCTCCTCGGCCCATCCCGCCCGCGGACACCCGCCGCGGACGGAGGACCCAACGCCCGGCCAGCCCCGCCCCGGCGGGGCTAGGCCGCGGCGCGAATACTGACGACCGGGCACGGCGCCGTGCGCACGACCCGCTCGGCCGTGCTGCCCATGATCAGGCGATCCAGCCCGCGGAGGCCCTGGGTCCCCATCACGATCAGATCCACATGATGCTCCCGGGCGTAGCGGACGATCTGCCGGAAGGGCGGCCCCGCCACCACCGCGGTCTTGGCGCGCGGCAGGAAGCGGAGCGCGCGGTGCACCTGGCCATGCAATGTGTGCTCCGCCTCGCGAACCATCTCCTCCCGCAGTTGTTCCAAGGGCGGGTGAGGGATGTGCGAGCCGGTGATGTCCAGCGGGTCGTAGACGACATGCAGGACCGTCAGGTCCGCGCCGAACCGCTGGGCCAGATCCCCCGCATACTCCATGGCCCGCTCGGAGGTCTCGGAGAAATCCACCGGGCAGAGGATGTGATGGATGGAGGGCGCGGCCAGTTCCGCCGGACGCGGCCGGGGCGCGGCGGGCACGCCGGCCTCCTGCCGAATCGCCAGTGTCCTGCCTCGGAGCAGGAGCACCGGCACCGGGGCGGCCCGCACGACCGCCTCGGCCACGCTGCCCAGCATGAAGCGCCGGATCCCGCTGCGCCCGTGGGTGGACATGGCGATGAGGTCGGCCCGCTGCGACTCCGCGTGGTCCAGGATCTCCTCGACGGCGTGCCCGTACCGGACGGCGCCACGCACCGGCAGGCCCTGGGCCGCCAACTGCCCCTCGAGCCCGGCCAGGTAGGCCTCCGCTTCCTCCACCGCGCGGACCTGCGCCTCTATCTGGTCCACGCCGGGGAGGGCGTGGACCAACGCCACCCGCAGCAGCAGGACCTCCGCCCCGTGGAGCGTGGCCAGGTCCACCACCTCGGGCAGGATCGCCTCTGCCAGCGGAGAGCCATCCAGGGGAACCAGGATCCGGGCGAACATGGGTGCCCTCCCGCGCGCGGTCCTACGGGGTCCCGACCCGCATGGACGGGTGCTTGACGGTCAGGACCGGGCACGGCGCCTTGCGCACGACCTTCTCCGCCACGCTGCCCAGCAGGGCGTGCGCCAGGCCGGTCCGGCCGTGGGTGGCCATCACGATGAGATCCATCTCGTGCTTGGTGGCGTACTCGATGATCTCGCGGAAGTCCATGCCCACCCGCACCTCCCGGTGAAAGATCAGCCCCCGGCCCTTGGCCGCCTCCACCTGCCGGTCCATGGCGGTGTTCGCCTCGGCCGTGAGGTCCTTCACCATCTTCTCCGGGTCGAAGTTCACCGCGTACGCCTCCGTCAGGCGCGGGGGCGGGGCGACCACGTGGAGCAGGTGCACCTCCGCGCCGAACTCCTGGCCGAAGGTCAGGGCATGGGTCCAGGCGTACTCCGCGTGCTCTGAGAAGTCCGTGGGAAACAGAATCCGTCGGATCGGCAGCATGGCGCCCCCTCGGAGCGGCGATAGGTTCATGTCCCTCAGACCGCCTGGCCAGCGCCGCGCCCGGCCAAGGCCGTCTGGATGGCGGCGATCAACTCTGCCATCTTCAGCGGCTTGCTGATGAAGGCCGCGGCCCCCAGTTCCAGGGCCCGGCTGTAGCTTCCCCAATCCCCGAAAGCGGTGATGATGATCACGGGCAGGGTGGGGTGAGTCTGGCGGATGGCCCGCAGAAGCTCCAACCCCCCGTCGTCGGGCATCAACAAGTCCGTGACGACGAGATCGAACGGCTTCCGGGAAAGCGAGGTCGTGGCCTCACGCCCATCCCCTGCCACGGAGATCCGGTAGCCTTCCTTCTCCAGGACCTTCCGCAGGAGGTCCCGCATCTCAGGATCATCCTCGACGATCAGCAGGTGCGCGCTCATGGTCTCCATGCCCCCGCTCTGCGCCTCTGTGACGAGCCCACCAGAACTTTCTGCCATTGAGAATTGCAAAGCCAATGCCACGGGGGGGAGAAAGCGGACGCGAGGGCATCTCTCACGGTGCTTGCTACAGGAGACCCAAAGCCACACAGAAACGACGAGTTTCACGCGCCCCCGGCACTCGGAACTCCTCCCCGCCTGGCACGCAATCGCGAGTGCCACGGTCCCACATCTCCTGCTGTCTCAGTCCTGTGGAAACCTGAGACCCTTTGTCTCAGGAGCGGGGGTCGGGGGGCAGGGATCAGGAAAGCCGACAGCGATAGCGACAGGCCTGCCCGCCGACTGCAGGCAGGCGGGGACAGCGAAACACCCCGACCCATCGCTGTCGGATCTCCCTGTCGCTGTCGGGGTGAAGGCGGGCGTCGGAGGTTGGGGAAGGAGACCACGGAGTGCGAACGCGGAAAGGATGGATCAATCGGCAATCGGAATTCGACAATCGAAAATCACCGGCTCAGGCGGAGGCCGCGCCGCCTGCCAGGCTGAACCCCGCCTCCAGGGCGCGGCGGTTCAACTCCTCGGTGCCCTTCGGCACCCGGGCCAGGACCGCCCGCTCGATGGCCTCGCGCGAGACCACTTTCGACAGGCCGGTGATGACTCCCAGGGAGACGATGTTGGCCACCATGGCCTTGCCCACCGTGTCCTTCGCGGTGTCAATGATGGGGAGCCGGTGCACCGCGAAATCCCCGTTCGGGACGTTCACCACCTTGGTCGAGTCCACCACCAGGATCCCCGAGGGCTTCAGGTCGTGGCCGTACTTGTCCGCGGCCGCCTGAGTCAACGCCAGCAGCAAGTCCACCGCCATGGCCTTGGGGTAATCAATCTCCTCGTCACTGATGATGACCTCGGCTTTGCTGGCGCCCCCCCGGGACTCCGGCCCGTAGACCTGGGTCTGGGTCGCGTTCTTGCCGTCGTAGATGGCGGCCGCTTCCG
>METI01000213.1:18167-18338 GCA_001771285.1 candidate division NC10 bacterium RIFCSPLOWO2_12_FULL_66_18
CGGGAGGGGGCGGTCCCCTCCCGGCGGTCGTCGCGGTGCGGACTATTCGAACTTCAGCTTGAACGCCCCTGTGGAGAAGGCGTGGCGAACCTGCACGTTGTCGAAGACGGCCACGCCGAAGGCGTACTCTTTCTTGAGGTCGTTGAACTGGACGTCGAACTCGCTGCCGGT
>METI01000213.1:18684-31397 GCA_001771285.1 candidate division NC10 bacterium RIFCSPLOWO2_12_FULL_66_18
CCGGTGCGCACGCCCTTCCAGTGCCACATGTCCAGGCGCTCGCCGGCGTCCTTGGTGTACTTGTTCCCAAAAGGCTTCCCCTCGCCGGTGTGGCAGGCTGACAAACATCCGCGCTGTTCGAAGGCGGGTGAGCTGATGTTCCAGATCACGGCAAACTTATCCTCGTAGTAAACGTTATTATCCCCACCCTTGTCCTCGGGATCCTTAACCTGCTTCCACGAGCCGTCGGCCTGCTTCTGCCAGGGGGCTCGGCGGACGCTCTCGGTCGGATCCTTGTACTGGAAGAGGAAGTACACCGTGTCGTTCGTATAGAGCGCGCGGAGTGTCCCCTCGGTCGAGCCCCCGGTCAGGTGCCGCCCGCCCACGACCTTGAACGTGAAGGGGGACGCCTGCTTCCAGATGTCCTTCATCGCCCCGTCCAGCGCCGGCCCCGTGGCGACCTTCTTGGCCACCAGGACGTTCTGCTGGGCCATACTGGGACCGGCCAGGGCGAGCAGGCCAGCGCCCAAGATGAGCACCGTGAAGACAGCAATCCATGGCAACTTTCGGACTGTGCGCATAGGGTCCTCCTCCCTTCGTTGAACCACCCCACGCATGGGGACCATCCCCCGCGCGGATACAGTAGGTGCCGTCATGCCCTCAGGGCGAGAGCCAGCCCGGACACCCGCGATTACGCCGCGGCCCTCGCCTTGGCCTGGGCGCGGGCGATGTGCTCCTCGTACATCGCCACGTATTCCGGCCGGTCGGCCTGGTGGAGGACGCCCGTGATGATCTTCCCCTGGAGCTGCTCCGGCGTCATCCGCTCCGCCGCCTTGACGTTCACCGTGTTGTCCTTCTCCCACTGCAAGAGTTCCAGCAGGCTGACCTTGTTGGGCCGGCCGTAGTAGGTGTTGCAGTTCTCCAGGATCTCGATCAGGGCGAAGCCCTTGTGCTTGATTCCGCCCTCGATCAGCCGGTCGAGCTGCTGGCTGTGATAGGACGTGCCCCGGGCCACGTAGGTGGCGCCGGCGGCGATGGCCAGCTTGCACGCGTCGAAGGGCGGATCGATGCTCCCCTGCCGGGCTGTGCTGGCGACCTTGCCCGTCGGAGTGGTCGGCGCGAGCTGCCCGCCTGTCATCCCATAGGTCGCATTGTTGAACAGGAGCACCGTCAGGTCAATATTCCTCCGGCAGGCGTGGATGAAATGGTTGCCGCCGATGGCCAGGGCGTCGCCGTCTCCCGTGATCACGATGACGTTGAGGGACGGCTTGGCCAGCTTCACCCCGGTGGCGAAGGCGAGGGGCCGCCCGTGGGTGGTGTGCAGGGTGTTGAAATCCACGTAGCCCGTGAGCCGGCTGGAGCAGCCGATGCCCGAGACCATGCAGATCTCGTCCTTCTGCAGGCCCACCCGATCAATGGCCCGGAGCAGGCTCTTCATCACGATGCCGTCCCCGCAGCCCGGGCACCAGATGTGCGGGAACATCTCCAGCCGCAGATACTTTTCGTAGTCGAACACGCGCGTCTCCCCTCTCCCTCTGGGATTTCCGAATTCGGATTGCCGATTTCCGATTTCTCTCATTCCACAATCGAAAATCGACAATCGAAAATTGGGCGGGGTCCCTCCCCGTGGCCTCTCCCGGGGCCTATCCCCTGGGGATTTCGGATTGCGGATTTCGGATTTCGGATTTGGCTACATTCGAAATTCGAAATTCGACATTCGAAATTGGGGGTCTTCAGGCCAGCTCCTCGATCTTGGCCAGGATCTCGTCCGGCGGGATGGGCTCGCCGGTCACCCGGTTCACCCGGTGGACGGGGCAGCGGCCCCGCACCACCCGCTCGACCTCCAGCACGAGCTGGCCCAGGTTCATCTCCGGCACGATGATGTGGCGCACCTGCTTGGACAGGTCGGCTACAGGCCCCTCGATGAACGGCCAGATGGTCAGGGGCCGCAAGAGGCCCACCTTGATGCCCCGGGCGCGTGCCAACCGGATGGCCGCCTTGGCCGAGCGCGCCGAGGAGCCGTAGGCCACGATGCCCAGCGCGGCGTCATCCAGCAGGACCTCTTCGTGTTTCAGGATGTCCGGGGCGCCCAGCTCGACCTTCCGCATCAGGCGCCGTATCACGTTGTCCACCACCTCCGGGCTGTCCTTGGGCAGGCCGTGGGGGTCGTGGTAGAGGCCGGTGACGTGATACCGGTAGCCCTCGCCGAAATTCGCCATGGGCGGCACCCCCGTCGGCGTGTCGCCGAACGGCAGGTACTGGTCCGGCGGGACCGTGGGCCGCGGCCGCTCCCACAGCGTGATCTCCCCTTTGTTCGGCAGTTCCACCCGCTCCCGCATGTGAGCGATGATCTCGTCCACCAGCAGGGTCACCGGCATGCGGAAGCGCTCCGCGATGTTGAAGGCCCGGATCGTCTCGTCATAGACCTCGCGCACCGAGGCCGGCGCCAGCGCCACCGCCGGATGGTCGCCGTGGGTGCCCCAGCGGGCCTGCATCACGTCGGATTGGGCCGGCGAGGTGGGCAGGCCGGTGCTGGGCCCGCCCCGCATGACGTCCACGATCACGCAGGGGATCTCCGCCATGACGGCGTACCCGATGTTCTCCTGCTTCAGCGAATACCCGGGGCCACTGGTGGCGGTCATCACCTTGGCCCCGGTCATGGCCGCGCCCAGGATGGCCCCCATGGCGGCGATCTCGTCCTCCATCTGGATGAAGCGCCCCCCGACCTGGGGCAGGCGGACCGACAAGTGCTCGGCGATCTCCGAGGACGGCGAGATGGGATAGCCGGCGAAGAACCGGCACCCGGCCGCGATTGCCGCCTCGGCACACGCCTCGTTCCCCTGGAGCAGCTTGACCTGGCGGGATTTCGTCTGTGTGCTCACGCCCCCTCCTGTCTCAGAAAGCTAACCGCCGGTACCAAAGGCATCGCCTTTGGTGCGCCAAGGTCGCCAAGGACATGCTGTTCCTGTCTCTCCACCCAAGAACCCGAAACCGAGTCCTTGGTGCCGTCGGAACCCTCTCTCTTCGCCCGAATGAGCCATTCCTTCCATGGCGTTCTTGGCGCCTTGGCGGTTATGAATTCGGAATCAGGTCTAGCCCTTGGACTTCCCCGGTTCGCCGAATACGACGATGGCGAAGTCGGGGCACAGTTGCTCGCAGCGCATGCACTTGGTGCAGGCCTCCAGGGCCTTGACCTCCACCTTGTCCATGCGGTTCATCACCAGGACGTCCTTGGGGCAGAACTCCACGCAGATGGTGCACCCCTTGCACCAGGCGTCATTGATCTGGATGGTCACGGCCGCGCTGACATAGCTCTTGGTCGCCGCTCGGGCGACCTGCAACACATCCTCGCGGGTTCGAAGCTTGGTGGCAGTGGCCATCATCGCTTCCCTTTCTCCTGGAGAGGATGGTTGGCACGCAAGGCGGGGGCCTTGGAGGTTGTCCGGACCAGCAGGGGCTGCAGAATGCGCGCCTCGATAAACAGGTGCTGGATCAATCGGCCGATCAGAAGCTCTGCCTCGCGGAGCCACTCGGGCGTCGGGCGGGTGGCCGCCAGCTCAGCCAACCGGGCGGTGAGCGCCGCGTGTTCCGCCAGGCAGAATCCCACGGGACCATCCGCCTCGGGCCCGCCGGCCACCAGCCGCGGGAACCACACGTCCTCCGCCTCTTCCACGTGCCGTGCCCACTGTGACGTGAGGTCGTCCAACCCGCCCGTGAGGCTGGCCAGACGCACCGCCCGTCCGGTGGTGGCCAGGGCATCGAGCAGTGCCTGGGCGTTCTCGGAAAGGTCCTGATCGCCATCCTTCCGTTGCTTCACGTCGTCACCGGATGTGTTTTCAACCGATTTCTTTGGAATGCGGGTTGAGGGCGGTAGGGAAAGCAGCAAAGCCTGTGCCACGGGGGGAGGGAGTCGGATGAATGATTCAGGGGGCGCCCTTCACCCTATGTGCTTGAATTGCAAGCCGCGCCGGGCTGCGAGAAACACCTCAGCCACCTGCCACGCCATTTCCGAGCGCTGGCGGGACAGGCCTTCGTAGGATTCCGGACTGTCGTCTGTGGGATATGGCGCAGGACTCTCACATACTGACAATTCTGGATTGAATCAATCCGACATCAATGCAGAAACTGTGGGCGGATCTTCGAGGTGTTCGCGCAGCGCCGCGAGCCGACGCCGATGCTGGAGTGCCCGGAATGCGGGAAGACAGATGTCGAGCGCGCCCTGTAGGTTGCCGGGGACGTTCTATTGAAGTTTTGATAAAGCACGATACGCAGGCCTGGCCCTAACTACAAAACGGGGGCTACCGCTGGGGCTGGTCGAGGCGGAAGACCATCTGGGTGGGACGGACGAAGCGGAGGGCGAGGAGCAGCAGCAGCATGACCGTGGTCATGTACATCACCGCCATGGCGTCCACGGAATACACGGGGCGGACGCCCCCGGCGAAGACGTTATAGAAGAGCGCGACCACCAGCGTCTGGGAGCCGGCGCCGGAGACGAGGAAGGTCAACTCGAAGTTCGACACCGTGTTTACCAGGATCAGGACTCCCGCAGTGAGCAGCCCGGGCACCGTCAGCGGCAGCAGGATCCGGCGGAAGACCTGGAAGCGGTTCGCCCCCATCATGGCCGCCCCCCACTCCAGGTTCATGCTGATCTGCTCGAAGAAGGGCATCAGGATGAAGACCGCCAGGGGGACCATCGGGACGAGGTTCGCCAGGATGACCCCCGCCACCGTCCCCCCGATCGCATACCGGTACAGCGTCGTCGCCAGCGGGATCCCATACGTCATCTGGGGGATCAGCAGGGGCAAAAAGTACAGGAGCAGCAAGAGGGGCTTCCCCCGGAAGTTCCGCCGGGCCAAGATGTAGGCGGCGGGGAACCCCAGGATCAGGGCCAGGACCACGACCGCTCCGGCCACCGAGAGGGTCACGGTGAGAATGCGGCCCAGGTCGAAGTTCGACCATGCATAGGTGAACCACTCGGTGGTGAACGCGGTCGGCAGCGGCGTCCCGAACCAGCGCTTGGCAAAGGCACTCACCATTACGTGGCTGACGATGCCCAACAGGTTCAGGATGAACCCGAGGACGAAGAGGTACAGGGCCAGTCCCCAGAGTCGGCCGCGCATCGCAATCCTCAGTGAGGGAGGGTCACGGAAATCGCAAAGCCAATTGAAGCGGTCACCGTTTGCCGACTCCCATCGTGGCCGCCATCACCATCCGTCGCCGCAGCAGGACGATGATGACCAGTCCCGCCATCTGGAACACCCCCATGATCACCGCGATGGCCGAGGCGTAGGACATGTCGTAAGACTCGAAGGCCTGCTGGTAGGCTGCGATGGCGATGGTCCGGGTAGCGCCTGCCGGCTGTCCCAGCAGGATCGCCGAGGGGAACACGCCGAAGCTCATGACGAACACCAGGGCGAAGGCGATGGCGATGCCGGGGGCCATGAGCGGAAGCATCACCTTGTAGAACACGGTCCAGGGCCCCGCCCCCAGGGTGCGGGCGGAGTTTTCGATGCTGGGATCAATGCCCGAGATGTAGCCCAGGAGCATGAGGAAGCAGAACGGAAACTGCTGCATGAAGAGCGACAGCATGACCCCGATGTAGTTGTGGGTCAGGACCAGCGGTTCGTTGAGAAGCCCCAGCCCCAGCAGGAGCTGGTTGAACCAGCCGCGAGCCCCGTAGAACCCGATGATCCCCTCGGCCAGCAGGATCACCCCCAGCGAGATCGGGAGCACCAGGATGGTGGTGACCGTCCGCTCCAGCCATATGCCCCGCCGCATGCCGTAGGCCAGGAGCAGGGCGACGGACACCACCACGACGGTATTGGGGACGGCGATGTTGAAGGTGATCCACACCGTCCGGTACTGCCACTCGTCGCCGAAGAAGGTGAGGTAGTTCGCCAGGCTGAACCCCGCCACCTTGGCGGGGCGGAGGCTCATGTAGATCCCGTAGAGGAACGGGTAGACGAACATCACGAGGACGTAGAGCAAGGAGGGAACCAGGCAGGCCGTCGCCATGAGGTCCAGCTCGCTCGGCTCCCCCGCGCGCGTTCGCCTCATGCCGCCCCCCCGGCCCCCTCCGGCGGAAGCAGGATCACCTTCTCCGGGGGGAAGACCGCCGTCACCGATTCACCCGGGGTCACCCGCTCCGGCGTATGCACCCACAGGCGGGCTCCGGTTTCCAGGGCCAGGATCACCTCGTTCCCCCGCCCCAGGTACTCCACGATCTCGACCTTTCCCCGAAAGCTGTTCGACCCGGCAGCCTGCTGCCCCACGACGACATCGTCGGGGCGGATGGCGGCCACGGCGGCGGCTCCGGGCACCAGGGCGTGGCGGGTCCGTCCCCGGATCCGCATGCCGTTGCCCGCCGCTTCGACGCTCCCGTCGGGGTGAACCGACGCGACCTGCACCGGGAAGAAATTCCGGAAGCCCATGAAATCGGCCACGAACAGGTTCCGGGGCTGGTCGTGGATCTCCTGCGGCGTCCCCGCCTGCATCAGGACGCCATCCCGCATCACCACCACCCAGTCGGAGAGCGACAGGGCCTCCGTCTGATCGTGGGTCACGTAAATGGAGGTGAGGCCCAGGTTGGTGTGCAGCCGCTTGATCTCCGCCCGCATCTCGATGCGAAGCTTGGCGTCGAGATTGGAGAGCGGCTCGTCCAGCAACATGAGGCGCGGCTGCAGGACCAGGGCCCGGGCGATGGCGATGCGCTGCTGCTGGCCGCCCGACAGTTGCCCGGGGTACCGGTCCTCGAATGCCGGGAGCTGGACCAGCTCCAGCATCCCGCGCACGCGTTCGCGGATCTCCGCGGCAGGCCGCCGCTGCAGTTGCAGGCCGAAGGCGATGTTGCCGAAGACCGTCATGTGGGGGAAGAGGGCGTAGTTCTGAAAGACCATCCCGAACCCCCGCTTCTCCGGCGGCAGGTGGTCGATCCGCTCCCCGTCGATCCACACGTCCCCGTCGGTGGCGGGGATCAGGCCGGCGAGGATGTTCAGCGCCGTGGACTTGCCGCAGCCGCTGGGCCCCAGGAAGGTGACGAACTGCCGCCCCCGCACCTCCAGGGCGAAGTCCCGCAACACCGTCTTCGCCCCGAAGCGCTTGGTGATCCGGAACCGGAGGGATTGAATGGTCACTGCCATGCGGTCCCGCCGACGACAAAGGAAGGGGAGGGCCCACTCCTCAGACCCTCCCCCACTGTGGACATCCGGGGCGACCTGCTACTTCTTGATCTGCTGCGCCCCCACCTCTCGGTCCCACCGGTCCATGGCGTAGTTCAACTTCTTGACCGGAAGCTGCGGGGTCGTCTTCCACTTCTTGCCGATCTCGTCGTACTCGGGCCGCCAGAACTCCTTCACGTACTTCTGCAGGTCCGGCGGGGCCTTGTCCAGGGTAGCCGCCTTGATGGAAGGGCCGATGAAGGCCTTGTAGGTCAGGACCTGCTGGTCGACCCGGCGCATGAACTTCATCAGGTCCAGGATCACGTCCACCTCGTTCTGCGGCACGCCCTTGGGGATGGCCCAGTAGTGGCCGTCAATCACGAAGGTGGTGTTCTCCAGGATGGTGATCTTGGCATCGGGCGGGATCACGCCCTCGGCTCGCGGCTTCATGTCCCACTCCATGATGCCGGCGATCATCCACCGCTGCTCCTGGGCAAACTCCTTCAGCGTGAAGCCGGTCCCGGTGGGGTAGTATTCGACGTACTTCCCCAGCTCTTTCAGGAACGCCCACGTCTTGTCCCAGCCCTTCTCCGGATCCTTGGGGTCCTTGTCCTTCACGATGAAGGGTATCCCGGCCAGGATGGAGCGGCCGGGGCCACTGTTGGCCGGGCGGGCGTAGATGAACCGGCCGGGGTTGGCCTTGGCCCAGGCCAGCAACTGGTCGGCGGTCTTGGGCGGGCTGGGCACCTTCTTCGGGTTGTAGATGAAGACCGGGCCACCGCTGTTGACCACCGAGGGCAGCATATACCCCTCGCCCTCGTCCTGGAGCGCCTTGCCCTCCTCCGTCAGCTCGTCCCGGGGGAACAGCTTGTCGTAGGTCGGGAACAGCTTGATGACCTGGCCGGCTGCCGCCAATTGGGAACCCGCGTCCTGCCCGGTCAGGATCAGGTTGATGTCCACCCGGCCGGCATCCTGCTGGGCCTTGATCTTGGCGGGAAGCTCCGGCGCCGGCGCCCGCTGGATCTTGATGTCCTTGACCTTGTTGGGAAACGCCTTCTTGTAGTTGTCCAGGATCACCTGGACCGAGGCCAGGTCGCCGGCCACGTCAATGACCGAGAGCGTGATCGGCTGCTGGGCCGAGGCGGGTCGCCAGGCCCCGGAGGCCGCGAGCGCGAGGAGCGCCCCCACGATCAGAAACCATAAGGCCTTTCCGCGATTTGGCTGCATGGCTTTCCTCCCGCGGCCCGCCGCCAGCGGTGCCGCTTCCATGGGTGCGGATGGTGCGGGGTCACACGTGCGGATGAGGCGCCGCCCACGGTACAAAGACCCGCGGCGTCAAGTCAAGGGGATTCTCGACCCATCACCGATTCCGCAGGGGGGTGTCCGGCCCACCGTGCATGGCGGGGCCATCCACCGGAGGCCGGGGCCGGCGGCTCTGCGGTGGCTGGGCCAAGCCCGCGCTGTCGTAGCCCCGCTCCCAGGCCAGGGCATCCAGGTGAATCGTGGCCAGATCGCGCCCGAAAGGATCCCCCTCGGCCTCGCCCCCTGGCGCGATCCGCGTCTTGAGGTACCGCCGGCAGGCATCGCACAGGTCCAGGCGCATCCCCGGATCCTCCTCGATCCGGAGATAACGAAGCCGCGTGTGATCCGTCGTGGCGCAGAACGGGCAGCGCAGGCGTGGGACTCGCCACGCGCCCTCGCACAGGGCGCAGCGCAGATACCGCCGCCCCGGCTCTCCCCGCAGCTCTGCCAGCGAGGGGACCGATCCGCAGATCGGACAGAGGGGACGATGCCACGGGACGTCCTCGGTCAGGGGTTGGAGGGACTCCGCGTGGCGGCGAAAACTCGGCCGGAGCGCGGCCAGGAGGACGAAGGCGAAGAATGCTGGGGGAACGCCGCGCGTCTCCGCCAGCACCTCATCCCTTCCGGCCATGAGGGCGTCAGCCACCGCCTGGAAGTCGAGAGGGCGCTGGCGGACCGCATCCAGGAGCCAGGCCGCCTGCGGCGTGGCCACGATCCGGCAGATCTCCTGAAGGATGCGTCCGGCCACTCCCGCATCTACGGGCGCCGATACCCCGGCCAGGAGCGGGTGGCCCGCCTGCAGGCGCAGCTTGGCCGTGGCCGGGTCCAATCGCACCGGCTCGATGTCCACCCGCGCATCGCGGACGACCCGATGGATCTCGCGCAACCGGTCCGAGAGGTCCATGGCATGGCCCCAATGCAAAACCGACAACGGATCCGCCTTTGGCGGAACAACCAGCCAACTTGTCTCGGCCTCCGGGTTGACCGGGTGTCGGTTGTCAGTTTTCCATTTGAAATTCCGCGGCTAGCCGCAATGCTGTTCATTTAGGCCCTCAGCCGGGCGAAATCCCCCCTCTCCCCCCTTTGGTAAAGGGGGGTTGGGGGGATTTGCTCGGACGCTGACATCGTTGTCGAATCCTATGTGAACAGTATTGCGGCTAGCCGCGGGAGCTCAGCGCGAAGCGCGTCACACGCTCCAGCGCCGCGCCCAGCGCCCCAGTACCCGCCAGGCCCTCGGGCAGCCCGTAGAGCGCTGAAGGCCCAGGCAAGAGATAGAGGACGTGGAGGCCGCCCATCTCGCGTTCGCCGTAGATCACGCCGCGGGGGAACAGCTTGTCCCGCCGCGCCTTGGCCTCGCGCAGCAGGCGCGCCCGCCCCCCGTACTGGAGGGCGCCGGAGGTGCAGGTCTTGACGCAGGCGGGCGGCAGGCCGTTCATCACCCGGTCCACGCACCCCGTGCACTTGGCCGTCTTCTTCGTCGTGGGATTCAGGTGCGGGACCTGGAATGGGCAGCTCTCCACGCACCGGAGGCATCCCTGGCACCGGTCCTGGTTGATGACCACGTTCCCTTCGGGGTACTTGGTGATCGCATCATTGGGACACACGGCGTAGCAGATGGCGTCGGTACAGTGCATACACTGCGCCTTGCGGAAACGCCAGTGCAGCCCATCCCCGTCCGCGCTTTCCCGAAACTGGACCAGCGTCCAGGTGGTGGCCGACAAATCCGGTGGGTTCTGGTAGCTCCCGGTGAAGGTCGTCGTCTCCCCCGGGAGCCGGTTCCACTCCTTGCACGCTACCTGGCAGGCCCGGCAGGCGCTGCAGCGGGTGACGTCAATCAGGATTGCCATCTCAGCCATGACGGATCACCCTCCTCGCCGAACGTCGCACAGGAACGCCTTGAACTCGGGGATCTGGGTGTTGGCGTCCCCCACGTGCGGCGTGAGTACGTTGGCGGAATCTCCCCGGGAGATGCCGACGAATCCCCAGTGCCATGGGAGGCCGATCTGGTGCACCGTGCGCCCGTTCAGGGCAAAGGGCTTCAGGCGCTCGGTCACGCAGGCCACGGCGCGGATCTGGCCGCGGGCCGAGAGGATGGTGCATACGTCCCCGTTCTTGATGCCCTTCTCCTCGGCCAGCTCGCGGCCCATCTCCACGAACATGTTGGGCATCATCTCCACCAGCCAGGTGAGATACCGGGTCGTGGCGTGGTGGTGCTCCGCCAGCCGGTAGGTGGTGGCCACGATGGGAAACTGCTTCGCGTCGCCCAGCCGGTTCCAGTCGGCTGGATTGATGCGGACCAGCGGATTCCGCTGGACCTTGGAGAGGAGATTGCTGACGGGCGATTCGAACGGCTCGTAGTGCTCGGGGAAGGGCCCCTCGAGGAGCGCCGAGAAGAGTGCCCCCTTCCCGTCGGCCCGCATGATGAAGGGGTTGCTGCCGCCCGGCGCGGTGGGCGCCAGGTCCCCCCGGAAATCGGGAATATCGTTGCCCACCCACTGGGTGGCCACGGGATCCCAGCGCAGGACGACCCGGTCCGGATCCCAGGGCTCGCCGTTGGGCCGCGCTGACGCGCGGTTGTACAGGATCCGGCGGTTCAGCGGCCAGGCATAGGCCCAGCCCAGGTGGGCGCCGATGCCCTCGGGTTCCGCCTTGCGCGACTTGGCCCGGTTCTCCTCGAAGTAGAAACCGGACATGATCCAGTTGCCGCAGGCGGTGGAGCCGTCGTCCTTGAGGGCGGTGAAGTTCCGGACCTGCTTGCGGTCCACCCAGTAGTAGCCGTTCACCTCGCGGGCGATGCGGTCCACGTCCGGCCGGTCCTCGCCATAGCCCCAGTGCAGGTCCAGGATGGGGCGGTCCTTGGGCTGCAGGCTGCCCACGTAGAGCCGCTTCAGCCGCAAGACCAGGTTGTTGATGAACCAGCCGTCGGAGCGGGCCGCGCCCAGCGGCTCGGCCACCCGGTAACGCCACTGGATCCAGCGGCCGCTGTTGGTCACGCTCCCCTCCTTCTCCAGGTACGTGGAGGCGGGGAGCAGGAAGACCTCGGTCTTGATGGTGGAGGGATCCACGCCGGGCGCGTTCCAGAAGTTGGCGGTTTCCGTTGGGAACAGGTCGCGGACCACCAGCCAGTCGAGCTGGCCCAGCGCCTTCCGCTCCATCCCCACGTTGGCGCCCGACACGGCCGGGTTCTGGCCGATGACGATCAGGCCCCGGAGCTTCCCCGCCAGCATCGCCTCGAACATCGCGAGGTACGAGCAGTCGCCCGAGACCTTGGGCAGGTAGTCGTAGCAGAAGTCGTTCTCCCGGGCGGCCTTGTCGCCCCACCAGGCCTTCAGCAGGCTGATGAAGAACTTGGGCTTGTTCACCCAGAAGCCCGCCTTGGGCGTCTCCTTTTCCAGATAGGAGGCCAGCGTCGGGTGATCCTGTTGTCGCGGCAGGGCCAGATAGCCGGGCAGGTTGCCGTACAGCAGGCCGAAGTCGGTGGAGCCCTGGACGTTGGCATGGCCCCGGAGGGCATTGATGCCACCGCCGGCCAGGCCGATATTGCCCAGCAGCAGTTGCAGGACCGCGTGGCAGCGGACATTCTGGCTCCCCACCGTGTGGTGGGTCGTGCCCATGGCGTACAGGATCGTCCCCGCCTTGGCGGGGGCGCCGGTGGCGCAGAAGGCCTTGGCGGCCTTCAGGAAGGTATCCTTCGGAATCCCGGTGACCGCGGCCACCATCTCGGGCGTGTACCGCGCGTAGTGGCGCTTGAGGTGCTGGAACACCGACTGGGGATGCTCTAGCGTCGGGTCCGTCAGCGGCTGGCCGTCCGGCCCGGCCTGGAACGTCCAGGTGGCCTGGTCGTAGCGTCCGGTCGCCTGGTTGAACCCGGAGAAGAGGCCGTCTGTGAACGCGAACTTGGGGTGGACGAGGTACGGCGCATTGGTGTAGGCGGCCAGGTACTCCCGGCTGATCAGGTTCTGCTCGATGGCATACCGGATCAGCCCGCCCATGAAGGCGATGTCCGTCCCGGGGCGGATCGCGCAGTGGATGTCCGCCTTGGCCGAGGTCCGGGTGAAGCGGGGATCCACGTGGATGACCGGCGCCCCCCGGTCCTGGGCCTTGCCGATCCACTTGCAGGCGATAGGGTGCGTTTCGGCGACGTTGCTGCCGATGATCAGGATGGCGTCACTGTTGGCAATGTCAATCCAGTGGTTGGTCATGGCCCCCCGACCGAAGCTGGCCGCCAGACCGGCGACCGTCGGGGAGTGTCATATACGCGCCTGGTGTTCGAGG
>METI01000214.1:0-572 GCA_001771285.1 candidate division NC10 bacterium RIFCSPLOWO2_12_FULL_66_18
GGTGAGCCGGGAGGCGAGGGAGTGCCGCGCCGCCCGCTGGAAGAGATGGTGGTCGGTCAGGGCCACCACGATGGCGTCAATGGCGTGGTGGCGGTGATCGGCGCGGTTCTTCTCCTCCGAGGCGTCCGGGGAGAGGATGCGGTTCAGGTCCCAGGAGCGGCGGATGGCGGCGGTGGCCTCTCCCTTGGATACATGGACGGGGACGCCGAGTTGCTGGAGGGAATTCTTCGCCTCGACGCTCGCGTAGCGGGTGTCGTTCAGCTTCCGCTCGATGAGCTCGTCGGTCTTGATCTCCTTCTGCTCGAAGCGCCGCCTCTTGGGCCAGGGCAGCCCCATCTTGGCCACGCGCTGGAGGAGCTCGGCGTACTTGCCCGCGTCCCCGCCCCAGGCCTCGTGCGGGGTGCGGTCCCCCTTTTCGCGGTTGGCGCGGGTGAGGCAAACGACCTTGTTCATGTAGGAGTCGTCAAGGGTGCGGCTGTAGGGGAGGATGTGGTCGATCTCGGTGTCCTGGGTGAAGAGCGTCTCCATCCCGATCCCCTGGCCGCTGTAGGGGCAGATGACCCCGCCTTCTT
>METI01000214.1:666-3369 GCA_001771285.1 candidate division NC10 bacterium RIFCSPLOWO2_12_FULL_66_18
ACGGTTCTGGCGGTCCAGAGATTCCTTCTGCTTCTTGGTCAGCTTCATGTCCCGGGCCAGCTCGACCCGAATCAAATCCGGCTTGCCCCACTTGCGGATGACGGCGTTCACCACCTTGCGGACCTCGTGAAGGCACTTCTGGACGACGGGGTTGCGGAGGCGGGGCGGAAGGGGGAGGCGATCCACCGCCTTGATCTCCTTCTGGTCGTCCCGCTCATATCCCGCCGCCTGGCAGGCGTCGTGGTAGTTCAGGCCGTTTTCGAGATGAGGCAAGAGCTTGTGGATGGCCTTGAGGGAGAGGCTGGCGTAGCCCGGCTGAAACTCCTGCGTGAGGACGGCGTAGGCCTGCTCGGCGGACAGGCCCCAGTGGCCGCGCAGGCGCTTGAGGAGGACCTCCTTCTTCCGGATGCTCAGGAGATCCTCGACGAACGCCTCTTGCTTCTCGGGCGGAAGGCCGTCCCAGAATCCGGGCAGGGCGTTCCGCAGTTTGATGCCCGTGCGGTTCCCGATGACTTTTTCCTTCCCGCCCTCCTCGATGTTGAACGTCTCCCCCCCGTGGAGCTTGAGGAGCTTGCGGACGCCGCCCCAGGTCATGGTCTCCTGCTCTTCGAGCTTGGCGGCGATCTTGCCGCGTTGGTCCAGGGTGAGGGGACGCATCATGCGGGTGATGGGGTCCTTGACCTCCAGGTGGTTCACGTCCTGGAGGTAGCGGAAGCGCTGGGCCTCGGGCCGCGCCCAAGGCGCGCGTTTCTTCCCGCGTTCGAATTGGCATTTCCCGATCAAGAATTTTTGGGGTTTCAAGGGGCGCTGGGAGAAGATCAGGTCGTGGACTTTCACCTTGAGATCATCCGTGAGCGCGCCCGGATGATGGGGCGCCTGGGCGTTCCAGAGCGCCTCGAACTCCTCCTTGTACATGGCCCGGTCGGTGTAGCGGCCTTGCTCGGAGAAACGGTTCCGTTTTTGGGGCAGGGAAAAGAGATATTCCCCGATGGTCCGGGCACCGCTATCGGCCATCGCCCGGCGGATTTCGGTGATCGCCGCCATCACGATCCCTTCGTCCTCTTCGTCATCCTGGGCTTTTTTCTTTTTCGCTCCGGCGGCCTTGCGGGCCTCCTCGGCTTGAATGAGGGCCGCGAATTCGGGGTGGCCCGCCAATATGCCAAGCGCCGTCTTCCGGTTGCTCTGGAAGCCCCGCCGCTGGTTGAGGTGGAAGATCGCGCGCCCGAACTCATGGAGGGTGAGAGGTTCGTCCAGGCCGCGCTTGCGGAGGAGATAGGGGTCCAGGGTGCGGAGAAGCGCTTCCCTTGCATCAGGCTCCTTCGGCAGGAGGTCATGGTGCGCGAGCAGGTTCACCAGGGCGGCGCGGCGCATCTTGCGGCGGGAGACGAGCTTCCGGGCTTGGCGCGCCTGCCTGCGCTTGGCGTTCTTTGGGGTGCCCTTCTGCGCGTCCACCGCCTCCTGGAAAATCCGCGCCCCGCACCCGGCGAGGCCGCTGGGCTCTCCCTTGTCCGTTTCGAGTAAAGCCCAGCCGATGGAGTTGGTTCCGAGGTCGAGGCCGAGGACGAGGGGCGGGCGGTCCATTTTTTTCCTCCTTGACAATTTCCTCCGGGGGCCTATATTGGAGGGCGCGATTGTAGCTGACCGATGCCTGCGTTGCCGCTTTTCACAATAAGAAGCGTTGCTTCGCTGGCAAACCCCCTTCGGGGGAAATAACCATCAGCCCCTCCCAGCGGGGGGCTTATTTTTTGGCGAATCAATTATATTATGCGGTTTGCCCGGCCCGGGGGCAAGGGCTGGCCTTTTCCGCTCCCCTCCGGCATAATCCGCCTCCGCACCGCTTCCCCCGGTCAGCCGCTTCGCCTCTGGAAAAAGGAGACTCCCCGTGATCATCGATCCCCACGCCCACATCGCCCCGCAGTCCTTCATCGAGGACGCCCGGCGGGGCCGCTTCGGCGGCGCCATCTCGATCGAGCCGGGGGAAAAGTGGGAGTTCCTCGTGACGCGCTCGACCGTGCTGGGCCAGCAGCGGGTTCATCCGAACCCCCTGCCCAAGGAGACCTGGAACGTCGAGATGCGCCTCAAGGACATGAAGCGGATGGGGGTGGACATGCAGATCCTCTCGGTCGTCCCCCCGATGACCTACTACGCCCAGGACGCCGGGCTGAACAAGGAGATCGCCTCGGCCCTGAACGACGCCCTGGTCGCCCTGACGAAGCAGCACCCGGACAAGTTCCTCTGCATGGCCCAGGTGCCCTTGCAGGACCCGCCCGCGGCGGCGGCCGAGCTGCGCCGCGCGGTGAAGGCGGGCCACATCGGGGTGCAGATCGGCTCGAACGTGGCCGGGAAGAACCTGGACGACCGGGGGCTCGGCGTCTTCTGGAGCGCGGTGGCGGAGCTGGACGTGCCCGTCTTCATCCACCCCATCGAGGTGATGGGGGTGAACGACCGGCTGAAGGATTATTATCTCCGCAATTTCATCGGGAACCCGCTCGACACCACCATCGCCGCCGCCTGCATCATCTGGGGGGGCGTCCTCGACCGGCACCCCAGGCTCAAGATCCTCCTCTCCCACTGCGGGGGCTACACCCCCTGGATCCGGGGCCGCTGGCAGCACGGCTACGGCGAGCGCCAGGAGCCCAAGGTGAACGGCGCCAAGGCCCCCGAGCGCTACATCAAGAAGTTCTACTACGACACCATCATCCA
>METI01000214.1:3378-5130 GCA_001771285.1 candidate division NC10 bacterium RIFCSPLOWO2_12_FULL_66_18
ACAACCCCGAGTGCCTCCAGTTCGCGGTCAAGAGTCTCGGGGTGGACCGGGTGATGTACGGCACCGACTACCCCTTCGACATGGGCAACCTCGGCAAGGCGAAGGGAATCCCCGGCCTCTCGAAGCTCCCCAAGAAGGCGCAGACGCAGATCCTGGAGACCAACGTCGCCAAGCTCTACAAGATCAAGGTGAAGAAGTAAGGGGGGGTCGTTCTGTAGGGGCGAGGCATGCCTCGCCCCTACGGATCAGGTCCGCGGGGATTTCGTTCCGCAGGGGCGGCCGGCCGCCCCTGCGCATCCTTGGGTGCTGGACGCGCGGGGGCTAGCGGTTCCTCCAGCCCTTGCCGCCGTGGTTGCGGCCGCCGTGGTGATGGCCGCCGGAGGGATGGCCGCGGTAGCCGCTCGGCGAGACCCTGTATCCGCCGTAGTGGTTGTGGCGGTGGCTGGATTTCTTCTCCGAGTATTCCTTGCGCTCCTCTTCCTTCTTCGGGGTCTCGCCCGGGGAGGAGGAATAGCTGGGGACGTAGTAGCCGTCGTAGGTGGGCACGCAGCCGCCGAGGAGGAGCCCCAGGGCGAGGGCGGCGCGGGCGAGCCCCCGGCGCGTCCTGACGCTGGGGTGGCGAAGCGCCTTCCGCATGGCTCACCGCCTCTCCGCCGGGGCCGGCCC
The DNA here is from genome assembly GCA_001771285.1 of candidate division NC10 bacterium RIFCSPLOWO2_12_FULL_66_18. Lineage (GTDB taxonomy): Bacteria > Methylomirabilota > Methylomirabilia > Methylomirabilales > 2-02-FULL-66-22 > 2-02-FULL-66-22. Next base: position 4,045 of record METI01000214.1, read on the forward strand.
GGCAGCCGCCTCTACCCAAACCAACGAGCGCCTTCCCCCCGGGGTTGCCGCTCCCTCCTCTGGCCCTTGAAAAGCCCCCGGGCGGGGCTGAATTCCGGAGCTGGGCTCCCCTTTACACCTCCACCCCCTCCGATGCACACTTTGACGAAACATGGTTCCCAAGCATCCGGAGGAGCGAATGGACCCGACCAAGTTCCAGGTGGGCCAGCGGGTGCGGGTGAAGAACCTCTACCCGCCCGGCCACATCCGCACCTGCCCCTACGTGCGGGGCAAGACGGGCGTCATCAACCGCTACTTCGGCCGCTACAAGAACCCCGAGCTCCTGGCCTACGGCAAGAGCGGCCTGCCGCTTAGGGAGCTCTACTGGGTCGAGTTCGCCGTGAACGACCTCTGGGACCACAAGCCGGGGAAACCCCAGGACAAGCTCCGCATCGAGATCTACGAGCACTGGCTCGAACCGGCCTGAGAGACAGGAGAGCGCGCGCCATGTCCACCAGCCACGGTCACGATCATCCCCACGGCCACGACCACCCTCACCCCCACGGCCACGATCACGGGAACGGCCACGGCCACGACGACACCCACATCCTCCGCCGCAAGGAGGACGTGGGCTACCTCCACGACACCGTGGGCCGCACCGAGCACGAGATGGACTACTTCCAGATCCGGGTGGTGGCCCTGCTGAACGTCTTGCGCGAGAAGGGCCTCGTCACCACCGACGAGATGCGCCGCGCCATCGAGGACATCGAGGCCCAGACCCCCGCCCTGGGCGCCAGGGTGGTGGCCCGCGCCTGGGTGGACCCGGAGTTCAAGAAGCGCCTCTTCATGGACGCCAAGGAGGCCTGCCTGGAGCTCGGCATCGACACCTCGGCCATCAACCACCTGGTCGTCCTGGAGAACACCGGGAAGGTGCACCACATGGTCACCTGCACGCTCTGCTCCTGCTACCCGAGGCCCCTGCTCGGCCAGCCCCCCACCTGGTACAAGGCCTACCCCTACCGGGCCAAGTCGGTGGTGGACCCGCGCGGCGCCCTGAACGACCTGGGCTACAACCCCCCCGAGGGCATCGAGCTCGTGGTGGTGGAC
>METI01000215.1:0-4164 GCA_001771285.1 candidate division NC10 bacterium RIFCSPLOWO2_12_FULL_66_18
CGGGACGCACCGGTTCTTTGCGGACGAGCCCGTGGAGGCGGGCGGGGAGGGCACGGGTCCCGATCCGTACAGCCTGCTGCTGTCCGCGCTCGGTGCCTGAATGTGCATGACGGTCGTGCTGTACGCACGGCGGAAGGGCTGGCCCCTCACCCGGGCCACGGTGGATCTCCGGCACGAGAAGGTCCACGCCAAGGACTGCGCCGAGTGCGAAACCAAGGAGGGGCGGGTGGACCGGATCGAATCGCGGATGACGCTGGAAGGGGATCTGACCGACGAGCAGCAGGCGCGGCTGCTGGAGATCTCGGAGCGATGCCCGATCAAGAGGACGTTGACGTCCGAGGTGGTCATCGTCCCCAAGTAGGCGCCGGTGAGGTGCCTCCGATTTGAAACGGAGGACGGGGAGAGTATGGCCGAAATCGGTCCCGGCGTGTACGCCATCACGGCGACGCCGTTCGACGAGCAAGGCAGGCTGGACGAGGACAGCATCGCCGCGCTGGTCCACAGGCTCTTCTTGGAATCACCACCGGCCGCCCGCTCCACCTCGACGACGGCGCAGGGTGCCGGCGACTGCCTGAGCGCTGGTCAGGAGGAAGCAAGTTCCGCAGACACGCCAAGCTCCTTCAGCACCCCCGCCACTTTGGTCCAGGCCTGCTCCGGGAAGGTGATGCCGTCGCGCGCACGGCGCGCCGCTTCCTCTCGGGCCCGCTCTCCCGGGATGTGCACCGGACCTCCTTCGGGGACGGGCTTCGCGCTCTTGACGTAGGCGGTCAACTGGTCCACCTGGGCACGAAACTGATCCGCCGGCAGGAACCAAGCCACATCCATGGCCAGGATGAACATGCCGTTCATCTCCTCCGGCCCGGGGTCCGGCCGAACGAAGCCTGCCCCGGACAGGATGCCTGACAGCACCTCGACCGCCAGGCTCAGCGCGTAGCCCTTGTGGCCGCCCGCCGGAAGCAGGGCCCCGTGGGGCTCGGTGAACAGGCAGGCCGGGTCCGTCGTCTGTGTGCCGTTCGCGTCAATGAGCCAGCCGGGTGGGGCGGCCTCCCCCCGCAGGAGGAGCTGGCGGACCTTGCCTTGGGCGGCGGCACTCGTGGAGAAGTCGAACAGGATGCCCGGCCCCGTGCCGCCCGGGATGCCCATGGCGATGGGGTTCGTGGCGAGGCGAGGCTCCATCCCGCCCCAGGGGACCACCCACTGCCCGGCGCCGGAGTCGTTCACCATGGCGAGACCGATCAGCCCGGCCTCCTGCATAGCCTCGACGTAATCCGCCAGTCGGCCCATGTGATTGGAGCCCATCACCGTGACGACCGCGACGCCGCTCTTCCGGGCCTTCTCGATGGCCACCCGCGTGGCGAACGCGGCGGCGACTTGGCCGAAGGCGTGCTGGCCGTCCACCCTGGCGGCGTAGGCCGTCTCGGCGATGACGACCGGGCGAGCGGCCGGGTCCAGCAAGCCCGCCTTCCACCACTCGTGGTATTGCGCCAGGCGGTACACGCCGTGCGAGTCGTAGCCGCACAGGTTCGCGCGCACCAGGCAGGCCGCGACGTGCTCCGCGTCCTCGCGCGAAGCCCCCATGCACTCGCAGGCGCGGATCACGAGCGTCTGGAGTTGGTCGGCACGCACAGTCGGCATCGTTGTCTCTCCGTGTCTGAAAGAACCAGAGGCACAGACACAAATCAACCGCAGATTACGCAGATTTCGCAGATTGCACCCGAAAAACCCGTCCGGAATAATCTGCGTAATCTGCGAAATCTGTGGTTAAAGTTAGGGTCCCGGGCTTTCTTAGCCGGCGCTGCGCCCGGGGCGCGGCAGGTTGGTGGCGATCTCGATCAGGTGTCCCTCCGGATCGTGGAAGTATACCGTCCGCTGTCCCCACGGGCGGTCCTGGGGGGCGCCGAGGAAGGGGACGCCGCGGCCGCCAAGCTCGCGATGGGCGCGGTCCACGTCCTCCACCAGAAAGGTTACCGCGCCCTCGTGGGAGCCAGGCGCGGGCTTGCCTGCGTGCGCCTGGCCGACCAATCCGGGAACCCGCGACCGCGCCAGCAGGGCAAACTTCGCTCCCTCCATCGCCAGCTCCACGTACCCCTCGGCCTGGAAGCGCACGGGTAAGCCGACCTTCTCCCTGTAAAACGCCAGCGTGTGATCGAAATCCTCGACGAAGAGAACCGTGTACCCCAGGTACCAGAGCATTGTCTCCTCCTCTCACCTGCGTGTGCAGCATGCAGCGGGGGGGCCTCAGGGGAGGAGACTGGATACCTTATCCGGGGGTGCCTGTCAAGCAGCCGGCAAGCCTCCAGAGGACTCTCCAACCTGGTCGGCCTCTGGCTCCCCTGGGGACGGTGGGAGGTCCTGATCAATGAATCAGGCGGCGACGAACCAGACGGGCGGCGAGCAGGAAGGCCGCGATGGTGGGTGGGACCAGCCAGAGCAGGGGCAAGAGGGCCTGCGCGCTCGGCCGACCCCGCATCAGGGCCCGGGTGGCCTCCACGGCGTACGTGAGGGGAAGGAACCGGGCGAGATCCTGGGCCCAGCGCGGGAGGGACTCCAGGGGGAAGAAGACCCCGCAGAACAGGAACATGGGGGTGACGACGAGCGTCAGGTAATAGTTGAAGAACTCGAAACTCTTCGCCAGGGCCGCCACGACCAGGGACAGGCAGGCGAAGAGCAGGGCCAGCAGGGCGATGATCACGGGCACCGCCAGCGTCCAGGGGGACGGGGCCAGGCCGAAGAGGCCGACGACCACCAGCATCACCGTGCCGTTGAAGGTCCCCTTGCTGGCCCCCCACAGGATATCGCCGGCCACCACGTCCTCGAGGCTCAACGGGGTGGTGATGATCGCCTCGTAGGTCCGCTGGTGGATCATGCGCACGTATGCGCCATAGGTGCACTCGTAGGCCGCGGCGAACATCGTGGAGGACATGACCATGCCGGGGGCCACGAACTCCACGTACCGCTGGCCACCCACCGTCCCCACCAGCGTCCCCAGGCCGAATCCCAGGCCCAACAGGTACAGCAGCGGCTCCCCGATGCTGGGACCGATCAGGCTCGGCAGCGAGTACTTCCGGAAGACGGTCAGGTTCCGCTCCCAGACTCGCACCGCGCGCCGCGTCGGCCATACCAGTTTCATGAAGAACCCCACCTTCTTTGATCCGCAGATTACGCAGATTTCACCCCCACCCGAGCCCTCCCCCCTCCGAGGGGGAGGGGTGGGAAGGGGGGCTGCGTAATCTGCGTAATCTGTGGATAGGTTGGAGGTGGTTTTGCTCTACTCCTGCAGGCTGCGGCCGGCCACCTTCAGGAACAGGTCTTCCAGGCTGGCCGGACGGTGCAGCAGGTGCGCCGGCTTCAGCGTGCTCAGGGCCGGCAACAGCGCCCGGCCGTCTCTGCAGTAGAGGTACAGGGTGTCTCCCGCCCGTTCCCAGCGCAACGATTTCCCGTCCAGGGCCGCGATGACGGCCCGATGCAGGGCCTCATCCCCCCGGATCTCGATGACCTCTTCACCCACCTCGGCGCGGATGAGGTCCGCGGGGCGGCCCTGCCTGAGGATGCGACCGGCGTACATGAGTGCGACCCGGTCGCAGAGTTGGGCGGCCTCCTCCATGTAATGGGTCGTCAGGACCTGGGTGACTCCCTGGGCCTTCAGGGCCCGCAGCCGCTGCCAGACCAGGTGCCGGGCCTGCGGGTCGAGCCCGGTCGTGGGCTCGTCGAGGATCAGCAGCTCCGGTTGGTTCAGCAGCGCGCGCGCGATCAACAGGCGGCGCTTCATGCCGCCGGAGAGCTCGTCCAGGGGGCTTGCGGCCCGCGAGGTCAGTTCCACGAACTCCAGGAGGTCCGCAGCCCGGCGCCGGGCCTCCTCCCGCGGAATGTCGAAGTACCTGGCATACACCATGAGGTTCTCCCAGGGGGTCAGATCCGGATCCAGGTTCTCCTCCTGGGGGACGACGCCCAGGCGGCGCTTCACGGCCACGGGCTCCTGGTCCACGCGCAGGCCCAGCACCACCAGATCCCCTGCGGTGATGGGGGTGAACGCATGGATCATCCGGACCGTGGTGGTCTTCCCGGCGCCGTTTGGACCGAGGAGGCCGAAACACTCCCCGACCTCCACATCGAAGTCCACCCCGTCCACGGCGACAAGGTCCCCGAAGTGTTTGCGCAAGCGGC
>METI01000215.1:4175-10525 GCA_001771285.1 candidate division NC10 bacterium RIFCSPLOWO2_12_FULL_66_18
GCGGTCATGCCATCCCAGAGCCGAGAGCCAAGAGCCAAGAGCCAAGAGCCGCGGTCAATGATCAATGACGAATGACCAATGACCAATGAGTCGAGAGCCAAGAGCCGAGAGCCGAGTGCAGAGGGTCGGCCCCTGACGCCCGACCCCCGGCCCCCGAAAAATGAAAACCCCGGCGACGATGGTACGTCGCCGGGGTTTGGAGGTCAATGCGCCCCTGGAAGGTTAGGCCTGGACGGCGACCTTGGTCACGTTCGCCGCCTGCTTGCCCTTCGGGCCATCCACGACTTCGAACTCCACCTCCACGCCCTCGCTCAGGGAGCGGAAGCCCGTGCCCTGGATGGCGGTATAATGTACAAAGACATCATCGCCATCGGGACGCTCGATGAACCCATAGCCCTTCGCGTCATTGAACCACTTGACCTTTCCCGTCAGCTTCACTTCCGAACCTCCTTCTACCCGGCTGTTGCAAGCCACGACGGCGGGCATCCCGGCCCGACCAGGCCACGCCCGTCCGCCGGCCCCGCCACCAAGGCGGGGCTCAAACACAAAACCGCGACGGCGAAATTAGCACGCGGTCGCGGTTCTGGGAGAATCGTGCGTACTGCAAACTGCCAGTCCTGAGCATTCATCCCGAATTACAGGTCGTTCCTAGCCAGTGCAAACGGGGCGGACCTTACCCTGGGCTGGAGGCTTTGTCAAGGGTTTTTTGCCCCAGAAATCCACCCGCCCCCCGCACACCGCGGAGGGCTACCTGGACCGTGCGAGACCCCAGTGCTCGGGCTAGAAACAGGACAGGACCCGTACGGCAAAGGTCGTCGTCAGGACCACTTCCTTGACGCAGGTCACCGCAAGCCTGGCGGGCCGGATGTTCCAGAACCGCATGCCCCGCAACTGCTCCCAGGTTCGCGTCCAGTTGTTCCGCAGGTCCTGGCGGGAATACACCACCCGGTTGCTCAGAGCATCGAACTTGACGTAGAGGAGCTGCATCTTCGACGGGAGGCGATCCCGGAAGCCGGCGTACCGCTCTTGCCACTCCTCTACCTTCAGGCTCTGCCAGGCCTCCTTGTGCAGGCCGGCCAGATGATCCAGCCATCGCTTGGTCGGTCCGTCTCCCCCGGCGAAGCGGCGGTAGAGTTCCTGGATCCTGCCCGGAAGGCTTTCCCATTTCTTCAGGAACGCATCCAGATCCTTGGGGCCGAGCAGGATCTTGGAGGACAGGTCCTCGAAGGGATCCAGGAGGGCCCGGGCCTTGGCCGGCAGGGCCGCCTTGGCATCGGTGTAGGCCCGCTGCCACTCCGCGATCTTCAACGTCTGCCAGATCTCTCCCTGGATCCGCTCGATCTCCTCGGCAAATCGCTTCTCCCGCTCGCTCCGGGGGCGGGTCTGGAGCCAGATCTCTTCCATCTCCTTGAGGAAGCAGGCCCAGGACACGACCAGGTGCCACACGTCCTTCGCCCGTTTCCAGAGATGGACCGGCAGGGGATCAACGGCGAACCCGGGCCTCCGGTCGAGCCGGTCCTTCAGGCGGAAGAAGCCCGCGATCATGGGGTGCGTCTTCTCGATCATCGCCCCGTTCTTGTACCACAGATACACGAGGAACAGGTTCCAGTACGCCGTCGGGTTGTGCCTCCACCGTGAGAGGATCTTCGTGAGATTCTCCTTGCTGTAGAAGGTGCGCCAGGCATCCTCGTACGCTCGCGTCCACTCCTCGGCTGTCATGTGGGGATGCTCGATCGTCGCGTGGAAGGAATCCCGCTTGTTCAAGTCGGGGTCCATCCAATCACCGCGCTTCTTCATTTCCACGTAATCGTGGGAGCCCGGCAACGGGGTCAGCATGAAGAAGGATGCCTGGTCCGGCTGGATCACATCTATCAGATACTGGATGTCGCGGGGCACCTGCTCTTTGGTATCGAAGGGGAGGCCGATGATGTATCCGGCGTGGATGACCACGCCGGCATCCTGCCACTCGCGGCTTATGTTCACGTACTCATCAACTTTGTTCTGGGGCTTGCCCTCCGCCTTGAGGTTCTGGGGGTTCACGCTCTCCATGCCGATGAACACCTGGGTACAGCCGGCCGCCGCGGCCAAGCGCACGAAGTCCTTCGGCTTGCGCGCCAGATCCACCTGCATCATGAAGGAGACCTTGATGCCTTCCTCGCGGAGCCGGATGAGCGCCTCGAAGGTCTCGCGCCACTGCTTCTTGCGGGCGAAGTTGTCGTCGGTGAAGAAGTAGAAGTCGATGGCGTGCTCGCGATAGTTCCTCCGGATGAGTTCGGCGATCGACTCCGGCGAGCGTTCCCGCATCGTGCGCCCCTGCACGTTGATGATGGTACAGAAGGTGCAGGCAAACGGACAGCCGCGTGAGGTTTCCACCGTCCCGAATGTGCTATGGGCGAAGTGCTTCATCGTCTTGGGGCTCATCACCGGGAGGGGCGCTTGCTCGATGTCCACCAGATTTTTTAGGTCCTGGGCGAAGGAGTACAGGCGTTTCAGTTGTCCGTTGAGGACATCGGCCAGGATGCCTTCCCAATACCCCTCCACCTCCCCGGATACCACGATGATGGATTCCCGGAAAAGTTCCTGGATGTCCGGTTCCTGCTCGCTCAGCATATTGATGGTGCCGCTGGTGTGGAATCCGCCCATGATCACGTCGATCCCGTGGGCGCGGAATTGCCTCCCCAGCTCGAGGGCCCTCGGGAACTGGTTGGTCTGGACCCCAACCAGACACACCACCAGTTTCGTCGTCGGAGGGCGGCTCCATCTGAGAATGGCTTTGATTGGAACCTTTTCCGTGGTCTCGTCAAATGTGTCCACCTGGATGTCGATATCGCCCAGGACACGCCGGCGGTGGACGTCCTCGGTAAGGCCGCGCAGCACACTCAGGGTGTTACTTGGAAGCACACCCTTCCAGAACCGGACCACGTACCCATCATCGTCATACTTCGAGGGCTTGATCAGGACCACGCGGAGCGCCTTGTACTTCCGGGCTGCTGGAAGGAGGCGGGGGGGCTGGGATCCGGGCTGAAGGGCGGTGGGGTCTATGGCGGCAAGCGGCATGGTGGCACCGCGATTCTTCGTAGCCTCTTCCATCACCATACTCCCGAAACTGTCCGGGTTGAGTGCTGCTGGAACCTGCTGCGCTGGCGGCCTAGATTCATGTCGTATCCACACAGGTAAGCGGACCGCAGATCTCGCCAGGCGGAGTCGGGCAGGGTACGACGCGCCAGGGCCGAAGAGATTTAACGGGGACCCTAACCCACGTCCCCCGGGGATGTCAACGAATATTTCGCGCCGCGACGGCATGGGCGGACTCGACGCCCTGAGGTCCCCCACGTGCAAAGCACGCCCCCCTTCGGAAGGCATGGCGTGCCCAATCCCGGCGCCGAGAAAACACTTGACAGTTGCGATCGGCTCGTCGTATTAATTCCGATAATTAATTCCGATATTTGATAAGGCAATCCGATTATCGGAACACACCCGCCACCCAGCGCGAGGATCGCCCGTGGCAGCTGAAGCGTCCGAGAAGAAAACGCGGTCCCAGTCTGTCCAGCGCGGCCTGGATGTGCTGACCTGTTTTCTGCAAGGGGATCCTGTCCTGGGAGTTACGGAGCTGGCGATGCGGACCCGTTTGCCGAAGACGATCGTCCATCGCCTGGTCACCACGCTGGCGGTCAACGGCTTTCTGGAGCGCGACACCTCCTCGGCAAAGTACCGGGTAGGGCCGATGGCGTTCCGGGTGGGCGCCTGCTTTCTGCGGGGGCGCCGATTAGAAACGGAAGCGCTGCTGATCATGCGGAAGGTTGTCGAGAAGTGCGGCCTCCCGTCGCACCTGGCCATCCTCCACGGCGATGAGGGCATCATTGTCGCGATGGTGGATAATCCGCTCCCGGTGAAGGTGACGGTGCATCTGGGGGCGCGTCGGGATTTGCATGCCACGGCCATCGGCAAGGCAATGCTGGCATTCCAGCCACCCGAGGAAACCCGGGCCATTCTTCGCCGCATCACGCTGGTCCGGCGCACGTCCCATACGATCACCAGCCGGCGCGCCCTGCTGGAGGAATTGGAACAGGTCCGCCGTCAGGGATACGCCTTCAACAATCAAGAGGCGAATCTGGGGGTCCAGGCGATTGCGGCGCCGATCTTCGCTGCGGATGGATCTGTCCGCGCGGCCCTTGGGATCCCGTTCCCGGTGGCCATCGTCCCGCCGGCCGAAATCAAGCGACTGGCGGATCTCGCCATGGAGGGGGCGAAAGAGGTCTCGGCCCGACTTGGGGGTGGCTAGACGGCGGGCAGAGCCGGCAAGAGGATCCAGTGCGCAGGTCGAGGAGATCATCGGGTAGGAGGTCGGCGGAGGTCAGGTGACCCTTGGGGAGGGCGTCCTGGCCTCACCATCATCACAAGGACGAAGGGAGGGGGACAATGGACCGTCATTGGAAAGGCGACGGAGGCCTGAGCCGCCGCGAACTCCTGAAGCGGGGAAGCAGCCTCGCCCTCGCCACCGCGGGACTGGGATGGCTTCCATCCCGGGCGCTCGCCGCCACGACGCTCCCTGGCCCGCTCCGGCTCCTGGCCGGGCCGAGCGCCACCAAGCCTGAATACCTCAAGCCGTTCGAGGAGCAGTTCGGGGTCAAGATCGAGCTCGCCCCCTACGGCTCCCCCACGGACACGATCAACAAGCTGATGGCCCCGGGGGGCACCCGCCTGCTGGATGTCGCCAGCACGACCTCCGAGTTCGTCCGGCCCCTCATCGAGCGGAACGTGATCCTGCCCATCGACTTCGACAAGATCCCCAACACAAAGTACCTCCACCCCGTGGCGCAACGCTACATCGAGCGCAAGGACGGCAAGCCCTACAACCTGCCCCACTACTGGGGCTACAACACGGTGCTCTACAACACGAAGGTCTTCTCGCCAGAGGATGCCGCCACCCACACCTGGAAGATCCTGTTCGACGAGAAGAACAAGGGCCGGGTGGCCCTCCGCGACAACGCCTACGAGTCGATCCTCATGACGGCCACCTACCTCGGCTACCCCGACCCGACGACCCTCACGCGCAAGGATCTCAAGGAGATCACCAAGTTCCTCATCAGCAAGAAACCGCTCTTCCGGGCGCTCTGGACGGGGTTCGCCCAGGCGGTGGGGTTGATGGCCAGCGGAGAGGTCCAGGCCATGTTCGGCTGGATTCTCATGCGGACTACGCTCCAGAGCCAAGGCTATCCCGTGAAGAACAACTGGCCGAAGGAGGGGATCCTCTACTGGGCCCACACCTACTTCATCCCCAGGGACACCCCCGTTCTCCCCACGGTGTACGCGTGGCTCAACTACGTACTGGGCGAGCAGTACAGCGTGGCCATGATGCGGGGGGGCGGGCTCCTGTCCACCTCCACCCTGGTCCAGAAGCACATCCCTGCGGCGGAGCTGAAGGAGCTGGGCTTCGATCTCACCGAGCGGGGCCTCAAGCTGGTTCAGCTAGGACTCCCGGACAACCTGAACGACTGGCTACAGGCCTGGGCGGAATTCAAGAGCGCCTGACGGAAGATGGGCATGGGGGATGATACCGTCCTTTTCCTGGAAGGCCTGACCAAGACCTTCGGGAAAGTGCGTGCGGTTGACAACTTCACGCTCCAGGTCCGGCGGGGCGAATTTCTCTCGCTCCTCGGTCCGAGTGGGTGCGGCAAGACGACGACCCTCCGGCTGATCGCCGGCTTCGAGGGCCCCTCGGCGGGGCAGATCATCCTGGAGGGGCAGCCGGTGGCCGCCGTCCCCCCATTCCGGCGGAACGTCAACACCGTCTTCCAGCAGTACGCGCTGTTCCCCCACCTGACGGTTTTCGACAACATCGCCTTTGGACTCACCGTTCGCCGGCTGCCGCCCGAGGACATCCCCCGACGCGTGCTGGACGCCCTCCACATGGTTCGACTGAACGGGTACGAAGCCCGCCTCCCCAGGCAGCTCTCCGGAGGCGAGCAGCAGCGCGTGGCCCTGGCCCGGGCGCTGGTCAATGATCCGGCCGTCCTGCTCCTCGACGAGCCCCTGGGCGCCCTGGATCTCCAGGTCCGCCGGCACATGCAGATGGAACTGAAGAAGATTCACCGGGAGGTCGGCCGGACATTCCTCTACGTCACGCACGATCAGGAGGAGGCCATGACCCTCTCCGACCGCATCGTGGTCATGCGCCACGGCCGGATCGAGCAGGTGGGACCCCCCCTGGAGGTGTACGAGCGGCCGGCCACCCCCTTCGTCGCGCGCTTTGTCGGGACCTGCAACTTCTTCGAGGGACGCGTGCTGGCCCAGGACGGCGGGATCCTGGAGGTGGAGCTTCCCTCCACCGGTTCGGTCCGCGTTCCCGG
>METI01000215.1:10532-43366 GCA_001771285.1 candidate division NC10 bacterium RIFCSPLOWO2_12_FULL_66_18
AGCCGGGCGGGAACAGCGTGCCCGCCCAGGTCGAGGAAGTGGTCTTCCAGGGGACCGTCATCCGCTACGTCCTCCGGGGTCCGACCGATGCGCCCCTGGAGGTCGTCGCCATGTCCACCCTCCCGGTCCAGCACTACGACGGGCCGGAGCCGGGGGCGAAGGTGAACGTGGCCTGGCCACTCCGGGCCGGCTTCTGCTTCCCGGCGGGACAGGCCCTGCTCTCGGAGAACGTGACGGATGAAGCCTGAGGCTCGCGTCTCGGCGCCGAGAGGGTGGAGCCCCGCACTCCCCCTGTGGTTCTCCATGACCCCGGGGCTCGCCATCCTGGCGGCGTTCTCCCTCCTGCCCCTGGTCCTGGTGGGCGTGTTCACGTTCTGGCGCTCCTCGCTCGCCGGCCTCGAGCCGGCCTTCACCCTGGACAACTATCGCCGGTTCCTGGAAAGCCCGGTGTACGTCCGCCTGCTGCTGAAATCCCTTCGCACGGCGGTGACGGTGACGAGCCTCAGCCTCCTGATGTCCTATCCCATGGCATACTTCCTGGCCCGGATCCTCCAGCGGGGGCGGGTCATCGGGATCATTCTCCTGATGCTGCCGTTTTGGACCAGCTACCTCGTCCGGACCTTTGGATGGCTTCCTATTCTGGGCCGGCGTGGCCTGCTGAACCAGTTGCTGCTTGGACTCGGGGCGATCCATCAACCGCTGGACGTTTTCTTGTACAACGAATTCTCGGTGCATCTCGGGCTCTTATACGTGTACCTGCCGTTCATGACCATCCCGATCTTCCTCTCCCTGGATCGCCTGGATCAGACGCTTCTGGATGCAGCGGCCGATCTCGGGGCCGGCCCCATGACGACGTTCTGGCGGGTCACCGTGCCGCTGACGCTCCCGGGGATCCTGGGCGGCTGCCTGATGGTGTTCCTCCTGGCCTTCGGGGCCTACGTCACCCCGGCCCTCCTCGGCGGGCCCTCGGGGATCCTGTTCGGCAACCTCGTGGCATACCAGTTCGGTCCGACGAACAACTGGGCCTTCGGTGCGACGCTGGCGTTCATCATGCTGGCCGTCGTGGTCGCAGTCCTGCTCCTCAGCAGCCGGTGGGTCGGCCTGCGCGGGATCTTTCTCCGGGAGGGGTCGTGAGCGGCGACGGGAAGGTCTCCGGGCGGTTCCCGGGCTGGGGGCCCGTGCTCCTCTGGGGCTATGCCCTCACCATGTACATCTTCCTGTACGTCCCCATCCTCATCCTGGGGATCTTCTCGGTGAACAACTCCGCGATCGTGGCCTTCCCGCTGTCCGGGTTCACCCTCCGGTGGTACCGGTCGGCCCTGACGGATCCTGTCCTCCTGTCATCGTTTCGGCAGAGCGTGTCCCTGGGGATCGTGACCGCCCTCATCAGCACGAGCGCCGCGCTCTTGCTGGCGCTGGCGTTCCGGCACGGGTTCCGCGGCCAGGGAGTGGTGTTCCATCTCATCCTGGTCCCACTCATCATCCCCGGCATCGTCTCCGGCATCGTGCTCCTGGTCCTGTTCGGGGTCCTGGGCATCGACCTGTCCGTGTGGCGGACCGTCCTGCCGGCGCACATCACCTACACGCTGCCCTTCGCCTTCCTCAGCCTGTATCCGCGCATCCACGGCCTCGATCCGTCCCTGGAGGAGGCCGCCATGGACCTCGGCGCTGAGCGGTGGGAGACATTCAGGCGGGTGACCTTTCCCTTGATCAGGCCCGGGCTGGTGGCGGCGGGGCTCTTCGCTTTCAGCCTCTCGTTCGATGAATTCATCCGGACCTACTTCCTGGTCGGGACCCAGCGGACGCTCCCGGTGCACGTCTGGACCATGCTGGTGGAGACCCTGTCGCCCGAGGTGACGGCGCTGGCCGTCCTGATTGTCGTGATCTCCGTCTCGTGCTCGCTGACGGGATTCGTGTTCGCCCGGCGCTAGCTCTGGGCGCGTATGAGCCTTCGCGAAGGAGATCGATGTTCGCAAGGAGAGGGGAGATGCCATGACCAAGCCAATCGATGTTCGCAAGGAGAGGGGAGATGCCATGACGAAGCGAATTGACCATACACAGCTGGGGCGCCGCGCGTTTCTCCGCGGCGCAGGAGCGCTCGCCGTGAGTGGGGCCGCGCTCGGTCTGGGCTATGAAGGCGTCGCGCCCCGCCGGGCGGCCGCAGCCTCCGCCGGCACCCTCACGGTCCTCATGGGGCCCTCGGCGGTCCGCCCCGAGCTGGTCGCGCCCTTCGAGGAGAAGACCGGCATCAAGCTCAACATCGCGCCGTACGTCTCGCCGACGGACGTCGTCACGAAGCTCATGGTCCCCGGCGGGACGCGCGCCTACGACGTGATGGGCGGCCTCACGGATTTCACGACCCCCCTGGTCGAGAAGGGACTGCTCCTGCCGCTGGACATGAGCAAGATCCCCAACGTCCAGTACCTGAATCCCCTGTTCAAGCAGGACATCCTCACACGGGACGGCAGGCCCTACACCCTGCCCTTCTACTGGGGGTACGACTCCGTCCTGTTCAACACCACCAAGATCCCGGAGAACGACCCTGTGACCCAGTCGTGGGGCGTCCTGTTCGACGACCGCTACAAGGGAAAGGTCGCCCTGCGGGACGACGCCCATCAATCCATCCTCATCACGGCACTGCACCTGGGCCACAGGGATCCGCTGGGGATGGACCGGAGCGACCTCAAAGAGATCATCCGGTTCCTGATCTCCAAGAAGAGCAACTTCCGCGCCCTCTGGACCGGCTTCGCCCAGGCCGTGAACCTCATGGCCAGCGGCGAGGTCTGGGCCATGTACGGCTGGATCCTCATGCGGACGACCTTGCAGCGACAGGGCCAGCCCGTGGCCAACAACTGGCCGAAGGACGGCGTCATCGTGTGGACGCAGGTGGCGTTCGCCCCCAAGGACACGGCGGCCGTCCCGCAGGTCAATGTCTGGCTCAACTACCTCCTGACCAAGGAGTACGGTGTGGCGCTGACCAAGGTCAACGGCGGGATCCTGTCCTGCTCGCGGCTGGTGGAGACGGAGTTCTCCAAGGCAGAGATGCACCAGCTTGGCTACGACCTGAACGAGCGCCGCCTGAACCTCTTCCGCCTTGGGCTTCCCAAGCATCTCGACCAATGGCTTGAAGCCTGGGCCGAATTCAAGAGCGCGTAGCCACACTGACGACACCAGAGGAGACGCCCCGTGGCTCTGCAGTTGTTCGGCAAACAGGGATGGACCAGCCTTGAGGAAGTCGTAATGTCGGCCCACACCGCCGTTCTGGTGGTGGACATGCAGAACGATTTCTGCGCACCGGGTGGACGAGCCCACCGCCGCGGGCGGGACCTGACCGCGATTGAGGCGTTGATTCCCCGCCTCAAGGATTTCCTCACTCAGGCTCGGGCTGCCAGCGTGCGCATCATCTACATCCAGAACTCGGTGCGCCCCGATGGGGCCCTGAGCGGCCCCGCCGACCTTGTCCGGCGAGCGGCCGAATGGGGCGCGGAGGATCCGCTGGTCACGCTGCCGGGCACCTGGGGCCACCGCATCGTCGAGGACCTTGCTCCGAAGCCCCAGGACCTCGTGGTGCCGAAGTTTCGCCAGAGCGGCTTCGTGGCGACCAATCTCGAGATGATCCTGCGGGGAAACGGGATCGAGACGGTCATCGTGACGGGCGTGGCCACGCACGCGTGCGTCGAGGCCACGGCGCGGGACGCACTGACGCGGGACTTCTACGTGGTCATCCCGCGCGACGGCGTGGCGGCGTTGGAGCCGCAGTTGCACGAGGCGGCCCTCTTGATCTTGGAGGCATTGCTTCCGCGTGGGATGGTTCCCAAGGCGGCGGAGGTGGAAGCGATATGGGCGGCGCAATCCGGAAAGGCATAAGGCGACGGCGCGGCATCGATCCGATCACCCTGGAGGTGATCCGGGAAGGTCTGGTGGCCATCGTCCGCGAGATGCGGGCGAACATGATCCGGTCCGCCCTCTCCTCCGCCGTGTGCGAGCTGTACGACCTCTCCTGCGCCCTGGTAGACGACCGGGCCCAACTGGTGGCGCAGTCCGAGGACAACCCGCAGCACATCTTCCCCTTGCTCTGGTCGGTGCGCCTGGTCCTGGACCGGTTCGGGCGGAACATCCGGCCGGGGGACATCTTCATCCACAACGATCCCTACGAGGGCGGGACCCACCTGAACGACATCGCCATGATCTACCCGGTCTTCGCCGGCGGGCGCCCCCTGCTGTTCTCGGTGGTTCGAGCCCACTGGGAGGACGTCGGCGGCATGACCGCCGGCAGCATCTCGGGCCAGGCCACGGAGATCTACCAGGAGGGGCTCCGCATCCCGCCCATCCGGGTCTACGAGCGGGGCCGGCCGAACCAGGCCTTCCTCGAGACCATGTTCCTCAACATGCGGATGCCCGAGGAGCGCCAGGGCGACTTCCGGGCCATGGTGGGGACCTGCCGCATCGGGGAGCGCCGCGTGCGGGGCCTCCTGCGGCGCTTGGGAGCGGACGTCCTGCGGGCCGGCGTGGTGGAGATGCTGGACCGGGAAGAGGCCCGCATCCGGCAGAAGATCGCCCAGCTCCCCCGCGGAGAGCACCGCTACGAGCTGTACCTGGACCCGCGGCCCGACCTGCCCGAGCCCCTGGTCATCCGGGTGCGGGTCCAGACGGGCGATGGGATCACGGTGGACTTCACGGGCTCCTCCCGCCAGATGCGCGGGCCGTACAACCTCGGCGAGTCCGGCGCACCCACCGGGGTGTTCATGGTCCTGAAGTCGCTCCTGGATCCCAGCAGCCCGGTGAACTCCGGATCCTTCCGCCCCATTCGGGTCATCGCCCCCCGGGGGACGTTCCTGAACGCCACGCCCCCGGCCGCCGTGGGCGCCATGGGCGATGTCCGGCGCTCGCTGGAGTCGGCCCTCATCGGGGCCCTGGCCCGGGTCATCCCCGACGCGGTCGCCGGCGACACCAAGGGCTCGTCCAACCAGGTGCTGCTCTCGGGCCGGGATCCCGGGAAGAACGGGCGCGTGTTCCTCCTGTACGAGGCCCCCTCCGGGGGGACGGGCGGCTTCCTGGAAGAGGACGGTAACAACACCCTGCGGACGTTCCACGAGGGGGACTTCACCGCCATCCAGCCCATCGAGGCCGTCGAGAACAAGTTCCCCGTCCTGGTGGAGCGGACCGAGCTGCG
Organism: candidate division NC10 bacterium RIFCSPLOWO2_12_FULL_66_18; assembly: GCA_001771285.1. Classification (GTDB taxonomy): domain Bacteria; phylum Methylomirabilota; class Methylomirabilia; order Methylomirabilales; family 2-02-FULL-66-22; genus 2-02-FULL-66-22. Next base: position 15,706 of record METI01000215.1, read on the forward strand.
CCAGGACTCCTGCGGCCACGGGCGCCACCGCGGAGGGCTGGGCATGCGCCGGGTGATCCGCCTGCTGGCCCCGGAGGGCGCCATCTCCTTCGTCTCCGACAAGAACGTTGTGCCCCCCTTCGGCGTCCACGGCGGCTTCTCCGGCGGGCCGAACCGGTTCGGGGTGAGCCGCGATGGCCGCGAGCTCACCCTGTCGGGGGTCCCGGGGAAGGTCTCCGGATTCCCGCTGAAGCAGGACGACCGCATCCTCGAGCAATCCAGCGGCGGCGGCGGGTACGGGGATCCCCTGGAGCGGGAGCCGGCCCGCGTGGCCTCGGATGTCGCCGAGGGATACATCAGCCTCGCCACGGCCGAGGCCGCCTACGGCGTCATCCTCCGGGACGGGCAGGTGGACCTCGAGGCCACCGAGGCGCGGCGGCGCGCGCTCCAGGAACAGCGGGTCTTCCTGACGGTCGAGGCGCTCCGGGGGGAGGAGACCCCGGGCGGCTATCGCGCCGTCGTGGTTGCCCCCTCGGCCGCGGACGCGCTCCAGGCCAAGGCGGGGGATCTGGTCGAGTGCCTCGCGCTGAAGCACCCGGGCGCTCCGCTCCGCGCCTGGCTTCGGATCGATCCCGGCCTCCCCCGGGAGTCCTGTCGCCTGGGGCCCGGCGGCCTGGCGGCCCTCGGCCTCCGGGAGGGCGAGCGGACCTGGGTTCGCAAGGTGGTGCTCCAGTGACCCTCCGCGGGAAGGTGAACGGACGAGGCGCGAGCCTCCTGGTCGGGATCGACATCGGCGGGACGTTCACCGACTTTGTCGTCCGGGATGAGCGGAGCAGGACCCTCCTCGTGGGGAAGGTCCCCTCGCGGCCCGGCGCCGAATGGGAGGCCGTCCTCCAGGGCCTCGACGCCCTGCAGGTGGACCTCACGCGCGTCCGGCGAGTGATCCACGCTACCACCATCGGCACGAACATCATCCTGGAGCGGAAGGGGGCCCGCGCGGCCCTCCTCACCACCGAGGGCTTCCGCGACGTGATCGAGATCGGGCGCTGCCAGCGGCTCATCCCGGGGAGCCTCTTCCACATCAAGTTCGTCCGGCCCAAGCCCCTCATCCCGCGCTCCCGACGGTTCGAGGTCCGGGAGCGCATGCTGAAGGACGGAACGGTCGCCACGCCTCTCACCGAGGCGGCGCTGGAGGAGGTCGCGGTGGCCCTCGCGGCAGCCGAGCCCGAGGCCGTCGCCGTCTGCTTCCTTCACAGCTACGCCAACCCCGCCCACGAGCGCCTGGCGCGGACGTTCCTCGCCCGGCGCTTCCCGGCCTCCCACCTGTCCACTTCCCACGAGGTGGTCGGGGAGTTCCGCGAGTTCGAGCGTTTCTCCAGCACGATCATGAACGCCTCCGTCGCGCCCGGGACCAGCCGCTACCTCACCCGGCTGGAGGCGGCCTTGGTGGAGCGCGGCTATCGGGCGCGCCTGCAGATCATGGCCTCCAACGGCGGGACGATGACGCCCGAGGCCGCCTCCCGCCTGGCGGTCCGGACGATCCTCTCCGGCCCAGTCGGCGGCGTCAACGGCGCCGTCCACGTCGCCGCGGGGGCCGGCTTCCGGAACCTCATCACCTACGACATGGGCGGCACCAGTACTGACGTCTGCCTGATCCAGGACGGCCGGGCAGGCACCGTCGGCTGGAGCCTCCTGGACGGCTACCCGGTGAAGATCGCCCAGCTCAACATCAACACCGTGGGGGCAGGCGGCGGGAGCCTCGCCCGCTGCGACGAGGCCGGGCTCCTGCGCGTCGGGCCGGAGAGCGCCGGGGCGGTCCCCGGCCCCGCCTGTTACGGCAAGGGCGGCACGGAGCCGACCGTCACCGACGCGAATCTGGTCCTGGGCCGGCTGGATGCCACGCGCCTCCTGGGAGGCCGGTTGCAGCTCCGGCCCGACGTCGCCGAGGCCGCCCTGGGCCGCTTGGCCCAGGCCCTTGGCCGCATGGCGATCCCCAAGCTGGCCGACGGCATCCTCCGCATCGGCGTGGCCAAGATGGCCAGCGCCATCCGCGAGATCTCGGTCGAGCGGGGCCACGACCCGCGGGAGTTCGTCCTGGTGCCCTTCGGCGGGGCCGGGCCCATGCACGCCGCCTTCGTCGCCGAGGAACTGGGCATCGACCGGATCCTGGTCCCGCGCCACCCGGGTAACCTGTCGGCCTTCGGCCTCTTGGTCTCGGACCTCATCCAGGACCGCACGGAGACCTGGATCGTTCCCCTGGAGGCCGTGAGCCGACAGGCCTTGCAAGCCCGGTGGGACGCCCTGCGGCAGACCCTGCGGGAGGCGATCCAGGCCGACGGCTGGGGTCCCGGGCCCATCCTCTTCCGCTACGCGCTGGATCTCCGGTATCGTGGCCAAGCCTTCGAGCTGACGCTGCCGCTCACGCGCCCCGACCAGCCCATGCGCGAAATCGAGGCGGCATTCCACAAAGCCCACGAGCAGACCTACGGTCACAGCAGTCCGGGCGAGGCCGTGGAGCTGATCGCCCTGCGGGCCAGCGCCGTCCGCACCGTTCTCAAGCCGCCGGCCGACCGGCTGCCCAGGGTGACGCGGGCGGGGGTGCGCCCGTCCGGGGAGCGGCCGGTCTTCTTCGGCGGGAAATTCCTGCGGACGCGCCTCTACGATCGCGAGGCGCTGGGGGCCGGCGCCCGCATCCGGGGGCCGGCGATCATCGAGGAGCTGGGCGCGACCACGGTCGTTCCCCCGAGGTGGCAGGTGGAGGTCGGGCGAACCGGCCACATACTGATGAGCCGGTAGTTCGATATCATGATCCGAAAGCCGGAAAAGGAGGAGGCTGCAATGGGACTCATGGCCCGCTGGGACGAGGTGCCGGATAGCACGCCGATCGCCAAGGAGGACCTGAAGGGAGGCGAGATCTCCACCAAGCGCCTCTACGGGCTCGACTCCTCCATCACGGTGGCCATGCGGTCGGCTGGCTACCACTCCCGTCCCCACATCCACAATTGCGAGCAGTTGAACTACCTCGCCGAGGGGGAGCTGTGGGTCTTCGTCGAGGAGAAAGGCTACCTCCTGCGCCAGGGGGATTATTTCCGGGTTCCCCAGGGGGCCGCCCACTGGGCCTGGAACCGCGGGGAGACGCGGTCCGTCCTGATCGAGTCCCACTCCCCGCCCCTCATCGGCAAGCCCTCCGTCCGCGCCAAGTCCGTGGGGCTCTTCCACCAGAACGAGCACGGCGTCCCCCGGGCCATGCCCCAGACCATCTTCCTCTCCGACGACGTCGCCAAGGCCGTCGAGGCCCGCTCCGTGAACGGGGACGGCGAGCCAAGCCGGTCCCTCCTGGCGCGCGGGGACGAGGTGCCCTCGGGCCGGCAGCTCGTGAACGTCCTGGGCGGCGGCATGTCCACCTACTTCGTCTACGGCAACGACGGGAACCTGATGGTGGCCACCCGGGTGGCGGGCTACCACTCGCGCCCCCACGTCCACGACTGCGAGCAGCTCAACTACCTCCAGTCCGGCGAGCTCTGGGTCTTCGTGGAGGACGAGCTCTACGAGCTGAAGGCAGGGGACTTCCTGCGGATCCCCACCATGGCTGTCCACTGGGCCTGGAACCGCGGGCAGCAGCCGTCGGTCCTGGTCGAGGTCCACATCCCGTGCCTCGACCCCTACCGCCGGCAGGGGGCCACCGGCCTCTTCGGGCCCTCCGAGACCCCGGACCTCCGGACGCCGGCCCGTACCATCATGGTGGCCGACGAGTACATGAAGGTCGAGGCCCGCTACCTTTGAGGGAGAGCCCCGACCGACCGCGTCGGAGAAGAACCCTCACGCCCGCTGCACGACGAAAGGGGGCCGATCGCCGTGGGATTTGTCCTCTTCAACCGTGAGATACCAACACGGCTGGATGAGATCCTGCTGCCCGAGCAGACCGCCGCCGTCGTCGTGGATGTCCAGAACGACTTCTGCAGCCCCGGCGGCCGCGCGGACCAGCGGGGGAGCGATCTCTCGCCGCTCGCCGAGGCGGTCAAGCGCATGACGGTCCTGCTGGAGGATGCAAGGCGCCACGGCATCAACGTGATCTACATCCAGAACACCGTCCTGCCGGAGGGCCGGCTGAGCCCGGCCCCGGACCTCGCCCGGCGGGCCGCCATGTGGGGCGAGCAGGACCCGCTGATCACCATCGAGGGGACCTGGGGCCACGCCATCGTGGACACCGTGGCGCCGCGACCCGGGGACCTCGTCATCCGGAAGTTCAGGCAGAGCGGCTTTGTCGGGACGAACCTGGAGTTGGCGCTCCGCGCCGGCGGCTGTCAGGCTGTGGTCGTGGTCGGGGTCGAGACCCACGGCTGCGTGGAGGGGACCGCGCGCGACGCTATGGCCCGTGACTTCGCCACCGTCTTGGTGCGCGACTGCGTGGCCTCCTGCGACCGCTCGCTGCACGTGGCCAGCCTGCGCGTGATGGAAACTCTGCTTCCCAAGGGATGGATCGCGGACGCCGACGCCGTCCGCCGCGCCTGGGCAGCCGACAGGCCTCGCGGCAGATGAGGGAACAGCGCACGCTCAGTGTTTCACACACAAGGGGGACCAGGGGGGGAGGGGACGAACATGACCTGGAAGCTGACGGGAAGGCTCTGCGGACTGGTGGTGATGGTGGCACTGGTCGTGGGGATGCCGGTCGGCCAACGCGCCGCCGGCGCCCAAACGAAAACGATCCGGCTGGGGATCGGCATCGACATGAGCCACGCGGAGTGGGTGCTGATCGCCGAGAAGGATTTCGGCCGGAAGTACGGGATCCGGGTGGAGTACAAGACCTTCGAAACGGGCGTCGGGGGGTTGGACGCCGTCATGGCCGGACAAATGGACGTGGGGGCCGTAAGCGAGCTAGCCGGCCTGATCGCGGCATCCAAGCGAGGCAATATCGTCGGGGTGGCTCGCCCGTGGTATTCCGGGACCATCGGCGGCCTGGCCGCCACGAAGGAGATCAGGAGCCCGGCCGACCTGGTCGGGAAGAAGGTTGCTGTGCACCCGGGGAGCGGCAGCGAGTTCTTCTTCCGTTTCTTCTTCCTGCCCAAGCACAACCTGGAGGGCAAGCTTGAGGTGGTGAACGTCCCGGTCCCGGAGCAGCTCCAGGCCATGGCGCGAGGGGACATCCAGGCGGCATCCACCTGGTACCCGTGGCTCGGCCGACTGCCGCAGGTCGTGGCGGGCGGCCACGTCTTGCAGCAGTGGCAGGACAGCGGCTACACCAGCCAGCACACCCTCTGGATGAGCAAGCGGCTGGTTGCCGAGGACCGGCAGGCGGCCGTTGCCTTCCTCCGCACCGTGCGGGACGCGATCGATTGGGCCAATGCCTCCCCCACCAACTGGGCCGAGATGGCGAAAATCGCCGCCAAGGCCTTCCGCATTCCGGAGGACCTGGCGCTATCGCAGCTCAACTACAACAAGTTCGTGCTGGACCTGACCGACGACTTCCTCCGGCATCAGATGAAGGCCGCCGAGTTTGCCAAGCAGGCCGGCCTATTGCAACTGGCAGACCTAGCGCAGCACGTCAAGGGCCTGTATGATCCCAGTCTCCTGAAGGAGGCGGCTCCGGACCGGGTCAGCGTGACGTTGATGAAGTGATATGGGAGAGGCCATCGAGCTTCACGGGCTATCGTTTCGCTACGCCGAGGGATCCCCCTGGGTTGTGCGCGACCTGGACCTCGCGATCCGCCCGGGCGAGTTCTTCGTCCTCCTCGGGCCCAGCGGCTGCGGGAAGACCTCGGTCCTGAATCTGATCGCCGGCTTCGAGCGCCCCACCCGGGGCGAAGTGCGAGTCTCGGGGCAGCCGGTCGCGGGCCCCGGCGCGGATCGCGCAGTGATTTTCCAGGGGGACGACTCGCTCTACCCCTGGCTGACGGCGGCCCAGAACGTGGAGTTCCCTCTGAAGATCCGGGGGATGTCGCGGCGCGAGCGGCAGGGACTGGTGGCGGAGCACCTCCGGCTGGTCGGCCTGGTCGGCCACGAGGGCAAGTACCCCCACCAGCTTTCCGGCGGCATGCGGCAGCGCGTCCAGATCGCTCGCGCCCTGGTGGTGCCCGAGACGCGCATCCTCCTGATGGACGAGCCTTTCGTCTCCGTGGATGCCCAGACCCGGGCGGTGCTGCAGGGGGAGCTGAGCGACATCTGGATGCGCTCGCGCAAGGCCGTCCTGTTCATCACCCACGACATCTCCGAGGCGGTGGCCCTGGGGGACCGGGTCGGAGTGATGACGAGCGGCCCGGGGGCCTCCATCAGGGAGATCGTGGGCGTCTCGCTCGATCGTCCCCGGCGGCGGTCTACCCCCAGATTCGGGGAGCTGTACGAGCACATCTGGGGCCTGATCTCTGGGACGGTGGCCGCTGACGCCGGTATGGGGCGGGGATCGACCCATGCGTGATGACCTGCTCCGCCCCCGGTGGCGCGTGCCGAGGCAGACGGCGATCCTCCCCCGGACTTGGATGCCGATTGCCGTCGCGGCCCAGACCTATGTCGTGGCGGTGATAGTGTTCCTGGTGGCGTGGGAGGTGTCGAGCCGCGCCTACGGGATTCCCTTGCTGGTTCCCCCCGTCGAGGTGACGTTCCGCAAGCTGGTCCAACTCGTGAAGCAGGGTCTTCTGCTCCGCGACATCCTTTGGACCACGGGCCGGGTGGCGGTCGGGTTCTTCATCGGGAGCGTCGCTGGGGCCACGGCGGGTCTGGCCATGGGCTACTGGCCGATCATCCGCCGCATGCTGGAGCCCTACGTCAATTTCTTCCGATTCATTCCCGCCTTGGCGTGGATCTCGATCGTCCTTCTGCTGCTCGGGACGGGCGAGGTAGCCCGAATCTCCATCATCGTCTACACCTCCGTCTCGGCGGTCCTGATCAATACCCTGGCGGGCATCGTCTCGATCCCGCCGGCCCAGCTGCGCGCCGCCCAGACGTTCGGCGCCAACCAGTCGCAGATCTTCTCACGGGTCATCTTCCCAGGGACGGTCCGGTACATCCTGACCGGCATGCGCTTGGCCCTGGGCAGTGCCTTCATGGCCGTCATCAGCGCGGAGATGCTCGTCGCCGATCAGGGCTTGGGATTCCTGGTCATCAACGCACGCCTTTGGATGGCCATGGACGAGGCTCTCGTGGGGGTCATCTTCATCGGTCTCCTGGGTCTGCTGGCCGACCGCCTCTTCGGCTACCTGGTCAACCGGTATGCCTGGCGGTTCTACGGCGGCACGGGCTCGGAGATGTGAGGCCGTCCCGGAGAATCAGACGTTGGAACTGGCGTCGAGGCGAGGCAGGAATGATTGGATCGTCGCGGCGGTGCCGGCCGCGGCGATCCTCCTCACCTGGGAGGTGGCCGCGGCGGCGACCCGCGCCCGGTACGGCGTCCCCGGTCCGTCGCACGTCCTGATCACGTGGGGCCGGATGATTGCGGATGGGAGCCTCCTCGCCGACATTAACGTGAGCCTCCGGCGGATCCTCGTGGGATTCGCCATCGGCAGCGCCCTGGGCTATACCGCCGGCCTGCTCCTGGGGAACTTCAGGGCCCTGCGGCGATTCTGCGACCCCTACATCCATTTCTCGCGGTACGTGCCGCCCATCAGCCTGATCAGCCTCGCCGTCATCCTGTTCGGCATCGGGGAGAACTCGAAGGTGTTCCTCATCGTGTACACGGCGACCTTCATGGTCCTGCTCAACACAATCGCGGGCGTGCACGCCATCCCCACGAACCGGATGCGCGCCGCCAGGAGCTTCGGCGCGGGGACGTTCCAGCTCTTCACCCACGTCATCGTTCCCTCGTCGGTGTCCCACGCGATCACGGGGATGCGCATTGCCATGGGCAACGCCTTCGCGACCATCGTGGTCGCCGAGATGCTGGCTGCCCGCTCGGGCGTCGGGTTTCTCATCTACAATTCCTACCAGTACCTCGACATTGACAAGATCCTGATCGGGATCTTCACGCTTGGCTTGCTTGGGTACCTGGCGGACCTGGCCATGCGACGGCTCGACCGCAGCCTGGCCCGGTTCCGGCCGCTGGGCTTCTAGCCGTGATCCGAGATGCCGAGCAGCCAAGTTGCCAAGACGCGAACCCAGAAATCGAGCCAGGTTGGCGGTTCAGTGGCTCTCTCGCCTTCGACTCTGGAGGCTCACGGTTGAGGTATGGCCCCGCGTGACGGGGCCGGAGGGGGGACGATGCGATCGACGATGAGACGTCTGGCAACCGGGATCGGCTGGCTCCTCGCGGTGACGGTGGCCTTCCTCGCCTTGCCGCTTTATGCGGCGGAGGTCCCTCCCGGCCAGAAGGAGGTCGTCTTCGCCGGGGCGGGCGGGACCTTCGAGACGAGCTTCCGTACCAAGATCTTCCCCAAGTTCGAACAGAAGACCGGCATCAAGGTGATCTACGCCACGGGCACGACCACGGGGAACTTCGCCAAGGTCCAGGCGCAGCGCGCCCGCCCCGAGATCGACGTGATCTGGACCAACGACGTGACCCACGGCATGGGGAAGCAGATCGGCCTGTACACTCCCCTGGACCCGAAGCGGGTCACCAACCTGGAATACGTCTATCCCTTCGCGCGGGACCCGGACGGCATCGGGGTCACCCAGGGCGTGGCCGCCATCGGCCTGGAGTACAACACCCGAATCTTCCGCGAGAAGGGGCTTGCCCCGCCCACCTCCTGGTACGACCTCTGGTGGCCCGATCTGAAGGGCCGCGTGGCCATCTACACCGTGCCGCACGGGTACGGGAACCTCTTCTTGGCCCTCATGGCCAAACTGGAGCGCGGCTCGGAGCAGAACGTTGAGCCCGGCCTGGCCAAGATCAAGGCCCTGGCCCCCAACGTCCTGGCCTTTCCCGATGCCCCGGCCCAGCTCGACAACCTCCTGAAGCAGGGGGAGGTCTGGCTCACGTACAATGCCACCCCGCGGGTCTTCGAGCTGCAGGCGACGGGATTCCCCGTGGACTTCGTCTACCCCAAGGAGGGGGCGATCTACTTCGTGAACTACTTCGACGTGGTCAAGGGCGCCCCGCACCCCGAGGCCGCCCAGGAGTTCGTCAACTTCCTGATCGGGGAGGAGGCCCAACTGGGGATGGCCGTGGAGATGTTGTGGGGCCCCATCAACAGCCGGGTGAAGCTCCCCCCGGACGTCGCCCGGAAGGTCCCGAGCACACCCGAGCAGCTTAAGAGCCTGGTCCGCATCGACACGCGCGTGGTCAGCGCCAACCTCCAGACCTGGACCGAGCGGTGGCGGCGCGAGGTCGAGGGACGCTGAGGCCTTCGTCGCATCTGCAGCCGCTCCCGGATAGCTCATGGCCTGCATAGAGCTGCGCGATCTCTCCAAGGCCTTCGGAACGGTCGAGGCCGTGCGCGGCCTCTCCCTGGAGGTCAAGTCGGGGGAGTGCCTCGCCCTCCTGGGACCCTCGGGCTGCGGCAAAACCACCACGCTGAACATGGTCGCGGGGTTCCTCTCGCCCGATCGGGGCGAGATCCTCTTCGACGGCCGCCCCGTCACGGCCCTGCCACCGCACCGGCGGAACGCGGGCATGGTGTTCCAGAGCTACGCCCTGTTCCCCCACCTCACCGTCCTGGAGAACGTGGAGTTCGGCCTCCGCGCCCGCGGGCAGCCGCGGGAGGCACGGAGCGCCCGGGCACGGGACGTCCTCCAGCTCGTGCGGCTCGGCGGCCTGGAGGACCGCTACCCGCGGACCCTCTCGGGCGGCCAGCAGCAACGGGTCGCCCTGGCTCGGGCCCTGGCCATCCAGCCCGCCGTCCTGCTCCTGGATGAGCCTTTCAGCAACCTGGACGCCAAGCTCCGGCAGGAGATGCGGCTGGAAGTCCGGGAGATCCAGCAGCGCGTCGGCATCACCACCCTCTTCGTGACGCACGACCAGGAGGAGGCCCTGACCATCGCCGACCGCGTGGCCGTCCTGAATCAGGGGCTCCTCCAGCAGGTGGGCCTCCCGCAGGAGATCTACGCCCGACCCCGGACGATCTTCGTTGCCCGGTTCATGGGTGACGCGAATCTGCTGCCAGGACGAATCGTCGGGCGAGACGCCGACGGCCTCATCCTGGAGGTCCGCGCTGGCACCCACCTGCGGGCGGCGACGGGGGACGCGGCGCCCGGAGCCTCCGCGACCGCGGTCGTCCGCCCCGAGAAGATCCGCCTGCGAGCCACCCCGTCGCCGGGCGCCAATGCCCTGCCCGTGCGGATCAAGCGCGTCACCTATCTGGGAGCGCATCACCAGGTGCACTGCGTCGCGGGAGACCATCTACTCACGGTCTTCTGCCCCGGGGACGCGCCGCCACCCTCCCCTGCCGAGCCTTGGATCGCGGAGTGGGCGCCGGCGGATTGCATCGTCGTGGAGGGGACGGAGGAGACGGCATGAGCGCCGCCTCCCGCAGGCGCGTTGGCCTTCTCCCGTGGCTCCTCCTCGCCCCCGGGTTGCTCCTCTTCCTCTTCTTCGTGATCGTTCCCCTCGCCATCATGGCGTCAACCAGCACGTACCAGCTCGACCGAACGACGGGGCAGCTCGTCCCCGACGGTCTCTCCCACTATGCGAGCTTCCTGCGGGACCCCTTCTACCTCGGCGTCCTGGGGCGGACGCTCCGCCTCGCCGCGATCACCACGATCCTGGCGGCCCTCGTCGGATACCCGGTCGCCTACGCCATGATCAAGGCCTCGCCGCGGCAGCAGGCCTCGCTCCTGCTCATCATCCTGGCGCCGCTTCTGGTCAGCGTCGTCGTGCGGACCTTCGGCTGGCTCGTCCTCTTGGGCCCGAACGGGGCCATAAACAGCCTGCTCCTCGGCCTCGACCTGATCCGGGAGCCTCTCCGCCTCCTCTACTCGGAGACGGCCATCGTCCTGGGCCTCCTCCACGTCCTCCTGCCCTTCGCGATCCTCCCCATCTTCGCCTCGCTGCGAAACATCGACCCCGACTTGCATCGCGCCGCACAAAACCTGGGGGCGGGCCCGGCCTATGCCTTCTGGCGGGTCACGCTGCCCCTGTCGCTGCCGGGGATCGCCGCGGGGAGCATGATTGTCTTCGCATTGAGCAGCAGCGCCTTCGTCACGCCGGCGGTCCTGGGCGGGGCTCGCCTCAAGGTGATGTCCACCCTGGTGTACCAGCAGATCATGCAGTTGGCCGATTTCCCCCGCGGCGCCGCGATCGCCCTGATCCTGATGGGGATCTCCGTCTCCGCCGTCCTGGCGTACCTGTGGGCCCTGGAGCGGGGGCGGTCCGGCATCGTCTTCGACTAGAGGCGTTCGCCTGGGAATGCGGAAGGGAGAGGCGTGAGCGGCGTGCGTCAGGGAGCGATCCTGCGAGGATACATCCTCCTCGTCTGCGCCTTCATCCTGGCCCCGATCGTCGTAGTCCTGGGGTCGTCGCTCACCGCGGCGGAATACACCAGCTTCCCGCCGCACGGCATCAGCCTGCGCTGGTATATAGAGATCCTGCGGCACGAGGAGTTCCTGGACTCGTTGTGGACCAGCACCTACGTCGCCGTCGGAGCGTCCGGTGCCGCTCTCATCGTCGGGACGATGGCCGCCATGGCCCTCGCCCGCTACCGGTTTCCGGGGCGAACGGCGCTGAACGGTCTCTTCATGTCGCCGCTGCTCCTGCCCTCGCTGATCCTGGGCATCGCCCTGCTGCAGTTCTATACCTGGGCCGGCATCGGGAAGAGTCCGGCGACGCTCATCCTCGGCCACCTGGTCCTGACGACGCCCTACGTGATCCGGCTCGTGGGGGCCAGCCTGTCCGGGTTCAAGGGCGAACTGGAACTCGCCGCCCAGAACCTCGGCGCGACGCCCCTCCAAACCTTCCGCTGGGTGACCCTGCCCCTCATCCGCCCTGGCCTGCTGGCGGGCGCAGCCTTCGCGGCCATCATTTCATTCGATGAGGTGAACATCTCGCTGTTTCTCTCCAGCCCGACGACGGTCACGCTCCCCGTTCGCATCTTCGGCTACCTGGAGCAGACGTTCGATCCCCTGGTGACCGCAGTCTCATCCCTCCTCATCCTCATCTCCGCCGTCGGGATCGTCCTACTGGAACGGATCATTGGCCTGGGCCGGCTTTTCGGGGTGGAGTAGGGCGATTCCCCCCTCAGTCGAAACGCAGATCAAGCCGCACTGACCTCAGGCGACCACAGAGAGGGGATCGTGCCGGAGGCCCGGCGGAAATATGGGACTATTGTCGCGTGGCAGAGGGATTGGCGGCGGGCGAAGGCGGTTGACAATTGGGGGTAAGCTGGTATAAAGGTAACCTGCTGAAAAATCTAGGGGGAGCGATGCCTGCGTTCGTGATTCGATGGGTTGCCACGGCCCTGGCCATCGGGGTGGCGGCCCAGGTGCTACCCGGCATCCAGGTGGATGGGTTGTGGGCGGCCATCGTGGCGGCGCTCTTACTCGGCCTCGTCAATGTCACCCTTCGCCCGATCCTGCTCCTCCTGACCCTGCCCCTGACAGTGGTCACGCTGGGCCTGTTCGCGCTGGTGGTCAATGGCGCAATGCTTGTCCTGGTGGCGAGCGTGGTCAAGGGCGTGCACGTGGCCGGCTTCGGCAGCGCGGTTCTGGGCGCCATCCTCATCAGCCTGGTCGGGAGCCTCTTGACCTGGCTGCTCCAGCCGCGTCCCCGGGTCCACGTGGAGGTCCAGCGCTTCACGAGCGTGCCCTGACTTCCCGGAGGAGACAGCCAGAGGAGACGCGATGACGATCCGGAAGGCCGTGTTCCCCGCGGCCGGGCTCGGGACTCGCTTTCTGCCCGCGACCAAGGCCCAGCCCAAAGAGATGTTGCCGATCGTGGACAAGCCCACGATCCAGTACGTCATGGAAGAGGCGGTGGCCTCGGGCATCCAGGACATCATCGTGGTGACCGGCCGGGGCAAGAACGCCATCGAGGATCACTTCGACCGCTCCATCGAGCTGGAGCTGATGCTCAGCAAGAAGGGGCGGGCCGATCTGTTGGAGGTGGTCCGGCGGGTCTCGGAGTTGGTCCGGGTCTGTTACGTGCGTCAGAAGGAGCCGCTGGGCCTGGGTCACGCCGTCCTGGCGGCCAGGGAGCTGGTGGGGGACGAGCCGTTCGCGGTGTTGCTGGGAGACGATATCCTGACTGACGCCACGCCGGCCCTGCAACAGATGATCGCGGTGTACGAGAAGTACCGCTGTTCCGTGATGTGCGTGAAGCGGGTCCCCAAGACGGAGGTCTCCCGGTACGGGGTGATCAAGGGGCGCAAGCTGGACGATCACCTCTACCACATCATGGACATGGTGGAGAAGCCGGAGGTCAGCCAGGCCCCCTCGGACCTCGCCATCATCGGCCGCTACATCCTGACGCCCGAGATCTTCCCCATTCTGGAAAAGACGCCCCCGGACCGAAGCGGCGAGATCCAACTGACCAATGCCCTGAAGGGACTGCTCCGGAGCAAGAACCAGATGATGTACGCCCTGGAGTTCCAGGGGCGCTGGCACGATGCGGGGACCATCCTGGGATTTCTGAAGACCACGGTGGAGTTCGCCCTGGAGCGCCCGGACGTGGCCCCGGGGTTCAAGGAGTTTCTGCGCGGCCTGAACCTGGATTCGGGCCAGCCACAGCCGCACCGGGCAGATGCGGGATCGCCCGGGGCAGGACCGACCCGGCGGGGGTCCCGCCGGGCGGTCACGCAGAGTCCATGACCCAGAAACCACCGCCCCGTCACCCGCCGGTCCCGGATCCCGAGCAGGCGGGGGCCCCGGCCCCTCGGGAGGACGAACTGGAACCCGTCGCCACCGAGGACGAGACCGAGACCGAGACCTCGCCCGACCCCTATGACGACCTCTGGGATCCGGACATGGATACCCGGCCCGAACGCATCAAGCGGACGAAGGCCCCTCGGAAGCCGGACGCGCGTTCGCGGGGACGAAGCGTGCCCGGAGGCAAGCGGCGGGACGAGGCCTGACGTCCACGCCACCGACGCCAACAGTTTGCCCAGCTCTCCCGCCCAGCGGGACGCGGGCGAAGGAGATCCTCCCTTGAAAGACCGCGACGTGGATGTGGAAGGCACCGGGGAAAAGATCGAGACCGGGGTCGGCGTCGAGCAGCCGCAGGGCGAGCGGAAGATGCCGTCCCAGATCCCGCTCCTGCCGGTCCGGGATGTGGTGGTCTATCCGTTCATGATCCTGCCCCTGTTCGTGGGGCGGGACAAATCCATCCGGGCGGTGGACGAGGCCCTGTCGCGGGAGCGCCTGATCCTCCTGGCGGCCCAGCGGGACGCCGAGGCCGAGGATCCCGGCCCCGAGGATCTGTATCCCGTGGGCACGGTGGCCATGATCATGCGGATGCTGAAGATGCCCGACGGCCGGGTCAAGATCCTCGTGCAAGGGGTGTCGCGCGCCCGCATCCTGGGATTCACCCGGCGGGACCCCTACTTCGAGGCCAAGATCGCCGAGGTGACGGAGCCGGAGACGGCCCCCCAGGGTCTCGAGGTGGAGGCCCTGATCCGCTCCGTCAAGGAGCAGATCCAGAAGGGCGTCAACCTGGGCAAGGGGGTCTCGCCCGACGTGCTGGTTATCCTCAACAACCTGGAGCACCCCGGGCGATTGGCCGACCTGGTGGCCAGCAACCTGGACCTGAAGGTGGAGCAGGCGGAGCAGATCCTGGAGATCTTCGACCCGGTGGAGCGGCTGAAGAAGCTCTCCGAGCTCCTGGGCAAAGAGATCGAGGTGCTGGAGATGCAGCACAAGATCCAGTCGCAGGCCCGGGAGGAAATGGACAAGACCCACCGGGAGTATTACCTGCGGGAGCAGCTCAAGGCCATCCAGAAGGAACTGGGCGAGACCGACGAGCGTAGCCAGGAGATCCAGGAGTTGGAGCAGAAGATCGAGCGGGCCAAGATGCCGCCCGAGGTGGGGCAGGAGGCCAAGGCCCAGCTCGGCCGGCTGTCGCGCATGCATCCGGACGCGGCCGAGGCGTCGGTGATCCGCACCTACCTGGACTGGCTGATCGACCTTCCGTGGGCCAAGCAGACCACGGACAAGCTGAGCATCAAACAGGCCCACAAGATCCTGGAGAAGGACCACTACGACCTGGAGAAGGTGAAGGAGCGGATCCTGGAGTACCTGGCGGTCCGCAAGCTGAAGAAGAAGATGAAGGGTCCAATCCTGTGCTTCGTGGGGCCGCCGGGCGTGGGCAAGACGTCCCTGGGCCGCTCCATCGCGCGGGCCCTGGGCCGGAAGTTCGTGCGCATCTCCCTGGGCGGCGTGCGGGACGAGGCGGAGATCCGGGGCCACCGGCGGACCTACATCGGCGCCCTCCCCGGGAAGATCATCCAGGGGATCAAGCAGGCCGGGACCAACAATCCGGTCTTCATGATGGACGAGGTGGACAAGGTGGGGGCGGATTTCCGGGGCGATCCCTCGGCGGCCCTCCTGGAGGTGCTGGACCCGGAGCAGAACGTGTCCTTCACGGACCACTATCTCGGGGTGCCCTTCGACCTCCGGAACGTGATGTTCATCACCACGGCGAACCTGGCCGATCCCATCTTGCCGGCGCTGAAGGACCGGATGGAGATCATCGAGATCTCGGGCTACACCGAGGAAGAGAAGCTGCACATCGCCAACCGGTACCTCCTGCCCCGGCAACTGGATGAGCACGGGATCAACAAGAAGCACCTGGAGTTCACCGATGACGCCATCCTGAAGATCATCCAGAGCTACACGCGGGAGGCGGGCCTCCGCAACCTGGAGCGCGAGATCGCCACCGTCTGCCGGAAGGCGGCGCGGGACGTGGCCGAGGGGAAGAAGGGCCTGACCCGGGTCACCGCCGCCAGCCTGCACCGCTTCCTGGGCGCGCCCAAGTTCCTGCCCGAAGCGGAGCAGGAGAAGGACGAGATCGGGGTGGCCACGGGCCTGGCCTGGACCCAGACCGGCGGCGATATCCTGTACATCGAGTGCACCATGATGCGGGGCAAGGGGAACCTGTTGCTCACCGGGCACCTGGGAGACGTCATGAAGGAATCGGCCCAGGCGGCCATGAGCTACGCCCGGTCGCGGGGGGTCAGCCTGGGGATCAAGGAGGAGACCTTCGCCAAGCACGACATCCACATCCACGTGCCGGCCGGGGCCATTCCCAAGGACGGCCCCTCGGCCGGGATCACCATGGCCACGGCGCTGATCTCCACCCTCACGCGGATGCCGGTCCGCCGGGATGTGGCCATGACCGGCGAGATCACGCTGCGGGGGAAGGTCCTGCCCGTCGGCGGCCTCAAGGAGAAGGCCCTGGCGGCCCGTCGGATGGGGATCAAGACGGTCATCGTCCCGAGCAAGAACGACAAAGACGTGAAGGAGCTGCCCGCCACCGTCCGGCGCGGAATGCAGTTCGTGTACGTGGACGACATGGATCAGGTGCTGAAGGTGGCCCTGGCCAAGCGGGGCGCCTCGCGGCGGGCCGCGGCCGCCTCGGAAGAGCGGCGAGTGGCGGCTCGCACCTGAGGAACTGGCAACTGGGCAATCGGGCACTCTGGCAATTGGGAAGAACCTGAGTGCCGGATTGCCAGACTGCCAGATTGCCCGCATGAAGGAGGACCGCGTTCGTTTTGAGCCACCGTGAGCCGTGGGTGCGCATCATCCCCCTGGGCGGGCTGGGCGAGATCGGGATGAACATGACCCTCCTCGAAACCGAGGAGGATCTCTTGGTCATTGATGCCGGCCTCATGTTCCCAGAGGAGGAGATGCTGGGGATCGACCTCGTCCTCCCCGAGACGACGTACCTGCTGGAGCAGCGGGACAAGGTCCGCGGCATCGTCCTCACCCACGGACACGAGGATCACACCGGCGCCCTGCCCTACCTCCTGCCGCAACTGCCCGTTCCCGTCTACGGTACCGCCCTCTCCCTCGGGCTGGTCCAGGAGAAGCTCCGCGAGTTCGACCTGGACCGCACGGCCGACCTGCGCCGGGTCCGGGCCGGCGACCGCCTGCAGCTCGGCGCGCTCACCCTGGAGTTCATCCGGGTCAGCCACAGCATCCCGGACGGCGTGGCCATCGCCGTCCACACGCCGGCCGGGCTGGTCGTCCACACCGGCGACTTCAAGTTCGACCAGACGCCCGTCGGCGGGGAGCTGACCGACTTCGGAAAGTTCGCTGAACTGGGAGATCGGGGGGTGCAGGTCCTGCTCTCCGACAGCACCAATGCCACGCGAGAAGGCGTGACCCCCTCCGAGTCCGAGGTCGCGCGCACCCTGGAGCCGATCTTCCGCACCGCGCCCCGCCGGATCATCGTGGCCTGTTTCGCCAGCCACATCCACCGGATCCAGCAGGTCCTGGACGTGGCCGCGCGGCTGGGCAAAAGGGTCGCGGTGAACGGCAAGAGCATGCTGGCCAACACCCGGATCGCGGCCGAGCTGGGCTACCTGCGGGTGCCGGAGGAGACGCTGGTGCGCCTGGACGAGTTGCAGCGTACTCCCCCGGACCAGAGCGTGATCATCACCACGGGCAGCCAGGGGGAACCCCTCTCGGCGCTGGCCCGCATGGCGGTGGGAGAGCACCGGCAGATCGAGATCCAGCCGGGGGACACGGTGATCTTCTCGGCGCGGGTGATCCCGGGCAACGAGAAATCCATCGCCCGCACCGTCAACCAGCTCTTCAAGCGCGGGGCCCAGGTGATCACGGAAGATGTCCAGGCCGGCGTCCACGTGTCCGGTCATCCCAGCCGCGAGGAGCTGAAGCTTATGCTCAACCTGACCCGCCCCCGCTTCCTGGTGCCGGTGCACGGCGAGTACCGGCACCTGCACTTCCATGCCCAACTCGCCCGGGGTATGGGGTTGCCGCCGGACCACATCTTCCTCCTGGACAACGGGGACGTCCTGGAGGTCGCGCCGACCCGAGCCGCCGTGGTGAGCAAGGTGGCCGCGGGCCGGGTCTTCGTGGATGGGAAGGGGGTCGGGGACGTGGGGGACACCGTCCTGCGGGATCGCCAGCACCTGGCCCAAGACGGCATGGTGGTGATCGTCATCGGATTCGACAAGGCCGGGCAGGTGGTCTCCGGGCCGGAAATCATCTCGCGGGGGTTCGCCCATCTGCCGGAGGACGACACGCTCTTCGAGGAGGCCCGGCGATTGATCCTCACGGTGCTGGACGGTTGCAGTGTCGAAGAGAAGACGGATAGGAACCTGATCAGGCAGCGGATCCGGTCGGTGCTCCGGAAATTCCTGCAGAGAGCGGTGGAGCGGCGCCCCATGATCCTGCCGGTGATCATCGAGGTCTGAGAGCCGAGAGCCGAGAGCCGAGGACGGAGCGCCGAGTGCCGAGAGTGGCGAGCAGCGGAGCAGAGGAGCACGGGAGGGCAGGTGTTGGGGGTCAGGGGATCGGTCGATTCCAGCCCCTGGCCCCCGGCCCCCAACCCCCAGCCGCCGTCAGGCGACGAAAAAGCGCTTGGAGTTTGGCGGGCGGCACGCTATAACGTCTGGCAACTGGAATGGAGGTAAGGGGCCAGCGTGGCTGTGGACCTGAGCCGGCCGAGCGAGTGGTTGAAAGCCCTGGCGGCCTTTTTCCGGCATGACAAGACGCGGGAGGGGATCGGCGTCCTGGCCATGGCGGTCGCGATCCTGACGCTGGCCAGCCTCGCCACCTTCGACCCTCAGGACCCCTCCTTCTTCAGCTACGCCAGTGCCATCGACCGGCAGATCGGCAACGCCGTGGGCAGGGTGGGGTCCGAATTGGCGGGGGATCTGCTCGGCCTCCTGGGGCTGTCGGCCCTGCTCGTCCCGCCGGCGCTCTTCCTCTGGGGGTGGACCTGGGTCGGGGGCCGTCGCCTGACGCATGCCTGGCGCCGGACCGTCGGATTGATCCTGGTCGTCCCCTCGTTGAGTCTGCTGGCCAGCCTCCTCCACCAACTGGATCTCGTTCCGGGCGGCCGCGTCGAGCGGCCCGGCGGGTTCCTGGGCGACGAGCTGTCCAGGCTGCTCCTCTTCTCCCTCGGGAGATTCGGCATGGCGGTCCTGGCCCTGGCCGGACTGGCCCTGGCCGTCATCTGCCTCTCGGAACGACCGCTTGCCTCCTTCCTGTCGTGGCCCTCGGCCGCTGTTACCCGGATGTTGGCCCGGGTCCGGTCCGCCGTGGCGGACTGGCGCGCTCGCCGGGCCGCGGCGCCGACGGTGGCGGGACCACCCGCAACGCCTCCGGCCGAGCCGGCCGTCGAACCCGCAATCCCGCCTGCCGCCCCGCCCAAGGCGGCCAAGGAGCCCAAATCCCAGCAGGCGGCCTTCCCATTCCTGTCCCCCACCCAAGGCTACACCAAGCCCTCGCTGAAGTTCCTGGATGCCCCGCCGGCCGGGCACGTCGGCTCGAGCCAGGAGGAGATGGCGCAGAACTCCCTGATCCTGGAGAAGAAACTGCTGGAGTTCGGCGTGGAAGGCCGGGTCACGGCGGTGAACCCGGGGCCGGTCATCACCAGCTACGAGCTCGAGCCGGGCCCGGGGATCAAGATCAACCGGATCGTGGCCCTGGCGGATGATCTGGCGCTGGGCCTGAAGGCCCTGAGCGTGCGGGTCGTGGCGCCGATCCCGGGCAAGGCGGCCGTGGGCGTGGAGATCCCGAACCAGCACCGGGCCACGGTTCACCTGCGGGAAGTGCTGGCCACCAAGGAGTTTGCCAACGAGGCCCTGCAGCTGCCCCTGGCCCTGGGGAAGGAGATCGGCGGGAGCCCGATCGTAGCGGATCTGTCCCAGATGCCTCACCTGCTCATCGCGGGGGAGACCGGTTCGGGCAAGAGCGTGTGCATCAACTCCCTGATCCTCAGCCTCCTGTACAAAGCGGAACCGCGGGATGTTCGGTTGCTCCTCATCGACCCGAAACGGGTGGAGTTGTCGGTGTACAACGGGGTTCCGCACCTGGCAGACAAGGTGGTGTCGGACCCCAGGGACGCCGCCAAGCGCCTCCAGCGGGTCGTCCTGCACATGGAGGAGCGGTACAAGCTGTTCGCCCAGGTGGGCGCGCGCAACTTGCAGAGCTACAACCGGCGGATGGAGCTGGAGCCACCCCCCGAGGACGACCTGAGCAAGGGATCGCACCGGGGCCGCCTCCCCATGCTGGTGGTGATCATCGACGAGCTGGCGGATCTGATCTTGACGGCGCAAAGCGAGGTGGAGAACGCCATCATGCGCCTGGCGCAGATGGCGCGGGCCGTGGGCATCCATCTCATCGTGGCGACCCAGCGCCCGTCGGTGGACGTGCTCACCGGCGTCATCAAGGCGAACTTCCCGGCCCGGATCTCCTTCCGGGTGGCGTCCAAGGTGGATTCGCGGACGATCCTGGACATGAACGGCGCCGAGGCCTTGCTGGGCAGGGGCGACATGCTCTACATCCCGCCCGGCAGTTCCAAGCCTACCCGCATCCACGGCTGCAACGTGACCGAGGTGGAAATCCGCCGCATCGTGGACTTCCTGGCGACCCAGCCCAAGCCCGGGGAGTTCATCTGGTCCCTGCTGCCCTCGGAACCGGAGCAGGCCGCGGAGGACGACGAGGAGAACGACCTGCTGTACCGCCAGGCGGTGGAGATGGTGGTCCACACCCAGCAGGCCTCCATCTCCATGATCCAGCGACGCCTGCGGGTCGGCTTCAACCGGGCGGCCCGCATGATCGAGCGCATGGAGCGCGAGGGGATCGTGAGTGCCATGGACGGGACGCGACCCCGCGAGGTACTGGTCTCCCGGGCGGAGTCCTGACCGTGCGGGGCGCGGGCTTTCGGAGGCTGTGGGCCCTGTGGGGAGTCGGGGTCTTCCTCTTGCCCCTGACGCCTCACGCCTCACCCCTCACGCCGACCGCGGCCGCGCCAGCGGCACTGGACGTGGACGAGGTCGTGGCCAGGGTGGAGGCCATCTGCGCCAAGACCCAGGATCTGTCGGCCAGATTTCGACAGACCGTCACGAACCGGAGCCTCGGCGCGGTCAGGGAGGGCGGGGGGTCGTTCAGGCTGAAGCGGCCCGGGAAAGTGCGCTGGGAGTATGAGAAGCCGGAACCGCGGCTGTTTGTGACGGATGGAAAGACGCTGTGGGACTACTCCCCCGTGGACAAGCAGGCAAGGGCCCAAGCCCTGGATGAGGTTTTTTCCTCCCGGCTGCCATTGGCGTTCCTCGCCGGGGACTGCCAGTTGCGCCGCGACTTCGCCATCACCCCGGTGGACCATGCCGCCACCCGGGGATCCGCCAGCTTCATGATCCTGGACCTCACGCCCAAGCGGCCCGAGGCCGGCATCGCCCGGATGCTCCTGGAGGTGAACCTCCAGGGGTACACGGTCGAGAAGACGACGCTCTTCGACGCCGCCGGAAACACGACTGTGATCGCGCTCACGGACCTGAAACTGAACTCGGGCCTCAGCGACCAGCAGTTCCAGTTCACCCCCCCGGCGGGTGTCACGGTGGTCACCCCGCCCGTGCGGTGACGGGGAGCCGCGGCTCCCAGAGCACGAGTCAGGAGAGAGATGGCGTCCGAGTGCTCCTTCGACATCGCCTCCAAGGTGGATCTGCAGGAGGTGGACAACGCCATCCACCAGACCATCCGGGAGATCGGCCAACGCTTCGATTTCAAGGGGAGCGTGGCGACCGTGACCCGCGAGGAGCACGCCCTCCTGCTCACCGCCGAAGACGAATTCAAGCTGAAGCAGATGCTGGACATCCTGGAGGGGAAGCTGGTGAAGCGGCAGGTCCCGCTCAAGGCCCTCAGCCGCGGGAAGGTGGAGCCGGCCGCGGGCGGCAAGGTCAGGCAGCGGCTCGAGTTCCAGCAGGGAATCCCGGTGGAGAAGGCCCGGGAGCTGGTGAAGCTCATCAAGGGGACGAAGCTCAAGGTCCAGGCCCAGATCCAGGAGGGCCAGGTCCGGGTCTTCGGCCGGGACAAGGACCAGTTGCAGGCCGTGATCCAATTCCTCCGGCAGCAGGACCTGGGGATCCACATGGAGTGCACCAACTACCGCCCCTGACCCATTTCAGATTTTGGATTGCAGATTGCCGATTTTTCCCGACGTGTTTGACGAAATCGCAAATCGACGATCGGAAATCGGCAATCGGGAGTGGTGAGTGGGAAAGCGCGCCCTGGTCGTAGACAACGACCGATTCTACGTCGAGCTTATGGGCGACATCCTGGGCCAGGAGGGCTACGAGGTGGCCAAGGCCTACGATGGGATGGAGGCCATGGAGCTCCTGGACGGGGAGCTACCGGACCTCGTGGTCCTCGACATCGTCATGCCGAAGATCGACGGGGACCGGGTGTGTCAGTACATCAAGGGCAGTCCCCGGTTACGCCAGATCCCGGTCATCATCCTCTCGGGAACCCTGGTGGAGGACCGGGAGAAGATGCTGGCCATCGGGGCCGACGCCTATGTGGCCAAGGGACGTCTGGACGAGCTGCGGGTGAACATCCTGGCGACGCTCCGGCGCCTGCAAGACACCCCGACCGGGGGGCCGCAGTCGATCCTGGGGCTCGACAAGGCGGTCCCGCGCGAGCAGGTGAAGGAGTTACTCGCCATCAAGCGGCACAAGGAGGCGATCCTCCGGGCCATCGGCGAGGGGGTCGTGGAGGTGGATGGCCGCCAGCGGGTGCTGTACGTGAACCCGGCGGGCCTCCAGATCCTGAGCCGACCCGAGCTGGAGCTGATCGGGAGCCCGTTGACCGACATCCTGACGCCGGACCACCGCACCACGTTGCAGGAGGCCGTGGCGCGCCTCCGGGCCAGCCCCGACGAGACCGGGGATGCCGTCAGCCTCCGGTACCGTGACCGGGTGCTGCGCATCGCCTTCGCCTGGATCCTGCCGGACGACCCCGAGAGCGGCTTCTTCATGATCATGCAGGACATCACGGACCTGGCCCGCAAGATCGAAGAGCTGTCCACCCTGAACGCCCGCCTGCAGGAGATGGAGCGGCTGCGCTCCGAGTTCCTGGCCATGGTCTCCCACGATTTGCACACGCCGCTGACGGCGATCAAGGGTTCCATGGAGGTGCTGCTGCACGAAGGGGTGGGGGTCGAGCTGAGCCGGGAGCTTCTGGGGATCGCCCAGAAGAACACGGATCGCCTCTTCCGCATGGTCAGCGACATCCTCGACCTGGCGCGGATCGAGGCGGGCCGATTCGAGATTCGCGGCGAACCATTCGACCTCGCGATCGGCCTGCGGGGGACGATCGACCGCCTGCGCCGGTTGGCCCAGGACCGGCAAATCTCCCTGACGCTGCAGGCGCCAGACGGGCTGCCCCAGGTGTTGGCCGACGGGCTCCGGATGGATCAGGTGTTCACCAACCTGCTGACGAACGCCCTGAAGTTCACGCCCCGCGGCGGCCAGATCGGCGTGACGGTGCAGGAGTTGCCCGCCGAGCTCTTGGTGCAGATCCGGGACTCGGGCATGGGGATCCCGGTGGAGCACATGGACCGGATCTTCGAGCGCTTCTACCGGGTCCCGCTGCCGGCCGAGGAGAAGGTGGAAGGCACCGGGCTCGGCCTGAGCATCTGCAAGGCCATCGTGGAGGAACACGGAGGCCGGATCTGGGTCGAGAGCGCGGTGGGAAAGGGCAGCACGTTCTCCTTCACTCTCCCCAAGGGGCCCCCGGCCGCGTGACGGGCAAGACCGGGCGAGGCAACGGTGGCACCCCCACGGGTGCCATTTTTTGTTGGGCCACACCGGGGAGATTGTGTATGATGAAACCCCTTGGGAAACACTCCCCCCAGCCCCGCAGTGACGCGATGCACCGGGGATGACGATCCCCGAAGCACCCGGGCGCGCGGGGGAGCGGTCTGCGGAAGAGGAGTCCGCCCAGGATGCCGGCCGTGACCACAGGGCAGCGGTCCACCATCCTCGTCGTGGAGGACGAGGAAGGGATCGCCCGCATGATCCAGGTCCTGCTGGAGGCCCGCGGCTTCGCCACGCTGGTGACCCATTCGGGGGACGAGGCCCTGGACCGCCTGGCCGTCCATCCCGTGGACCTGGTGCTCTTGGATGTGATGATGCCCGGGATGGACGGGTACGAGGTCTGCCGGCGGCTGAAGGCCGACCTGCGCTGGCGCCACATCCCGGTCATGATGCTCACCGCCCGCGACACGGTGCGGGACAAGGTCCTGGGGCTGGAGATCGGGGCCGACGAGTACATCACCAAGCCGTTCAACACCGAGGAACTGATCGCCCGGATCAAGGTGCTGCTCCGGATCCAGGGGATGAGTCAGGCCCTCGTCCGGCGCAACCGGGAACTCCAGGCGCTGAACGCGGTGGCCCTGGCGGTGAGCCGCTCCCTGAGTCCGGACGAGATCCTGAATGGGGCCCTGACGTGCACCCTGGACACCCTCGGACTTCCCCAGGGGTTGATGCACCTGGTGGAATCGAGGAGCGGACATCTGATCCTTCGGGCCTGGCGAGGCCTCACGACGGAGCCCGAGGAGGCGCTGCGTCGCCTGTCTCCCGGAACCGGCTGGACCTGGCGGGCCCTGCAACAGGAGGACCCCCTGCTCCTGCCAGATGCCGCGCAAGGGGACGGCCTCGGACTGGCCTCCGGGAACCCGCCCCGGCCCCTGTGTGCCGTCGCCCTCCGATCCCATGACCGGGGCCTGGGCGTCCTCACGGTGGTGGGTCGCCCCGAGCAGCAGTTCCTGGCGGAGGAAACGGCGCTGCTGGCGGCCATCGGACGGCAGGTGGGCATGGCGCTGGAGAACGCGGACCTGTACGCCGACAGCCGGCGCAAGGTCCAGGAGTTCGAGGCGCTGTACCAGCTCGGCCGGACCATGGCCTCGACCTTCAATCTCCAGGATATCCTGAGCCGGATCAACCAGATGGTGTCCAGCCTGCTGCACGCGCAGGCGATGTCGCTCATGCTGTTGAGCCCGGACGGGCGCGTCCTGTCCATGGCGGCCGGGTACAACCTGTTCGACGAGGCGGTGGAGGCGACCGAGGCCATCCGGTCGCGCCAGGACAGCAGCCCCAGCCTGATCGCGGTCCGGGAAAAACGTCCCGTGGCAATCCCGGATATCGCCACGGACACCGTTTATGCCCCCTGGCTCCAGGCGGCGCGGGAGCAGGGATACGCGGCGTTCCTGGCCATCCCCCTGATCGCGCAGGACCGCGCCGTGGGATGCATGAACCTGTACATGACCGAGCGCCACGAGTTCGACCAGGATGAGATCCAGCTCGTCTCGACCTTCGCCAGCCAGGCGGCCATCTCCATCGAGAACGCCCGGCTCTTCGAGGAGACGCGGCAGCTCGCCATCACCGACGAGCTGACGGGGCTGTCCAACCACCGCCACTTCTACAACCAGCTCGCGCGCGAGGTGCGGCGCGCCCAGCGGTACAAGCGGCCCCTCACGCTCCTCATGCTCGACCTGGATTACTTCAAGAGCTTCAATGATCGGTTCGGACATCTGGCGGGGGATCAGGTCCTGCGGGAAGTGGCGGAGGTCCTGCGCCGGAACGCCCGGGACGTGGACATCCTGGCGCGCTACGGGGGCGAGGAGTTCGCCATCATCCTCCCGGAAACCGATCTGGATCGGGCGGCGCTGCAGGCCGAACGGGTCCGGGCCGCAGTGGCCAGCCATGCCTTTCGGGGCAAGGACTCCAATCCTCAGGGGGATCTGACGGTGAGTATCGGCGTGGCCACGCTCATCCCCGGGATGCGCAAGATCGAGGGGCTGGTGCACGACGCCGACCAAGCCCTGTACCGGGCCAAGACCGGGGGTCGCAATCGGATGGAGATGTCGCGGCCCGACGCCCGGCCGGCCGATCCGACGTGAGCCGGCAGATCCCTGACGATCTCCAACTGCTCTCCCCTCTCCCGTCTTGCCCGTGGAGAATACACGCGGCCGTGGGGTCTCTCGGAATCCTGACTGCGCCATGGACCAACAGGTCGAGATGACAGATCGCACGCCAACCGATGACCGGCAGCCGGTCCGGGTCAGCCTAGTGAACCTGGGATGTCCGAAGAACCAGGTGGACGCCGAGGTCATGCTCGGGCAGCTCGCGGCGGCGGGGTACCAGATCGAGGAGGCGCCGGAACGGGCCGACCTGATCGTCGTGAACACCTGCAGCTTCATCCAGGAGGCGAAGGAGGAATCCATCCGGACCATCCTGGAGGCGGCCGCGCTGAAGCGGACGGGCCGCTGCCAGGCGGTGGTGGTGAGCGGGTGCCTGGCCCAACGCTACGGGCAGGAATTGCCGGCCCTGCTGCCCGAGGTGGATGCCTTCGTCGGGACCGGCGAGTTTCCCCGCATCGCGGACATCGTCGCCGCCACCCTCCAGCGATCCGCCCGGGACCGAACCTGGGTGACGGGCCACACGGCGCTGGTTACGGCCGACCTGCCGCGGCGCCTCCTGACACCGGGCCACTTCGCCTACCTGAAGATCTCCGAGGGCTGCGATCGGTCCTGCACCTTCTGCGCCATCCCTGGAATCCGAGGTCGGATGCAATCCCGGTCGCGGGAGGACATCCTGGTCGAGGCGCGGCGGCTGGCGGCCGCGGGGGTCCGCGAACTCATCCTGATCTCCCAGGAGACCACCGATTACGGTGGGGATCGCGGCGAGACGCACGGATTGATCCGGCTGCTAGAGGGCCTGCTGGACATCTCGGCCTTCCGCTGGATCCGCCTGCACTATCTGTATCCCACCCGGATCACACCCGAGCTCATCGGGCTCCTGGCGTCCGAGCCGCGACTGTGCCGCTACCTGGACATGCCGCTCCAGCACTGTGACGGGGCCGTGCTCAAGGCCATGGGCCGCGGCGGCGATGAGCAGAGCCTCCGGCGGCTGGTGGAACGGGTCCGGCGGGCCGTCCCCGAGATCACCATCCGCACCGCCTTCATCACGGGATTCCCCGGCGAGACCCCGGCGCAGTTCTCCCGCCTCCTCCGCTTCGTCGAGGAGGTGCGCTTCGACCGGGTCGGGGTCTTCTGCTACTCGGATGAGGAGGGGACGCCCGCCGCATCCCTGGGCCCCAAGGTCTCCCGGCGCGTGGGTGAGGCGCGGCGCGCGCGCCTGATGGCCGTCCAGGCGGGGATCGCCGAGGAGAAGGGACGCGCCCTGCTGGGGAATCTCCAGGAGGTGATGGTGGACGGCCCGGCGCCGGAATTCCCCGGCGTCCAGTGCGGGCGTACCGCAGCGCATGCGCCGGAGGTGGATGGCACGGTCTATCTCCGGGGACCGAGCGTCCGCCCGGGAACGGTCGTGCGCGCAGTGATCCGGGAGGCCTACGAGCATGATCTGGCGGCCGACATCCTGGAGGGAGAGGGCTCGCCATGCGAAACAGCGCTCCTGTGACCGCGTCCAAGCCGGGCGACGGGACTGGAGTCGCATCGCGCCTGATCGCCACCGGCGCCGGCGTCGGGCATCTCCCCTTCGCTCCGGGGACCGCCGGCAGCCTCCTGGGGGCGGTGCTGTGCTTCCCCCTGCTCACCCTCCCGTGGCCGGTGTACCTGGGTGCGACGATCCTGCTGGCTGTCCTGGCGGTGTGGGTCGCGGGTCGGGCGGCGAGTGAGGCAGGCGAACGGGACCCGGCGCACGTCGTGATTGACGAGATCGTGGGGATGTGGGTGGCCGCCATCGCCCTGTCGCCCAGTCTGTACAATGTGGCGGCCGTCTTCCTGCTGTTCCGCCTCATGGACGTGGTCAAGCCTGCGCCCATCCCCCGGCTGGAACGGCTGCCCGGCGGGCTCGGCCTGGTGGCCGACGACGTCGCGGCCGGCCTCCTGGCCCGCGCGGCC
>METI01000215.1:43381-46982 GCA_001771285.1 candidate division NC10 bacterium RIFCSPLOWO2_12_FULL_66_18
CCTCCTGGCCCGCGCGGCCTGGTGGCTCCTCCAGGCGAACTTCGATTTCCTCTGATCCGCCGAAATTGAACCGCCGGTACCAACGGCATCCGCCTCAGGCGGATTGGTGCGCCATGGACGCCAAGGTTTCGTATGGGGGTAAGGCGTGAGGGGTGAGGGGGAGAAACACGCTTCGCCTTACCCTTGACCCCTCACCCCTAACGAAGAATCCCCTGGCGTCATGGCGGTTCATGTTTTTGGGAAACTGAGATGGGCACCGAGCTTCTGACGATCGGCACCGAGTTGCTCCTGGGCCAGATCGTGGATACCAACGCCAGTTGGATCGCACAGCGGCTGGCCGAGGAGGGGATTGACCTGTACTACAAGACCACGGTGGGGGATAACGCCGGCCGGATCGAGGCGGCGTTGCGGCAGGCTCTCGGTCGCGCCGACGTGATCATCACGACCGGTGGCCTGGGACCCACCGAGGACGACCTGACCCGCGACGTCGTCGCGGCCGTCCTGGAACGCCCCCTGCACCTGGACCCGGCCGTCCTGGCCCACATCGAGCGGCGCTTCGCCCACCGGAAGATCCCCATGACGGAGAACAACCGGAAGCAGGCCATGGTCCCCGAAGGGGCCGAAGTCCTCCACAATCCAAACGGGACGGCGCCCGGCCTGTTCCTGCAGGACCGCGGCCGCTGCGTGGCCTGCCTGCCCGGCGTCCCCGCAGAGATGAAACCCATGCTCGCGGAGCAGGTGATCCCCCGCATCCGGGAGAGTTTCGGCATCCGGAGCCGGATCGTGTCGCGGGTCCTGAAGACGTGCGGCATCAGCGAATCCAAGTTGGACCACGCCATCGGCGACTACTTCCGGGAAATGCAGAATCCGACGATCGGCGTCCTGGCCCACGCCGGCGAGATCCACGTGCGCCTGACGTGCAAGGGGGAGGATCCCGCAATGATCACCCGGATGCTGGACGACCTGGAGGCGAAGATCCGCGAGCGCCTGGGTCCCCTGATCTTCGGCCGGGACGACGAGAAGCTGGAGGCCCTGGTCGGGCAGCTTCTGCGGGGGCGGAAAGCCACGCTGGCTGTGGCCGAGTCGTGCACCGGCGGCCTCCTCGCCAGCCGGCTCACCGACATCTCCGGAAGCTCCGACTACTTCGAACGGGGCATGGTGACGTACAGCACCGCGGCGAAGGAAGAGATCCTGGGCGTCCCCGCGGAGATTCTCCGGGAGTCCGGTGCCGTCAGCTTGCCGGTCGTCCGGGCCATGGCGGAGAACGTCCGCCGGAGGAGCGGCACCACCTTCGGCCTGGCCATCACGGGCATCGCGGGCCCCACGGGCGGCACGCCCGGGAAGCCGGTCGGCCTCGTCTACATCGCGCTGGCGTGGGAGGGGGGAGACCTGGCGCGGGAGTACCGCTTCCACGGGGGGCGCGAGCTGATCAAGTATCGCGCCACGCAGATGGCCCTGGAGATGCTCCGCCGCCACCTGCTGGCCGTGCCCATCACCGAGACCTGATTGCGGGGGCCGGGGGTCAGGGGCTAGGGGTCGGGGGACGGGCGCCCAAACTTCCCAGAAACCACAGGTTTCGCAAATGGCGCTGATTATTCTCGAATGGTTCCCCTCGTGAAATCTGCGCAATCTGCGTAATCTGCGGATGATGAGAGGTGGAATGCGTCTTTTCGTTGCGGTGAATCTTCCTTCCGAGATCCGCGAGCGGCTGACGGCCGTGCAGGATCGCCTGCGCCGGGCGCAGGCCGACGTGAGCTGGGTCCGGGCGGAGAACGTCCACGTCACCCTGAAGTTCCTGGGAGAGACCGAGGCGAAACGACTGGAACGGATCCGTCCGGCCCTGGCCGAGGTAGGCCGGACCGGTGCGCCCTTCTCGATAGAGGTGTCCGGGGTCGGCAGCTTCGGCGGGCGAATCCCGCGAGTGGTCTGGGTCGGCGTGGGAGAGGGGGCCGAGCCGCTCACGCGACTGGCCGGGCAGATCGAAGACGGCCTGGGACGTGTGGGCATTCCCAAAGAGCGGCGCGGGTTCACCGCGCACCTCAGTCTGGGCCGCGTGCGGTCGCCCAGAAACGCGGAGGCGCTCCTCGCGGCGCTCGAGGAGGCGAAGGCAGAGCCGTTCGGTGTCGCCGAGGTCGCGCAATTCGACCTGATGCAGAGCGAGCTCCGACCGACTGGGTCGGTCTACACGGTGCTGGAGAAGTTTCCGCTTGGTTCGCGCTCTGGTTAGGACGCTTGGAAGCTAGGATGCTTGGAGGCTTGAAGGCCAAGGGCGAAGATTCTTAACCCGAAGTATTCACGAATGCCCCCAGACACCCTCACCGGGTACCCCCTGGATGCCCTCTCCCCACCGCGGGAGAGGGACGGGGTGAGGGGGCAGCCCCGAGGCACGAAGCGAGTTCGCGAATAATCCGGGTTAAGCTTCCCAGCCTCCTAACGCCTTCCAGCGTGTCCTCCACAACAGAGTCCTGGTGTGTCATGCAACTTGACGAGCTGAGAAAGGCGGCGCGCAGGATTTTTGACGCGGCGGTCCGGGCGGTGGACCCGGCGGAGGCCGTCCGCCGCCATGTCCGGCGAGAGGATTCGCGCCTGCGCGTTGGCCAGGAGACGCTCGACCTAGGCGGCGTGCACCAGATCGTGGTGGTGGGATGCGGCAAGGCGGCCGCGCCCATGGCCGCGGCCGTCGAGGATGTGCTGGGCGATCGGATCAGTCGCGGGGTCGTGGTGACGAAGTACGGCCACGTGCAGCCCACACGGATGGTCCGCATCCACGAGGCAGGCCACCCGGTTCCCGACGATGCGGGCATCAAGGGGGCAGAGGCGATCCTGGATCACGTCCGGGGCCTCGGGCCGAAGGACCTGGTGTTGGTCCTCATCTCCGGCGGGGGCTCCGCCCTGACCCCCGCGCCCGTGGACGGCATCTCGCTCTCGGAGAAACAGGCGCTGACCAAGTCTCTCCTGGCCTGCGGGGCGGACATCCGCGAGATCAACACGCTGCGCAAGCACATCTCCCGGGTCAAGGGCGGGCAACTTGCCCGGGTGGCCCAGCCGGCGCGAGTCGTGGCGCTCATTCTCTCGGACATCGTCGGGGATCCGCTGGATGCCATTGCCTCGGGCCCCACCGTGCCCGACCCAACCACCTTCGCCGACGCTCTGAGGATCCTGGACACGTACCGCATCCGCGGGGAGATTCCCGCGACGGTCCGTGCTCGTCTGGAGGCCGGCACTCGCGGAGAGGTTCCCGAGACGCCAAAACCCGACGATCCCCTGTTCGCCCGGGTCCACAACCTGATCGTGGGGAGCAACATCCAGGCCCTGGAGGCGGCGCGGTCCGAGGCGCACGCGCTGGGCCTGACTCCGATGATCCTGTCCTCGTCAATCGAGGGCGAGACGCGAGAGATCGCCCGGATGCACGCCGCCCTGGCCCGCGAGATCCGGACGAGCGGCAACCCGGTCACGCCGCCGGCCTGCCTCATCTCCGGCGGGGAGACCACCGTCACGCTGCGGGGATCCGGCAAGGGCGGGCGCAACCAGGAGTTCGTCCTGGCAGCCGCCCTGGACATCGCGGGCTTGCCGGAGACGGTGATCCTCAGCGCGGGGACGG
>METI01000216.1:0-5644 GCA_001771285.1 candidate division NC10 bacterium RIFCSPLOWO2_12_FULL_66_18
CCCCTCGATGACCTTCAGGGGCGCCGTCGGGTCGATGAAGTTGGCCGTCCCGACCGCGATCGCCGTGGCCCCCGCGATGAGGAACTCCAGCCCGTCCTCCGCCGTCACGATTCCCCCCATCCCGATGATGGGCAACCGAATCGCCCGGGCGACCTGCCAGACCATGCGAACCGCGATCGGGCGGATGGCCGGTCCCGAGAGCCCGCCGGTCACGTTGGCGATCTTGGGCCGCCGCGTCCGGACGTCCACCGCCATGCCCACCAGCGTGTTGATCAACGAGATCGCGTCGGCGCCGGCATCGGCCACCGCTCGCGCGATCGCCACGATATCCGTGACATTCGGCGAAAGCTTCGGGATCACGGGAAGGTGCGTCGCCTCGCGGGCCGCCTTGATCACCCGGTATGCCAGCTGCGAATCGGTGGAGAAGTCGAGGCCGCCGGCTACATTGGGGCAAGAAACGTTCAGTTCGATCCCCGCCACGCCCTCCTGATCGCTGATCCGCTTCGTGAGTTCCCGGAAGTCCTCGACCGACTCCCCCGCCACGTTCACGATGAGGGGCGGCTCCAGCTGCCGGAGATACGGCAGCTTCTCGCGGATGAATGCCTCGATGCCGACGTTCTGGAGGCCGATGGCGTTCAGCATCCCGGCCGGCGTCTCCACGATCCGCGGGGGCGGGTTCCCGGGGCGCGGCAGGCGGGTGATGGTCTTGACCACCAGGGCCCCCAGCCGGTTCAGGTCCATGTATCGCTCGAACTCCTGGGCGTATCCGAATGTCCCCGAAGCGGTCATGACCGGGTTTCGCATGCGGATGCCGGCGATGTCCACAGCCAAATTCACAGGGGTCGGGGGTCGGGGGTCGGGGGTCGGGGAATGCTCGGAGGCACTGGGCTCCTGGACCACTTTCCTTGTCGCTTCTTCCCTGGCCCCTGGCCCCTGGCCCCTGGCCCCTGGTTCCATCATCTCCACACGATTTCCCGCGAATCGAACACCGGTCCATCCTTGCAGACGAGCTTGTAGCTCTTGCCGTCCCCTTTGACCTCGACCGCACAACCCATGCATGCCCCGAAACCGCAGGCCATGTTCGCCTCGACGGACACCTGACAGGGAACCGCCGATTCCTCCGCCAGCCGGGCGACCGTCTCCAGCATCCCCGGCGGACCGCAGGTGTACAACGTGAGGCGTGAGGCGTGAGGCGTGAGGAGGAAAGGCCGCAGGAGATCGGTGATGAGGCCGCGGGTGCCCAGGCTGCCATCCTCCGTCGTGATGTGGACGCCGGCGCCCGCCTCCTCGAAATCCTTCACGCACAGGATGTCCTCGGAAGTCTTCCCACCTAGGAAGACTTCCAAATTTCGAATTTCGAATTTCGAATTTCGAATTTGGGCGACTTGCGCGGCAAGAGCAGCGATGGGGGGAACGCCGATCCCGCCGGCGACGAGAATCGCCTGCTCCAGATCATCCGGCAGCGTGAATGCGTTGCCGAGCGGGCCCAGGATCTCGATCTCCTGCCCCGGCTCCATCCGGGACAGGCATTGCGTGCCCCGCCCCAGGACCTTGTACAGGATCTCGATCACCGGGGGCGCATCCCCCGCAGGAGACCCGGCGACGGAGGGCCGGCTGGATACTCGATAGATCGAGAAGGCGCGAGGAAGAAACGGGTCCCCGACCCAGGACGGACGGATCATCATGAACTCACCGGCCCGGAAGGTCGCCGGAAAGGCCGGGGCGGCGATCCCCAGATGCAGGTACGCCGACGAGATCGGGCGGTTGCAGGCAACAATCGCGTGCACGGAAACCTCAGGCGGTGGTGTGGTAATCCTGTAGGGCCCGGATGCCCATCCCGCGCTGGCGAAGGGCTCGGATTGCTTCCGCGGCTGCGGACGCCGCCGCCATGGTGGTGAAGTAGGGAATCCCCAGTGTCACGGCCGCCCGCCGGATGGGATAGGAATCCATGCGCGCGCTGCGGCCCTCGGGGGTGTTGATGACCAGCGTGACCTCGCCGTTCTTCATCTTGTCCACGACGTGGGGCCGGAGCCCCTCGCTGACCTTGTACACCCGCTCCACCGGCACGCCGGCGCGCTGGATCACCGCGGCCGTCCCCTCCGTGGCGATCAGCCGGAAGCCCAGTTCGGCCAGCTGGGTGGCCAGGGCCGCGACGGTGGGCTTGTCCTTGTCCCGCACGCTGAGGAAGACCGTGCCGCTCAGGGGGAGGTTCCCGTTGGCGGCGATCTGCGACTTCGCAAAGGCCCGGCCGAAGTCGGCGTCGATCCCCATCACCTCGCCCGTGGACTTCATCTCCGGCCCCAGGACCGTGTCCACGTTGGGGAACTTGGCGAAGGGGAGGACGGCCTCCTTCACGGCCACGTGGTTGAGCTTCCGCTCCTCGGTGAAGCCCAGCTCCTTCAGGGTGGCGCCCACCATCGCCTTGGCCGCCAGCTTCGCCAGGGGAACGCCGATGGCCTTGCTCACGAACGGGACCGTGCGGGACGCTCGCGGGTTCACCTCCAGGACGTAGACCACGCGGTCCTTGATGGCGAACTGGATATTGATCAACCCCACCACGTGGAGCTCCAGCGCCATGGCCGCCGTCTGTTCGCGGATCTCCTTGAGCAGGGTGTCGCTGATGGACCGGGGCGGCAGCGAGCAGGCCGAGTCGCCCGAGTGGATCCCGGCCTCCTCGATGTGCTCCATGATCCCGCCGATGACCACGGTCTGCCCGTCCGAGACGGCGTCCACGTCCATCTCGATGGCGTCCTCGAGGAACTTGTCCACCAGGATGGGGTGATCGGGCGAGGCCTGGACCGCCCGTGCCATGTAGTCCCGCAGGTCCTCCTCGTCGTACACGATCTCCATGGCGCGCCCGCCCAGGACGTAGGAGGGGCGGACCAGGACCGGGTACCCGATCTGGCGGGCGATGAGGGCCGCCTGGTGGAACGAGAGGGCGGTGCCGTTGGGCGGCTGGTTCAACCGCAGTTTCTGCAGGAGCTGCTTGAAACGTTCGCGATCCTCCGCCCGGTCGATGGCGTCGGGCGAGGTCCCCAGGATCTTGACGCCCGCGCGCTGGAGGGGAACCGCCAGCTTCAGCGGCGTCTGCCCGCCGAACTGGACGATGACCCCCGTCGGCTTCTCCCGCTCCACGATGTTGAGGACGTCCTCCAGCGTGAGCGGCTCGAAGTACAGGCGATCCGCCGTGTCGTAATCCGTCGAGACCGTCTCGGGATTGCAGTTGACCATGATGGTCTCGTACCCGAGCTCCCTCAGGCCGAAGACGGCGTGGACGCAGCAGTAGTCGAACTCGATCCCCTGGCCGATGCGGTTGGGCCCGGCCCCCAGGATCACCACCTTGGGCCGGTCGGTGGGGTTGGCCTCGCACTCCCGTTCATAGGTGGAGTAGAAGTAGGGCGTATAGGCCACGAATTCGGCCGCGCAGGTGTCCACCATCTTGAAGGTGGCCTCGATCCCCATCCGCTTCCGGGCGTCGCGGACCGTGAGCTCGTCCGATCCGACGAGCTTGGCCAGGCGCCGATCCGAGAAGCCCATGGCCTTCGCCTCCCGCATCACCGGATCCGTTAGCAGGCGCATCAGGGGGGACCGGCCGCTCTCCGGTCGGCGGAGCCGCTCTTCGAACTCCACGATCTGCTGGATGTTGGCCAGGAACCAGGGGTCGATCTTGGTCAGGCCGTGGATCTCCTCCAGGTCCATCCCCAGGCGCAGCGCCTCGGCGATGTGGAAGACCCGATCCCACTTCGGGACCCGCAGGCTCTCGCGGATGCTCTTCAGCACCGCCTCCCGGCCCTCCTGGCCGTCCCGGGCCCTGGACTCTAACCCGTAGGCGTCGATCTCCAGCGACCGGATGGCCTTCTGCAGCGCCTCCTTGAACGTCCGTCCGATGGCCATGGCCTCGCCCACCGACTTCATCTGGGTGGTCAGGGTGTCGTCGGCCCCGGGGAATTTCTCGAAAGCCCAGCGGGGATACTTCACCACGCAGTAGTCGATGGTGGGCTCGAAGCTGGCGGGCGTCTCACGGGTGATGTCGTTGCGGATCTCGTCCAGGGTGTAGCCGATCGCCAGCTTGGCCGCGATCTTGGCAATGGGGAAGCCGGTGGCCTTGCTGGCCAGGGCCGAGCTGCGGGACACCCGGGGGTTCATCTCGATCACCACCAGCCGCCCCGTGGCCGGATCCACCGCGAACTGGATATTGCTCCCTCCGGTCTCCACCCCGATCTCCCGGATGATGGCGATGGCGGCATCGCGCATCATCTGGTACTCCTTGTCGGTCAGGGTCTGGGCCGGCGCCACGGTGATGGAATCGCCCGTGTGGATCCCCATCGGGTCGAAGTTCTCGATGGAGCAGATGATGACGACGTTGTCCTTCAGGTCCCGCATGACCTCCAGCTCGTACTCCTTCCAGCCGATGACCGAGGCCTCGATCAGGACCCGGCGGACGGGGCTGAGGTTCAGGCCCCACTGGACGTACTCCTCGAATTCCTCCCGGTTGTAGGCGATGTTGCCGCCCGTGCCGCCCAGCGTGAAGGAGGGGCGGATGATGGCGGGGTAGCCCACGTGCTGGATGATCTCCAGCGCATCCTCCATGGACCGGGCATAGCCGCTCTCCGGGACCTCCAGCCCGATCCGGGTCATGGCCTGCTTGAACAGGTCCCGGTCCTCGGCCTTCTTGATGGCGGGCAGCTTGGCCCCGATCAGCTCCACCCGGTGCCGGTCCAGGACGCCGGACTCGGCCAGGGCCACGGCGATGTTCAGCGCCGTCTGCCCTCCCAGCGTCGGCAGCAGGGCGTCCGGCCGCTCCTTCTCGATGATGGCCGCCACCACCTCGGGCGTGAGCGGCTCGATATAGGTCCGGTCGCCGAACTCGGGGTCCGTCATGATGGTGGCGGGGTTGCTGTTCACCAGGACCACACGGTAGCCCTCCTCGCGGAGGGACTTGCACCCCTGGGTCCCCGAGTAGTCGAACTCGCAGCCCTGGCCGATGACGATCGGCCCCGAGCCGATGATCAGGATGGTCCGGAGATCAGTGCGCTTGGGCACTCAGGACTCCTTGGCCTTCACAACCAGATTGCCCAGGCCGTCGGGGGCCGGTCGAACCGTGTACCCTGCCTCATCGAGAACGGCTCTCGCTTCCTTCTGAAGGAGCGCAACGTACTCTTCGTTGCTCATCCCCTTCAATTTCTCAGAATCCTCCTCGCGGATCCGGTGTAGGAATTCCAAGAAGTCATGTCCGTTCTTGATCATGTCGAGATCACCTCCTGAGGTGTCGCAATCTCAAGCTCGCGATAGCCCAAGAGCTTATTGATGCCATTCACTCCCAGGCGAGTCCTGGTCTTCACAATGTGTTGCAGAGCCAATGCCCGCGCTTCCGCAGTAACCTCCAATTCCTTGAGACCATACCTCGGAATCAACAGGAGTAGGGTACTCCGCATCGGCTCCGGAGCCTTGCCGAGCTCCCGGACCACCTCTGTCGAGACATAGGCTTCCAGGTTTCCCCCAATGATCTCCTGGAAGAGCTGCTCCGTGGAAGTCCTCTCGGCCGTCTGCTGCTCTCCCAGCATGAACCCGAAAACCGATGTCTCGAGATAAATCTTGAGCTTCTTCACTGGCTTCTCTCAGTACCCCCCGCCGCTCCACCCTC
>METI01000216.1:5715-7015 GCA_001771285.1 candidate division NC10 bacterium RIFCSPLOWO2_12_FULL_66_18
TCCGGCTCTTCGTCCGTGTCCAGGATTCATCTCCACCTACGTCCGATCGCCGAACTCGGGGTCGGTCAACGACCTCAGGCCCGCCAGTATCATGCTACTGCGCTCTCCTGCAATTCGATATCCTGTCTACTCTCGTCGACGCGATAGATAATCAAGCGAACCGTTTTCTCTTCAATCCGGCGACGATTCCTCACGTAATCGATAACGCCATCCGCGAAGCGCCTCGCGACCAGCACGCTCTGAATCATCTCTTTGTCGCCTGCCGCCAATCTCCGAGCAAGCCAATCTTCATATCGAAGTATTTGGGCCAAGTCTTGCTCGTTCGCCCGGTCGGCCTTAAGTTCAATGCATGTGTACTTGTGGAGAATCTCAATCGAGTCTACCGTTGTGACATGGGTAAGAAAAATGTCCATAACCTTGTTGAACGTGGTCGGCACAAGGTTCAGGCACTCTCGGTAGTCACCAAACAAGGCTTTCAACCCACCCCTGGCAAGTGAGCGCATAAGCCATGCGTTAAGCCATCCTTCATATCGCAGTGCTCCGCCCTGGCTCGAAGCAAGGTCGACCTCGATTGTCCCTCGGACGGATGGAACATAGGGATCTGGAATCCCTACTGGAGATTGGCGGATGGGGTTATTCCGCAAAAGCAGGCGTAAGAGTTCGCGAGCTTCATCAATCGTAATCTTGTATTGGTTCTTCTGTTGAACCGGATTCAAATCAAATGTCCAAATCCGCCCTTTGTCACGGAGGTCGAGAACATCGCTGAGCGATACGGGCACAGGGAAGTGACCTACGGTTGATTCGAATGAGAAGCTGTAGGGAAATAGCTGCTTGTCATCGGACCAGACCTTAGATTCATCAAAGTAGACCTCGTCCGCAACCCTCCACAAACCATAGACGCCTCGGTTCTTGACATAGAAGAAAACGAGGTCATTGGGCTCGATGGAGAGAATCCCAGCGATGATCTCGGCCTTATTCCATTCAGTGCTTGGCATTACACAGCCATAGACACCGCGTCGGATGCAGACCTCAAAATTATTCTCACTCACAAGGAAGATATGTGCACCCATCTCATTCGACACTCGCGGTCATCTGCCTTCAACATAGCCAGAAGGATCCTTTAGGGCTTTCGATTTCCGTGTGAAAGGACCGGCAACTCTGGGCCTTCTCGAAGTGTCTTCATCCACATACCCCAAATACTGCTGGTTCGAGCCTTCGAGGGCAGCCCTCTTGCTTGTCGCCTTGACGATGTACTTGATCCAGGTCTTCCGTTCGCACTCAATGACAAACCAAGACATGA
>METI01000216.1:7026-7091 GCA_001771285.1 candidate division NC10 bacterium RIFCSPLOWO2_12_FULL_66_18
CGTCTTCCAGTCGTTCCAGCATTTCCCGATACTTGTCGATGTCCAGAATCACCGCTGCGGGTTTT
>METI01000216.1:7220-19895 GCA_001771285.1 candidate division NC10 bacterium RIFCSPLOWO2_12_FULL_66_18
GGTCCCGCTCCATCATGTCCACGAACCGCTGGAAGAGGTAATTGGCGTCATGGGGGCCGGGGGAGGCTTCGGGGTGGTACTGGACCGAGAAGAGGGGCAGGCGCCGGTGCATCAGCCCCTCGCAGGTGTTGTCGTTGAGATTCACGTGCGTCAGGACGATGTCCTCGGGGTCGCCGACGACCCGGCTCTTGGGGTCGGCCGTGAACGAGTCCATGTCCACGGCGAACCCGTGGTTCTGTGAGGTGATCTCCACCTTGCCCGTCGTCAGGTCCTTGACCGGCTGGTTGCCCCCGTGGTGGCCGAACTTCAACTTGTAGGTCCGGCCGCCCAGGGCCAGCCCGATGATCTGGTGACCCAGGCAGATGCCGAATATCGGCTTCTTGCCGATGAGTTCGCGGACCGCCTCGATGAGATACGGCACGCCCTCGGGATCTCCCGGCCCGTTGGACAGGAAGATTCCATCGGGGTTCAGGCTGAGCGCCTGCTCCGCCGTCGCCGAGGCCGGCACGATCGTCACGTCGCATCCCGCACTCACCAGTTGCCGCAGGATGTTCCACTTGATGCCGCAGTCGTACGCCACCACCTTGAAGAGTTGAGAGCCGCGAGCTGAGAGCCGCGAACCGAAAAGGTTCAACTGCGTCCTTTCGGTTTCTCCTCTCGGCTCTCGGCTCTCGGCTCTCGGCTCTGTGTACCCGTACGGCCAGTCCCACGTGCCCCGGCTCCAGGTGAACGGCGCCTCGCAGCAGACCTCCTTCACCAGGTCGCGCCCGATCAGGCCGGGCGAGGCCTTGGCCTTGGCCACCAGGCTCTTCGGATCGTCGTCCACCGTCGAGATGACCCCCTCCTGGGCGCCGTGGTCGCGGATGTGCCGGGTCAGGGCGCGGGTGTCAATCCCCTGGATGCCGACGATGCCATATTCCCGGAGGTAGTCTTCCAGCGACTTTCGCGCCCGCCAGTTGCTGGGCAGGACGCTCCCCTCCTTCACGACGAAGCCTTCCACGAAGGGGCGGTGCGACTCGACGTCCTCGGGGTTCACCCCGTAGTTGCCGATGAGCGGATAGGTCATCGTGACGATCTGGCCCTTGTAGGACGGATCGGTCAGGATCTCCTGGTACCCGCTCATACACGTATTGAACACGACCTCGCCGACGGCCTCCCCTTCCGCGCCAAAGGAGATCCCCTCGAACATCGTGCCGTCGGCCAGGGCGAACACGGCCTTCTTCATGCCAACTCCTTCACCACCGGAGCCATGTCAGCCCGGATTATTTGCGAACCCGTTCGCGAATAATCGCGGGAATGACCAAATCCCAATGACGAATGACCAAGTGCGGATGGGATTTCCGCCATGCTCCTTGACGGCGCGCTGTGCGCGCCCACCATCATTGGTCATTGGAAATTGGCCATTGGTCATTTGATCCGGAGAATTCACGAATCTCTTCGTGAATTATCCGGGTTAGCCTTCCAGTTCCCAGACCACCTTGCCCTCCACGATGGTGGCCAGGACCTCTCCCCGCAGCTTCCACCCGTGGAAGGGGGAGTTCCGGCTCTTGGAGGCAGACTTCCGCACGTCCACCACCCATTCCCGGGTCGGGTCCAGGATCGTCACGTCGGCGTCTGCCCCCACCGACAGCGTCCCCTTGGGCAGGTTGAAGATCCGGGCCGGCCCAGAGGTCAGGCGGGCGATCGCCTGGTTCAGGGTCAACACCTCCCCCTCCACCAGCACCGTCATGGTCAGGCCAAAGGCCGTCTCCAGTCCGATGATCCCGTTGGGGGCGTAGTCGAATTCCTGCTCCTTCTCCTGGACCGTGTGGGGAGCGTGATCCGTGGCGATGGCATCAATCGTCCCATCCGTGAGCCCCACCTTGAGGGCCTCGACGTGACGGGACGAGCGGAGCGGCGGGCTCATCTTGGCGTTGGTGCTGAAGCTGCGCACGGCCTCGTCGGTGGTGGCGAAGTGGTGGGGCGTCACCTCACAGGTCACGTGCAGCCCCTTCGCCTTCGCTTCGCGGATCAGGCGGATCGCCTCGGCCGTGCTGACGTGGGCCACGTGGAAGTGGCTTCCGGTCAGCTCCGCCAAGAGGATGTCGCGGGCGACGATGACCGCCTCCGACGCGGCCGGAATCCCCTGCAGCCCCAGCTCCGTGCTCACCAGGCCCTCGTGCATGACCCCCTTTCCGGTCATGTGCAGGTCCTCGGCGTGCTGGATGACCGGGATGCCGAACATCCCGGCGTACTCCAGAGCCCGGCGCATGATCTCGGCGTTCATGACCGGCTTGCCGTCGTCGGAGATGGCCACGCACCCCGCCCGGACCAGCTCGCCGATCTCCGCCAGCTCTTCCCCCTGCTGGCCCTTGGTGATGGCCCCCACGGGAAAGACGTTGACCGCGCCCGCTTTCCGGGCCCGGTCCAGGATGAACTCCGTCACCGACTGGTTGTCGTTGACCGGGTTGGTGTTGGGCATGCAGCACACCGACGTGAAGCCGCCGCGGGCAGCCGCGCGCGTCCCGGTGACGATGGTCTCCTTGTCCTCGCGCCCCGGCTCCCTGAGGTGGACGTGGAGATCCACGAAGCCCGGGCAGACCACCTTCCCGCGCGCGTCCAGGACACGATCGGGGGGCGCGGCATTCTTGGCCGGGGGCTGCGGGCCGAGCGCGGCGATGCGCCCGTCCTCGATGCACACGTCCAGCACGGCGTCCACCTTGTTCGCCGGGTCGATGACCCGCCCACCTTCGATCAGGATGCGCATTCGTCCTCCATGCGCCGTTCCCGGTTCAGGGTCCGCCGTTCAAGGTTTGAGAACGGCAGCACGTTGAACCTCGAACCGTGAACCGCGTCAGTTGGCCGCCGCTTGCCCTCCGGCCAGCAGGTACAACACCGCCATGCGGATGGCCACGCCGTTCTCCACCTGGTTCAGGATCAGCGAGTAGGGACCGTCGGCCACCTCGGGCGAGATCTCCACGCCGCGGTTGATGGGACCGGGGTGCATGATCAGGACGTCCTGCTTCGCCGCCTTGAGCCGGTCCAGGTTCAGCCCGAACAGCTTCGAGTACTCCCGGAGCGTCGGGAACAGGCCTCCCCCTTGCCGCTCC
This sequence comes from candidate division NC10 bacterium RIFCSPLOWO2_12_FULL_66_18, assembly GCA_001771285.1. Taxonomy (GTDB): domain Bacteria; phylum Methylomirabilota; class Methylomirabilia; order Methylomirabilales; family 2-02-FULL-66-22; genus 2-02-FULL-66-22. The sequence goes on from METI01000216.1 coordinate 10,310, forward strand.
AGCTGGATGCGCAGCATCATGATGATGTCCACGTCGGCGATGGCCGGCTCGATCCGGCTGAAGACCTCGACCCCCAGCCGATCCATGTACCGCGGCAGCATGGTGGCCGGGCCGCAGACCCGGACCTGCATCCCCATCTTCTGCATGGCGAAGATGTTGGAGCGGGCCACCCGGCTGTGCAGGATGTCCCCCACGATGGCCACCTTCAGCCCCGCCAGCGTTCCCCGTTTCTCCCGGATCGTGAACAGGTCCAGCAGGGCCTGGGTCGGGTGCTCGTGCGCCCCGTCGCCCGCATTGATGACGGAGGCCTTCAGGAGGCCGGCCAGGATCTGGGGCGCCCCGGCCGCCGAGTGGCGGATCACCACGACGTCCGGGTGCATCGCCTGCAGTGTCAGGCCCGTGTCCTTCAGGGTCTCCCCCTTCACCACGCTGCTGCTGCTCGTGGAAATGTTGATGACGTCGGCGCTCATCCACTTCCCCGCGATCTCAAAGGACGTCCGGGTCCGCGTGCTGGGCTCGTAGAACAGGTTGATGATCGTCTTGCCGCGAAGCGTGGGCACCTTCTTGATGTCCCGAGAGGCGATCTCCTTCATGGAGATCGCCGTATCCAAGATCAGGCCGATCTCCTCCGGCGAGAGATCCCGGGTCCCCAACAGGTCCTTGCGCTTCAAACCCGTCCCCATTGCCCACCTCCGGCTCGGGCTCCCCTTCGCCTGGCCCTATGTCTCAATCGGCTGTCTCTTCCAGAATCACGACCCGGTCCACGCCATCCTCCTCGGTGAGCAGGACCTGGACCTGCTCCTGGTGCGAGGTGGGCATGTTCTTCCCCACATAATCCGCCCGGATCGGCAACTCTCGGTGGCCGCGATCCACCAGCACGGCGAGCTGGAGCAACCGCGGCCGCCCCAGGTCCATCAGCGCGTCCATGGCCGCCCGGCACGAACGGCCGGTATACAGCACGTCATCCACCAGGACGACCTTCTTGTCGTTGATCGCGAACGGGATCTCGGTCCGTCGGACAACGGGCTGGGTCTCCGCCTTGCCCAGATCGTCCCGGTACAGGGTGATATCCAGCGCCCCCACGGGGACCTTGGTCCCCTCGATCTCCTCCAGCTTGACCGCGATCCGGTGTGCCAGGTCCACCCCGCGGCTCCGGAGGCCGACCAGGACGATATCCTGCACGCCGTTATTTCGCTCAACGATTTCGTGCGCGATGCGGGTGATGGCGCGGGTGATCCCCGCCGCGTCCAGGATCTGGGCCTTCTCGCGGCGCTGGCTCATAGGACCTCCGGGCATAAAAAAACCTCCTCGCCCTCGCGGGCAAGGAGGTTTGTACGATTCCCCAGCGTTATTGCAAGCACACCCAGGCTCCTTTACGGGCTTCACAGAGCCCGCTTAAAAGGTGCCGCTTATGTACCAGAATTTGAGCGACCCGTCAAGGCAAAATTGGCAACTGAACAGCGTTGATACCAGATAATCCGGGGTCTATATCCGAAGGCCCTCCGTGGGCTTATGGCCGGGAATTCCCTGCACCTCCGCCCCCCGAGCCGCCTGCGCCGGCGACGCGGCGGCTCCCGGCGGGCGACCATTTGTCCAGGACACCCTGCAGAACCTCCTGGACCGTGAAGGCCATGCTCCGGTCAAAGGCGACCCCCCACCGCTCCCTCACGAAGCGTGCATTGATCTCCCACAGCTCCTGGGTCGCCCGGTCCACGTTCATGACGCAATCCGGGTCCAGGGTATTGGGACCGGTGAGGCCGGTGAAGTTCTTGTAACAGTAGTTCAGGGCGGGTTCGCCGATCGTCAGCAGCTCTGGGCTGAGCGTCGGGTAGCCGTACGTCCGGCAGAGCAGGGGACGATTCCGGTGCAACCGGCAGGCATCGTCGGTGAGGATCGGGCAGGGGGGCATGGCGGTCCGGCTGGCCTCGCGGAGCCGCGCCTGCTCCTCCGGCGGGAGTTGCCGCAACTGCTCCCGCAAGTAGAATGCCTCGACCGGCGATAGGATCAGCCGCGGGATCCTCCGGCAGCACTCGCTGCAACCGGCGCGACACTCGATCTGACCGGGATAGCGCTCGCGGACGCGGACCTGGAACCCCTCCACCCTGGCGTTCAGGGCCTCGTACTCTGCGAAGACCTCGGGAGGAATCTCATTCATGCGGAAATGCCGCCCAATGGAAAACGGACAACCGACAACTGACAACCGACATTTCGGCCGGCGGGGTCGCGTTACGAGGCACGGAGGAGCTCCACCGGCGCGTAATCGTCGGTGAGGATGGGGACATCCGAGACCGGAATGGGGAGCTCCAGCAGGTACGAAGCATACTCCACCAGGTCCGAGGCCGGGACCAACCTTCCGCCTACCCGGCCCACCCGCGCCATCAGCTCGGCCCGGGTCAGTCGCGTGCGGTCCTGCGTGGCGATCAGGATGATGTTGATCTCGCTGAGCGGGAAGCCCCCGCTCACGTCGTAGGTCGGGATCACGTGAACCCTGGGAAAGCTCTCCGCCAGCGTCCGGTACATGGCCCGGAAGAAGGCGCTCTGGGGTCCCCGCAGGCTCCCGATGATGTTGGACACCACGATCCCACCGGGGGCCAGGCGTTCCTCCAGTTCCCGGTAGAACTCGCGGGTCGTCAGGTGGAACGGGATGGTGTCGGAATTATAGGCGTCCAGGAAGATCAGATCGTACTTCGCGTCCGTTTCCCGGACGAAGCGGCGGCCGTCCTTGGGGTGAAGGCGCATCCGGGAATCCTGCGGGACCTGGAAGTAACGCGTGGCGATGGTCAGGACCTCGGGGTCAATATCCACCGCGTCCACCACGACCTGGGGAAAATCCCGGTAGAGCCGCTTGGGGAATGATCCGCCGCCCAGGCCCAGGATCAGGACCCGCTTGGGTTCGGGCTGGAAGGCCAGGGCCAGCGCCAGGAATCGGGTGTAGCGCAGGCGGAGCTCCCACGGATCCTGAAGGAGCATGGCGCTCTGCCGCAGATTGTCGAAGTCCATGTAGCGCGTGCCGCCGTCGTCCACGACGTGAATGTGGTTGTAGAAGGAGTCCATGTCCAGGATGAGCCCCGGCTCCGCCGCCCGCGTCCGCGCCTCCCAGACCATGGCCGACAGCAGCACGCCGGCGCACACGAGCGCGAGGACGGCACGCACGACTCGCCGTCCCCCGAGGAAAGCCGCCACGGCCACCAGGAGCAGCGTCAGGCCGAGGCCGTGGACGATATTCCCCACGCCCAGGACCGTGATGAGGTAGAACGCCGTGAGGAGCGTTCCCGCGATGCTGCCCGCAGTGGACACCGCGTACAGGGCCCCCGCCGTGGTCCCGACCGAGGCCACCGTCCGAGCCTGCAACCGCACGGCGAAGGGCGAGACCGTCCCCAGGAACACACTGGGAACCAGGAAAAGGACCAGGCTGGAAACGAGGGGGCTGAGCCGCGCCCCCAGGTCGCTCCCGGCGATGGCGCGGTTCAACGGGGGATAGGCGAAGGGCAAGAGCGCGATCATGACACCCGGGATGGCGATGAGGACGCCCAGGACGTGGAGGCGCGGCCAGCGGTCCGCTGCGATCCCGCCCAGCCAGTACCCCAGGCTGAGCGCCGCCAGGACGACGCTGATGAGGCTCCCCCACACGAAGATGGAGTTGCCGAAGTAGGGCGCCAGGATCCGGCTCCCCACGATCTCCAGGCCCATGAGCACCGCGCCGCAGACGAAGACCACCGCGTGGAGCAGCCACGGGTTGGCCGCCGGCCCGCGCGAGCCCGACTTCTCGGCGTGCTCCTGTGCGTGACGGTGAGCAGATCGCTTGGGCATTCGGGATGGTTCCTTTCGTGACGGCGAGGGAGTTCAGTCACGACGCAGGACGGGCGCGCCCGCGGTACGGGGTCTCCAGGTGGCGCCGGGCCAGATCCTTGGCGATCCCCTCGGTCTCCACGCCCAGTGCCTTGCGGTAGCGTCGCACGGCCTCCTCGCGGTCCCCCTGGAGGTCATGGATCATGCCCGAGCGGGTCCAGGCCCAGGCGGTGACCCAGCGGTACCGCGCGGGTGTTGGGGCCTGGACGGCGCGCTGGAAGAACGTGAGGGCCGTGGCGTACTCGCCGTGCTCCATGTAGATTTTGCCCATGAGCTGGTTGTACCGCGCCGAAAGTTCCGGGATGAAATGGGGGCGACCCTCGGCCATGTTTCGGGACAGGCGCCGCGCGATCTCCAGCGCCTCTCCCGTGCGGCCGAGTTCCGAGGCGGCGTGTGCCGTGGTGAAATAGAGGTCCGGGTTTCCCGGATAGTGCTGGAGCAGGTCCCGCCCCAGCCGCAGCGCCTCGGCATATTTCTCCTCGGGGCCCGCATACAGGTGGAGCAGGGCCACCCGGGCCGTCATCTTGAGGGAGGTCCCCTGCTCTGCCACGCGGTCCAGTTCCTGGAGGCCGTGGGCCGGATCGCCCCGCGGCAGAACGATCGTGACCAGCGGCTTCAGCAGGGCCGGCAACCGCCCCAGGGAAAAGTTGTAGAGCCCGATGCCGTAGTAGGCGTCCACCAGGTTCGGATCGAGCTGGAGCGCCTCCTGGAACCGGCGGTGCGCCTCGCGCAGGGACTGGAAGGCTGCCAGGTAGTTCTTCCGCGCCCCGTCGGCCAGCGCCTTGCTCCCGTGGACGAGGCCAAGGAGCAGCTTCACCTCCGCATCCGTCGGTTGGGAGCGCTCCAACGTCTCGGCGGCCGCGACCGCGTCCGCCGCCTGCGCGAGGAAGCGGTCCAGGTCGGGATTGGGATCGTCCTTGTCCTCCGCCCGGGTGAGCGTCACCAGGCCGAGGCAGAATTTGCCCGTCGCCTCGCCCTGGGGCAGCGTCAAGAGGGCCTGGCATTCCGTCTCCGCCGCATCCACGTCCAGGTTCAGGATCAGGTCGGCCGCCCGCAGCATGCCGGCGCGTACTTCTGGTGCGGTGTGGAAGGCGGCCGCTCCAGGGGCAACCATGAGGATCGAGATCCCGGCGAGAATGCTGATCCGGAAGCGAAACATGTGGTCACTGTATGCCGACCCCCGGCTCGATGTCAACGGCTGGGAAAGCAGCCTTCAGCCATCGGCCGCCACCTAATAGAAGCCGGGTGCTGGGGGTTAGGGATTGGGGTTGGGGAACCGACCCCTGACCCCCGGCCCCTGGCCCCTGTTGTTGCTCTTGCCGTTCATTGACGCTCATTCCGCCTCCGTGATACGCTACCGTCGACCTGGAGAAGCGATGCGCCCACGTTCACAGGATACCGCCCCGTCCGTCAGCCCGTACCGGGCGGCCCAGGAGCGCCTCACCGAAGAGATGTGGCGCCTGAACCGCACCCGGCTCTTGCGGGGCGAGGCCCACATTGATCCGTTCCTCGACCAGCCGGAAGAGGATCAGCGCCGTTGCCTCACGCTGCTGGCGCGGATTCCCCCGACTCTCCACCCGGCGCTCCTGGATATGCAGGCCCGGCTGCTCCGCGCCGGTCCGGCCTTCGGGTATCCCACGGCCTCGTTCCACTTCACGATCCGGGGCATCTACGACTACGGCAAATACACCCGCGTGGATGCCGACATCCGGGAGATAGGAGAGATCCTGAGCCGCCTGATCTCCGATCTGCCTCCGCTCACGGTGCACTTCCGGGGAGTGAACGTAAACCGGTCCGCAGTCTTCGTTCAGGGGTTCTACGATACGCCCACCCTCGGAACCTTCCGCCTGGCCATCGCAGAGGCCCTGGCCGCATTCCGCGTCGCGCCTCTGCCCACCCTGGACGTGGACATTGACTTCGCCTGGGTCAACCTCCTCCGCTTCACCCGGACCGACCTCGAGTCACTCGTGGGTGCCGTGGCCGTCTTCCGGGAAGTCGAGGTGGGCACGGCCGAGATCCACGAGCTCGAGCTGTCCGAGATTGACAAGTTCTGCCTCCCGGATTCGACGGTGCGCTTCCGCACGTTCAAGGCCGGATCAGGCTAAGTGCTGCGGAACGCAAATACGGTGACACTCATTTCTGCCCCCTCTCCCTGGATGGGCATATGCGCTAACTTAAGCCCCCCTTTGAAAAAGGGGGGGAGGGGGGATTTCAATCGGGGTTGTGCCATGTTGAAGTACAATGCTCATCTCAAAGACAAGGCCCGTCGATTGCGGAAGAATCTGACAGACAGTGAAGCAGCTCTTTGGTCACGCTTGCGGAACAAACAGCTTCTTGGCATCCAGTTCTATCGGCAGAAACCCATCGGTGAGCACATTGTGGATTTCTTCGCGCCACGGGCAAAGCTGGTCGTGGAAGTGGATGGCGCCCAGCACCTGGAAGGCGATCACGCCCTGAAAGACAGAACTCGGGATAGGTACTTGGTCTCGCTTGGTCTGAAGGTGTTGCGCTTTAACAGTAGAGAAGTTCTGAAAGAAAGCGATGCTGTGGCGGAGGCGATCTATCGGATCGCTGCCGAACAGTTGAATGCAGAAATCCCCCCTGGCCCCCCTTTGACAAAGGGGGGATAGCAGGAAAAGACTTCTAAGTTAGCGCATATGCCCTGGATGGGAGAGGGCGGGGGTGAGGGTGCAAGGAGAGGCGCCGCACCCAGACCCAGAGGGTACCCGACGGTCCCCCCTCACCCTGGCCCACAGTGGGGAGAGGGGATCGAAAGGCTGCGTCGAGACAGTACGTCACCGTAATTCTGGCCAGAAGCACTGAGCGGAACGGAGTTCGGCATGCCTGATCCGACCAGCCGCCTGATCGTGGCCCTGGATGTCCCGACGCTCTCCGAGGCCACGGATCTGGCCCGGCGCCTGGCCCCGCATCTGGCCGGAGTCAAGATCGGGAGCCAGCTCTTCACCGCCGAGGGGCCGCGCGCGGTTCATGCCATGCACGACCTCGGCCTGCGGGTATTCCTGGACCTGAAGTTCCACGACATTCCCAACACCGTGGGGGGAGCGGTGGCGGCGGCCACGAGCCTGGGTGTCTGGATGCTGAACGTGCACGCCAGTGGCGGCCCGGCCATGATGGCCGCGGCCGCCACTGGCGCGGGTGGGCGGACCCTCGTCTTGGGCGTCACCGTCCTGACGAGCGTGGAGGAGAAAGATCTCCAGGCGACCCTCGGGACCGTCCGGACGCTGCGGGACCACGTGCTGCACCTGGCGCGAGAGGCCAAGGCCGCCGGGCTGGACGGGGTTGTGGCCTCGCCCCACGAGATCGCCGACATCCGGCAGGCGTGCGGCCCCGGCTTTCTCATCGTGACGCCGGGGGTCCGGCCGGCCGGGGCGGAGCGGGGCGACCAGCGCCGGGTGATGACCCCGGGAGAAGCCATCCGGGCCGGCGCGGACTACGTGGTTGTCGGACGCCCGATCCTGGCGGCGAAGGATCCCGTCGAGGCGGCGCAGCGAATCACGGACGAGTGCCGTCTGGGCAGAGCCGAGAGCCGCGAGCCACGAGCCGAGTGAGAGGTTCCCGATGCTGAGCGATGCCGAGCGCAAGCTGGTCAATGACCTGTACGAGATCCAGGCCCTGAAGTTCGGCGAGTTCCGGCTGAAGTCCGGGGTCCTGTCCCCCTTCTACGTGGACCTTCGTGGCATCATCGCGCACCCGCCCATCCTCCAGGCCGTTGCCCTGCGCATCCTGGACATCCTTCGACCGCTCCGCCTTGATCGGATCGCCGGGATTCCCTACGCCGGCCTCCCGATCGCCACGGCCGTGGCTCTGGCGGGGAATCTCCCCATGCTCTACGCCCGGAAGGAGGTCAAGGATCACGGCACCCGCCGGGCCATCGAGGGAACCTTTACTCCGGGTGAGGTGGTCGTCCTGATTGACGACGTGATCACCGACGGGGCCAGCAAGTTCGAGGCGGCCGCGCCGTTCCTGGAGGCCGGCCTGGTGGTCAAGGACTTCGTGATCTTCCTGGACCGGGAGCAGGGCGGGGCCGATCGGCTCCGCGAGAAGGGATACGCCCTGCACAGCGCCCTGCGGATCTCCGCCGTCCTGGCGCACCTGCGTGACGCCGGCCGGCTGACCCCCGAGCAGTTCGGACGCTGCATGGACTTCATCGCCGCCGTTCGCTTCTAGCGAACGCGGCGGTTCGCCGTTCAAAGTTCGAGGTTCAACGTTGAACCTTGAACTTCGCACATCGCACCGCGATTGCCATGAGCCTCGAACTCTTCCCCCGCGAATCCCCGCCGCCGCGAAAGGCGGCTCCCCTGGCCGACCGGATGCGGCCCAGGACCCTGGAGGAGTTTGTCGGCCAGGCGCACCTGCTGGCCGAGGGCAAGGTCCTCCGGGTCGCCCTGGAGCAGGGGGAGGTCCCGTCGCTGATCCTCTGGGGGCCGCCCGGCACGGGCAAGACCTCTCTGGCGATCCTCATCGCGGGTCACGTGCGGGCGGCGTTCATCCCGTTCTCCGCGGTGACCTCGGGCATCAAGGAGATCAGGGAGGTCATCGCCGAGGCCGATCGCAGACTCCGCGGCGCGGGCCAGCGCACCATCCTCTTCGTGGACGAGATCCACCGCTTCAACAAGGCGCAGCAGGACGCGTTCCTGCCCCACGTGGAACGCGGCACCATCACCCTGATCGGCGCCACAACCGAGAATCCCTCCTTCGAGGTGATCGCCCCCCTGCTCTCCCGCACCAAGGTCCTGGTCCTGCACCCGCTGTCCGAGGCCGAGATCCGCCTGATCCTGGACCGGGCGCTCAAGGACCCTGACCGGGGACTGGGGAAGAACTCGCTGCAAGTTGCCGAGGACGCCCTGGCCGCCATCGCCCGCTGGGCCAACGGGGATGCCCGCGCCGCCCTTAATCTGCTGGACCTGTCCGCCCGCCTGGCCGAGGCGTCGGCCGAGCCCGGCGTCATCAGCTTGCCCATCATCCAGGAGGCGGCGCAACGGAGGAGCCTGCTCTACGACAAGGCGGGGGAGGAGCACTTCAATCTGATCTCGGCGCTGCACAAGAGCCTGCGGGACAGCGATCCGGACGGGGCCCTCTACTGGCTGGCGCGGATGCTGGCCTCCGGTGAAGACCCTCTGTACATCGCGCGGCGCCTGATCCGCTTCGCCTCGGAGGACATCGGGAACGCCGATCCCCAGGCGCTGTCGTTGGCCGTGGCGGCCAAGGAGGCCTACCATTTCCTCGGAACCCCGGAGGGAGAACTGGCCCTGGCCCAGTGCGTGACCTACCTGGCCACGGCGCCGAAGAGTAACGCCGTCTACGTCGCCTTCAACGAGGCGCAGGCCGACGTGGCCTCTGCCCCGGCAGAGCCGGTGCCCCTCCACATCCGCAACGCCCCGACCCCGCTGATGAAGGATCTGGGCTACGGTGAGGGCTACAAGTACGCGCACGACCACCAGGACGCCCAGGTGGAGCAGGATCATCTGCCGGCGAGTCTGCGGGGCCGCGTGTACTACCGCCCCACCGATCGCGGATTGGAAGCGGAGATCCAGAAGCGGTTGGCCGCCTGGCGCCGGAGAAGCTAACCCGGATTATTCGCGAACATGTACGCGAATAATCGCGGGGAATGACCAAATCCCAATGACCAATGACCAATTGCGGATGGGATGTCCGTGAAGCCCCGTGACGGCGCGCTGTGCGCGCCCACCATCATTGGTCATTGGAAATTGGTCAT